>JAAURS010000039.1 GCA_012032135.1 Acaryochloridaceae cyanobacterium RU_4_10 | reverse complement strand
CCCCACTGGCTCCTGCGGGGACAAGTGATTGACAAATGAGATAATCGCTCAAATCCCCCTTAAAAGGGGGGATTTGAGCTTATTTCCCCCCTTTTTAAGGGGGGGTTAGGGGGGATCGAATGCAGGGTTGATCTAACATTTCTGACTTCTCATACATCCTCTCTGTCTCGGCAATGTCTGGAAAACAGAGCCAAAAGACCCATAAATAAAACTTAGGAGCACATAAGCCCATGACTGCTGCCTGGAACGGAAAGTTTCCAGAATCAGGAGATCCTAGGACGGTAAAACAACCGTCACAGCTATGGCAGGAGGCTCACTTAGGGCTCAAAGCCTTTTGGGGATACGAGCAATTTCGTCCCATGCAGGGGGAGATTGTGACAGCGTTGCTCCAGCACCGAGATGCCTTGGTTATGCTGCCCACGGGTGCGGGAAAATCCTTATGCTTTCAACTTCCGGCCTTGGTGCAAGATGGGTTGTCTGTAGTGGTGTCGCCCTTAGTGGCTTTGATGGAAAATCAGGTCCAAACTTTGCAGTCCCGCCAAGCGCCCGTAGCATTACTGCATAGCGAACAATCGCGGGAACAACGGCAACAGACTCTCCGCAAGTTGGAACAGGGCCAATTAAAACTTCTATATCTATCGCCGGAATCTCTCCTGAGCCCGACGATGTGGCAGCAACTCTTAGGGGTATCGTCTCGGTTGCGATCGCTCATAATCGACGAGGCCCACTGCATTACTCAATGGGGCAGTAGTTTTCGCCTGCCTATCGACGGTTGGGGACGGTACGCTCCGCCCTCCAACCACAGCGCGTCACAGACCCAATCGCGATCGCAGCGTTTACCGCCACTGCCGACCCGATCGCCCAACGCGACATTCAACAGGTGTTGGGCTTAAACAAGCCCCAAGTGTTTCGGAGCAGTCCCTATCGCAAAAATCTATTCCTTCGGATTGTGCGGGTTTGGACCCCTGCGGCTCGCCGCGAGCGTCTCCAGTCTTTTATCCAAGCCCAGGGTGCGACGGCGGGACTCGTCTACACCCGCAGTCGCCGCGATAGCGAAACGCTGGCGATTTGGCTTCAAGAGCAAGGCCATCAAACAGCCGCCTATCATGCCGGACTTAGCGCTCAACAGCGCCGTCGGATCGAGCAGCAATGGTTGTCGGGTCAAATGCCTTTTGTCATTTGCACCTCTGCTTTTGGAATGGGGGTCGATAAGCCAGATGTGCGCTGGATTTGCCATTTTCACCCGCCGCTGACCCTATCAGAATACCTACAAGAAATTGGCCGTGCGGGTCGCGATGGACAACCCGCCCAAACGGCATTGTTGGCCAGCGAACCGACGGGATTGCTAGACCCGACGGATAAAGAACGTCGGGAAGGGTTTCTCAAACAAATGCGATCGCAGGCTCAACTGGCCCAACGACTCGCCCAAAAGCTCCCCCGCGAAGGCTATTTGCCGGACGTGCTGAAGCAGGACCCCCAAGCAGAATTAGCCCTTGCCATTTTGCACCAGCAAAACCAACTGATTTGGGTCGATCCGTTTCACTATCGTTTGAATAAAAGCGCTCCGCCAAGCTCTAGGTCAGAACCCCAGACTTCCATTGAAGCGTACTTGGCTACAAAACAATGTCGTTGGGCATTTTTGCTGGGGGTGTTTGGATTTGCGAGAGAAGCACAAGGATTGAGGTGTGAGAACTGCGATCGCTGTCAAAATCCAAAGACAGGCATCAAATCTATCAATCATTGACTTAAGAACTTTGATAAAGCAGTTGGTACATTAAACTAAGTAAAGTATTCTTTTCCAAGATCCCTCATTTCAACCCATCTTGTCTCTTCTGTTTCATTGACGATTCTTACAGGCCGACTCCACCATGAACTTACCCGTCAAGCAACAAGGTCAGATCGTTTATCCCATCGCTCAACCCGAACTTCCCCAAGAGTTGGCAGAAAACGTCATCCTGTCCTCCATGAACGATCTTTATGATTGGGCGCGTCTCTCTAGCCTGTGGCCGCTACTCTACGGAACAGCCTGTTGCTTTATTGAAGTAGCCGCCATGATTGGCTCTCGGTTTGACTTCGATCGCTTTGGTTTAGTGCCGCGCTCTAGCCCCAGACAAGCCGATCTCATTATTACCGCTGGCACCGTCACGATGAAAATGGCTCCAGCCTTGGTCAGACTTTACGAACAAATGCCAGATCCAAAATATGTGATTGCGATGGGAGCTTGCACCATTACAGGTGGCATGTTCAGCAGTGATTCCCCAACAGCAGTCCGTGGGGTTGATAAGTTGATTCCCGTGGATGTGTATTTGCCGGGATGTCCGCCCCGCCCAGAGGCTATCATGGATGCGGTTGTGAAACTGCGCAAGAAAATTTCCGACGAAGATATGCGCGAACGCGGCAAAATGCGGCAGACTCACCGTTATTACAGCACCGCCCATCAGATGAAAGCAATCCCACCCATTCTGACGGGTCAATATCTTAAGGCTGAGTCTCGCCAAACACCACCGAAGATTTTGATGGAAGCAATGGGGATGCCCATTCCACCCGCACTCAAAGTTGCTGAAAAAGAAAATGCTTAGTTTTCTTTTGCCAAATTGACTCCGAAATAGAGTGCTTCGAGTTCAACCTTAGCTTCTAGACGGGAAGCCCCGCGCTATACCGGAAAGGTCATGCTTGCACATCGACCGTATTGAGTTGGTCGGTTGAGGTCAAAAGGTTACTAGCGGAGGGTTAGCACAGTTGGTATCGATATCACAGTAATTCAAATTTTGCTTGGAAGAATCGAAGATACTTCGGTTCGTAAATCATTTTGAGCCCGCGCAGGCGATCGCGATTAAAGTAAACTTCTTCAACTGCTTCAGCGGTCAAATCCATATGGGCTTGGGTATAAACACGGCGAGGAATTGTCAAGCGCACCAATTCTAACTCAGGATAGTAATGCTCGCCCGTATCCTTATTGCGTCCGGCTGAGACATGCCTCGCTGCCATGGGCCCGAATGCCTGCCTCCACATAAAGTTCTGCTGCCAGACGTTGCGCGGGAAATTGGTCTTGAGGAATGTGAGGTAAAAAGCGTTTGGCATCTAAATAGATAGCATGACCGCCAATTGGCCTTACAATCGGCACGTTCCAGTCAATGAGCTTCTGTCCCAAATACTCCACTTGTCCAACCCGCGCTCGGATATGATCGTCTTGGACGGATTCTTCAATACCCCGTGCCATCGCCTCCATATCCCGTCCAGCCATACCGCCATAAGTGTGCAGCCCCTCATAAATAACAACTCGATTGCGTGCCTCTTCATAGATATCAGGGTCGTTCAGCGCCAGCCAACCGCCGATGTTTACGAGCGCATCTTTTTTGCCACTCATGGTGCAACCATCGGTATAGGAACAGAATTCTAGCAAGATAGTAGCAATTGATTTATTGCGGTAACCTTCCTCTCGTTGTTGGATAAAGTAGGCATTTTCTACCGCACGGGTCGCATCCAAAATAATTTGAATTTTATATTTTTGGGCTAACTGGTACACTTCTCGCAGGTTGGCCATCGAAATAGGCTGTCCACCGGCCATATTTACCGTACCCGCAATGCAGAGATAGGGAATGCGTTCAGCTCCAATTTTTTTAATTAAATCCGTCAGCTTTTGCAGGTCAATATTACCCTTAAAGGGATGAAGAGAGGAAGCATCGTGGGCTTCATCAATAATCACATCGACAAATGTACCTCCTGCTAACTCTTGATGCAGGCGAGTTGTGGTGAAGTACATATTGCCAGGTATACAGTCACCGGGTTTAATTAAAATTTGGGACAAAATGTTTTCTGCACCCCGTCCTTGATGGGTGGGAACAACGTAGCGATAGCCATAATACTTCTGAATCGTTGCTTCTAGGTTGTAAAAATTTTCACTCCCCGCGTAAGCTTCATCTCCTAGCATCATCCCCGCCCACTGATAGTCACTCATGGCGGATGTGCCGCTATCAGTCAGTAAGTCTATGTAAACATCCTTAGAACGCAACAAAAAGGTATTGTATCCAGCTTCGGCGATCGCTCGTTCGCGTTCCGCACGAGTGGTGATTTTCAATAGCTCAACCACCTTGATTTTGTACGGTTCTGCCCAAGAACGACGTCGTCGAGGCGAACTATGCTGAAGATCGGTCATTGGTTTTACTCCGCGATCTGAAGGGCTGATTTAGGTATAGCACTTGACGGCGTGACAAGTGCGAAGCTACTTTACCTCTCGTTCGGCTGATGGGGATCGATCATCTTCATTGCCATCCCCAAACTAACCTTGAGGCGATTGACAGAACTCGCTAAAGTTCCAATCTCATCCTTGACGGGATGTTCAAATTCGGTGTGCATATTACCCGTGCTGACTTCCTTTGACCAAGAAGCCATATTCATAATGGGCTTAATAATGGAAAATCTCAAGAATAAATTCAAAACAATTAATGCAATCAAAAAACCAACAGTCAAGATTCCAATCACTAAAATTTGCAAACGACGAGCATCCGTCAATATTTTACTAGAAGGAACCGAAACAATTTTTGCACCTACAATCTCATTGAGCTTCCAGTTGAATCCATTGTCTCTTCCATAAGTGACTAACTGACTTTTAGGAGCAGCCTCAGGGGTGCTATGACAACGCAGGCAACTTTTTTCGGAGACCGCTATGGGCCGCGCGACATAAAAAATATCTGTACCAGGGAAAGAACGAAAACCAGAAAGTTCTTTAAGTGCAGGTTGTTTCCTAAATTGCTCGACAACCCTTGCCTCAAACCTATCAGCTTTATCTCTTAGATTAGTCGGGTTTAATGTTGCTTCTTTATAGAAGAAATTATTATACTGTTCGCGCTTTCGTAAGTTCTCAAACACTTCGCGCGCCGAGTATCCGGGGATAGCTTGTGGAAGAAAACGATCTTCAGTTTCTAAACGAGGTGCAAGTTCTGGGTTAACCTGACTGCTAGTGTAATCTCGGACAGAACCCATTGTTTCAATCAGGAGTGCTGCCTGAGAGGTCACTTCCCGTTCTGCATTCTTTTGCAGAACCTGCGACAAAATCAAACCATTAACTCCAATGACAATCAAAGTGATAATCAACAATATAATATTAAGCTTACCACTCAATTTAAATCTATTCAGTACTTCCATTGACTTAAGCATCATATCTATCCTTTACTAGATTGAAGATTTTAGAGTATTCAGTTAATGAAATTTAACCCAAATAAATTCAACTAAATTTAGTGACGTGGCAAAATATTTTCTCATAGAGAAAAAACCTGATTTGAACTGATCCAAATAGGATTTTAGAAAACCTGGCTCTCTAGTTAATATTAGACGACAATCTAATTTCTATGAGGTTGATAAGTGTTTGGAGTGGCCATAACATTTCTCTCGTCAGATCCTATTGACAGAATTTTTGTGGTTATATTTCGTCAATGGGGATAAGGAAAGGCTTAAGCTGCCTATATTGCGCTCATAGGAGATCGTTCCAAACAGGCGATCGATGAGTTCCTTTCAATAAATCTATCTAATACCTTGCGCTATCGTCAGCGACCCTTATCACAATCATTTTGTGCTTTTAGTCACATTCTTGAGTTTGTTCTTACGTGCTGAGAGTTCCTGATAGGTCGCTTTTATGAACCTTGCTCTCTACTTTTGCCGCAGTACTCGTTACTATCTTTTGATTGTGGAGGTGGAGCGAGAGCTTGTCTTAAGCAGCACATTTCGATCGGTGTAGCAAATCCTTAGGGCAAGATTGCTCCACATACCACTCGACAACTTCGCTGATAGCACCTCCTGCTACTGCTGGTATACCCCGTAATGTTCACCAGGGTTCGAGTCGGGAGATTAATTATGCCGAAGGCTGCATTGCTTGCAGTAGAACTGTCAAAGCCCGATCCTCTCCAGAATTTACTTTTCGATCGAGCAATGCAATTCCCACTGCTTTTGAAAGCACGATCGCTGCTACATCTGTATCCAGATCTTCCATTAGATGTTCTAATGACTGAGGCACTTTCAATGCCGCCCGTATGCCTGCTAAAGTCTCTTCCTGATATCCTAAAGCTTGAAGCTGCGGCAGGAGTATTTCCCAGTCCACCTTCTGGTCGGGATGGCCAACCTGAACCATGTAAGCCAGCAAGCGCTGCACTCGCTGCTCCTGCTGGGCATTAAGTCCGGCAGATTGAGAGCCTTTTGGCTGGGCATTACTCTGCTTGAGATTTGCAATCATTCTCCTCAGTCACAGCGATCGCAAGACTCGGGTTTGCCTACGGTGAGAGAAAGCTGAATGCGATTGGCATTGGTATGGAGCTGAGTGACACTGGCCTGTACTCCTAAAAAGCCCAGCCATTGGGTTATTGTAGTTACGAGTGTGGAATAGGTTGCCTGAGTATTTGCAAGAAGTCGAACCTGGGTTCGGACCATAGGACGTACAATGTTTGACAGCATAGACTTACCAAATTAGCGAATTGAGCAATTGGAAATATTGGCATAGCTCAAAATAGGATAACATTTAGATACATTATGAGTTCTTGGGAAGAGTTCGATCGACTGCGATCGCTAAGCCATCTCGACACAGTCTATCTATTAATTGTTATATCTAATCCTGAGACAAGCTCGATCGCAAAAACAATATGGATGCCCTTGGCCCAAAACTCCAGACCACCCGCGCAACCTCTTTAGAGGATGTTTACAAAACCCTTCGACTGGTTCCGTTGCAAACACCGGAAGAAATTGCGGCGTTTTATAAAGATGAGCTGAACGAGACACGGGGCGGAGACCAAATGAAACGTCTTCGGTTGGGATTGAATCGAGCTTATGGGGATGTTGTGCCGTTTAAGGCATGTTTGATGGGCCATCCCGGTGTAGGCAAATCGACGGAACTTTCGCGTCTGATTGCTGATATTGAACCCGAATTTAGAACAATTCGGTTTAGTGCCACTTCGGTCTTGGATCCTGTTAATTTCAGGCCACTGGATGTATTGCTGATTATGATGATGGAGGTGGCAGAACAAACCACTCAATTAGTTGGAACTCCACCTTCGGCAAGCTGCCTGAGAAAAATTTTAGATTGGTTTGCGACTGACACAAAGTCTCGTACTACTCAATCCGAAAGCAAGATAGGGATAGAAGCAGGCATTGGCGTAAAGTCGGATTCATTGTGGTCTCAGATTGTTGGGTTGTTTGCCAATACGAAAGGAGAGATCCGGTTTGCCTCGGCGCGGGAGGAGAAGGTAGTAGAGTATCGGCTGAGTCGATTAGACGATCTGCTTGAAGTTGCGAATGAGTTGTTGGATGAATGTACTCGCTTACTCCAAACAACTGCAAAGCAGGAATGGCTCTTTATCGGGGAAGATTTTGATAAGGCTAGGATAGCTACACATCGAGTTGAAGAGTTATTTATTACCTACGGCAATATTTTTCAAGATCTACGCGCCCATCTTATTTTTAGCGTTCCCATTGGTCTTTATTATTCTGTGGGTGCAAGTCAATTGCCATTTACGCCAAATTGCAGTTTTATTATTCCAGATACACCTGTTTATACCCAAGATCATTTTCCGAACAACCCTGGACGGGAGGCTGTACTGACCGTCTTGGAAGCACGGATGGATCTTAACTTGTTTGAAGCAGATCAGGTTCTTCGGCTAATCGTAGCATCTGGCGGAAATGTACGAGATTTATTTACGCTGGTGAATTATGCTGCCGATAGTGCCATCCTCCGCACTGCAAAACAAATTAATGCAGATGATGTTTTGGGGGCTATTTTCAATCTGCGGAGTGATTACGAACGCCGTTTAGGGCAAAGTCCCTTTAGCCCAGACCCAGTATCGTACTCAGAAAAAGCGGCATTGCTGGAGCAGATTTATGCCGGAACTGCTGATGCTCAAATTACCAATCCAGCAATGTACTCATTGCTGGGTACTCGTGCAGTGCAAGAGTTTAATGGAAAGCGATGGTTTGGCGTACATCCGATTGTTGTCGATATATTGAAGAAACAAGGACACCTGCCGGAGGATGTGGAAGGTGGCACGATCTGATTTAGCAGTAATGGGTTCTATCGATGATATTTCAGCACGGTTGTTGCTGTGGTCAAAACGAGCAGATCGGGGATTGGCACGGGTAGAATTTAGCTCTGAATTTTCTCGTCAACAGGTAGTCGATCGACTGAAAAGCGAACTGACCCAACAACAGATTCCTTTTGCTGAAATTCAGTTGCCGACCTACCGCGAACCGATGGAGATCGTGGAGTATTTACTAGCAGAACTGGAGCGACAGGCGGGCGGAGTGATTTCAATTCACGGCTTTTCTACTGCTTTTAGGGCAGGGATAACGTTGCAGGATGCGATGTATGCCCTAAATTTCAACCGCGAACGGTTTGCGGATTGGCCATTGCGTCAAATTTGGTGGATGACCCCTGTTTTTTATGATGCTGCTCAATTTGCTATGCCGGATTTAATGAGCTGGTTTAGTCCACGGCTAAGGCTAACGGAAGCGGTAGTTATAGAATCTCAAGAACCTCTGATAACGGAAGGAACTGCAAATATTGATGATGCGCGTCAACGAGCAGACTATTTGATTCAGCGTTTTGAGCAGGGAAATCAAACAGGTGCTCCAGCAGAAGAATTACTTAAGCTTTATTTGCTCCCAGCTCTAACGGCTTTGGCGGAAGTTAATGCTCAGAAAGATTTACGAGATTTGACATCTCGATTTGAAGGGTTTCTGAGCCAAATGAAAGCTTTAGATTCGCCAGAATTAGCAGCAAGTCTTGGTCAATTAGGCAATCTTTATCAAATGCAAGGGCGCTATGCAGAGGCAGAACAACTTTTACAAAAGGCTCTGGAATTATGCTCTCATCTATTAGGAGAAGAACATCTCGCTGTCGCCACCAGTCTCAACAACCTCGCTCTGCTGTATCGTTCCCAGGGACGCTATGGGGAGGCAGAACCGCTCTATTGCGAAGCGCTCGACATGAGCCGACGGTTGTTGGGCAACGAGCATCCCCAAGTCGCCACTCAGTCTCAACAACCTCGCTCTGCTGTATCATTCCCAGGGACGATTTGCCGAGGCGGAACCATTGTATCTTCAAGCACTCTTTATCGTTTCTCAAAGCATGGGGACAGATCACCCTATCTCCGAAACTGTTATGAAAAACTTCATTCGCTTTCTTACGCAAGTTGTTGGTGAAGGGAAACAGTCTTTCTTGTCCGACGATCGCTTTGTTCAAAAATTAATCGCCCAGATTCAGGAAGAACGATCGCAGCAACCCAATCCACCATCTACCTAAAGATCGACAATTTTCTTGAGCGTTTCCCAAGCCTTCTGCGTATCTAAATGACTCGCCGCATAATTAAAGCATAACAACTCATCGCTGAGAAACCGATCGCACTTCTCAATGGCCTTATTTTTCACCGTAGCAGCCAACTCCACCGCATCCGCTGGCCCTTCATCTACCAATTCCCCCAGATGCATGAATAGTTCTGATGCCGAGGTTTTATCAACCGCGATCGCCAGATCGTCCCGACACACCTTCAGTCCCCGCGCTAGAAGCTGCACCAAAATCGTATTCATCACCGTATCGCCCTGCCAGCAGAACAAGAGCGATTGCTTCTCATACTCTAGAACATAGGTTCGCTCAAGACTATACTGGGCAAAGTTATCGCGGGCTTCACGAAGTAACTGTTGGGCGTTCGCATCCAAATAACTCGGAACTTCTTCAGACCCATACAAGCGAAACATTTCTTGGCGGATGCGATCGTGGACGTGGGCCGCGCCTCCAGTGAAGGTAGGAGTTTTGCCCGTGGGGGCAGGTTCCACCTCCACAATCTGCTGAAAATCATCCACCATCAACGCTTTCCAACGCCGTCCGCCAAAGATAAACATCATATCTTTAGAGAGGGGAATATTCATAGGCAAAGTACCTAGAGTCCTTCCCTCGTAAAGAATGCGATATTCCTGAGGCGTCGCAAAGGCACTGTAAAAACTGTAGTGACTGACCTGACGATCGCCCTTTACTCCCAGCAATAAACTCCCATCCTGACTCTGCTGAATCAGCTCCTGCTGACCTAAGCAACGCAATAGCTTCACAAACATTGCCCGATCTACCGATTGGAATGGACCTGTCTTGCAAAGAACCTGCCAAGCGCTATCCGCTCTCACCCCACCATACTGAGCAATTAACGAAAGGAGTTGCTGAATCAAAGTAGAAAGATGGAGCTTCCCTACAATGGGCGGTTCGCACCAGCCCTCTAACAGCAAGTTGAGAATGGCGATCGCCTGAACCAACTCAGAATGCAACCGATCCTGGGGTGCAAGATCGTCGTCGATATCTGGAACTGTGATATAGAACCGTGCTATCGCCGCATCCCCTGCCCGTCTGCCAGAACGTCCGAGACGTTGGCGAGTACTCGCAACAGACATCGGCGCACCCACTTGGGCAATGGAAAGGACTGCCCCTACATCAATGCCCATTTCTAGGGTTGTCGTGCAGACGAGGTTAGACGGGCGATCGGCTTCTTAAGATTGCCTCAGCTTCTTCTCGGAGTTCTTTGGAGAGACTTCCGTGGTGGGGCCAAAACTCGTTCGGCACCTGATGTTTCTCGCTGAGACGACGCAAGAGGTCGGCATACTTTTCCACATTGGCGCGACCGTTCATAAAAACAAGATTGCGGGTACCGCGTAGTTTTTGAAACAAGTGCTGGCTAATTTCCAACTCATTGCGAAAGGAATCCATTGCCCCCGTTTTCATGGTTTCCCAGTCTGCACCCGTCTTGCGGTAGCCCCGCAATTGCACCTTGAGTTCGGCATCTTGACTGGAGGGATTGATAAATTGAACGGAATCTCCTTTCCCAGGACGTAAAAATTGAGCGGCAAGGGACATATCCCCTAACGTGGCACTCAGGCCAATGCGAGGAATAAATCGCCCTAAGGCAACTTCAAGGCGATGCATGAGGGACTGAAGCTGTCGGCCTCGTTCGCTGCCGATGAAACAGTGCATTTCATCAATCACGAAGTAATGCAAATTCGCCAATAGGATGGACAGTTCTGGGCCGCGCAGGGTCAAAAGTGCTTCCAGAGACTCCGGTGTAATTAACACAATCCCCTTCAGGATTTTTGAGGACTTTTTGTTTTTTGCTGGAGGCGATATCTCCATGCCAAGGGGTGACGAGAATGTGCAGGCGATCGCCAATCTCTGATAACCTTCGATGTTGGTCGTTAATGAGTGCTTTGAGGGGACCAATCCCCAGCACTCGAATGCCTGGAGCTGGCTCCTGTAAAAGTCTTGAAAATATAGGCAGAAAGGCGGCTTCGGTTTTGCCTCCAGCGGTGGCGGCGGAGATAATGAGGTCCGTGTTGCCGGAGAGGATGGGTGCGATCGCTTGTTCTTGGATGGGGCGTAGCTTATCCCAGCCTTGTGACCAGATCCAACGCTGCACGCCTTCATGAAGCTGCTCAGGTAGAATTTTAGTAATTGGATAATTCATGTCGCACAAAAGTTAGTATGACTTAAACAAGAATTTCATGTATAGCAATCCCAAATGATTTATGAGAAGCAACCATAAGTAAACAGCTTAGGGAAGTTAAATATTTGTCGATGGGTTGCAAACTCAAATAAGACTTTGACGGCATGAAAAGATTTGCAAAGATGGTACCACTCTCGGATAAAGCGCTTTGCCTGTAACCAAATGTCCTCAATTGGATTAAAACGGGATCTTATCCTTCACTTTATGGAGCCAACCCCCCCCAGAAAAACGCCAATTCAAATTTGAATTGGCGTTTTTCCAAAAACTGACACTTAACCTTGCTCTACCGTTCCCACCGATAACTCAGGCGGTACAACATCCACCTAGTGGGTGGGTTGCAGAATGCTTGCAACCCACCCATAATGGACTCAAATTGATGCCTCGCTAGACACTTTCATCGCATCAATCAAAATCGATGCCACCTCAGGCCGCGAGAATTCTGGAGGCGGCAGTTCCCCTCTTCTGAGCAATTCGCGAACCTTCGTCCCTGAAAGTTGAATGCGTTCTTCAGGCAAACTGGAACTCGTTTTAGACGTCGCCATACCCATAGATCGCGTGCAATAGAAGGCATGTTCAAACTTCATCGGGACAATGCCCAAAGCAGCCGGATCGAACTCATCAAAGATGTACTGGGCATCAAAAGTACCGTAATAATCCCCCACCCCAGCGTGATCTCGCCCCACAATAAAGTGCGTGCAACCATAATTCTTCCGCACGATCGCATGGAAAATGGCTTCCCGAGGTCCGGCATAGCGCATCGCCGCTGGATTGATGGCTAACGTCACGCGATCGTGGGGAAAATATTTTTCCAACAAGACTTCGTAGCAACGCATCCGCACATCGGCAGGAATGTCATCGCTTTTGGTTGCGCCTACCAAGGGATGGAGAAACAGACCATCTACAATTTCTAGGGCACATTTTTGGATGTATTCGTGGGCTCTATGGACGGGGTTGCGGGTTTGGAATCCCACGATCGTCTTCCAGCCCTTGTCGCGGAATAATGTTCGGGATTCAGCAGGGTCAATTTGGTATTTAGGAAAGAAAGGGTGCGGGCGGCGTTCTAGAAGCCAGATGGGACCTGCTAGGTTGATGCTCCCTTGGTCGTAGACCACCTTGACGCCGGGATGTTGGGTTTCGTTGGTCAAATAAACCTTCAGGGCTTCATGGTTTTTGTCGTAGCTATACTTTTGCGTCAGCTCCAAAATGCCCACAAACTGACCAGAGGCATCATCTAAACGAATCGTGCTGCCAATTTGGAGCGGTTCGGCAACCTCTTCTGTCACGGATAGAGTAATGGGAATGGTCCAAGGCAACCCATTGGCCAAGTGCATTTGATTTACCACTGGATCGTAGTCTTCTTGACCCATGAAACCCGTGAGAGGGCTAAACCCACCAATCGCAATCAACTCCAGATCTGATACGGCCCGTTCGTCCAACCGAACGCGGGGCAGGGTGTCTGCCTGAGCTAAAAATTCTTGCCGTTGTGTGGGTGTGGCAACTCGATTCACCAACACTCCCCCGTGGGGCGCGATCGCATCCTGGTGCAAACTCACAATACTCAACCTCTTCAAACTGCTCGATCTATCATAAAACAAGGCTGATGGCCTTCTTTGCCCAAAACAAAATTCATTTTCTATCCATCGGCCCTGCTTTTACCGATTCATAACCCCTACATTAAGGACTTGACGGGCAAGCCAAATTAAACCATTCTGGAACCCGTAGTCCGGCAATCGCAAACAACGCAAGGATCCATCCCTATGGCCGCTTCATTCCCAATCCGACTCACCCCGGCTCCGATTGAATTTGGTACAGATGGTTGGCGGGGTATCATTGCAGGTGATTTTACCTTTGAACGCCTGGGCCAAGTTGCCCCCGTAGCCGCCCGAGTCTTGGCCCAAACCTATGGAGATCAGGCCCAGCAGAAGCGCCTCATCATTGTGGGTTACGATCGCCGTTTTCTCTCCGCAGAGTTCGCCGAAGCCACTGCGATCGCCGTCCAGCAGGCCGGATTTGATGTGTTGCTCTCGGATACCTTCGTTCCCACCCCCGCCATTAGTTGGGCTGTAAAGCAACACGATGCGATCGGTGGATTGGTCATTACTGCTAGCCACAATCCAGCAGCCTACTCAGGACTCAAGGTGAAAGGAGCTTTTGGGGGTTCGGTGCCGCCCACTGTCACTCAGGATATTCAAGCTCAACTCAGCAATCCCGTTGCGGTCCCTGTGGGGAGGCTGGGAACCCTGACCCGATTCAATCCCTGGCCAGAATACTGCAAAATTCTTCGTTCTAAAGTCGATCTCAAAGCCATCCAAGATGCCATCAACAGCGGGCGCGTGACGGTATACGTCGATGTCATGCACGGTGCGACAGCCACGGGACTGGAACAGGTCTTAGAATGTCCCGTAAACGAACTGCGCGCTGCCCTCGACCCGATGTTTGGCGGCGGGGCACCGGAACCCTTACCCAAGTACATGAAAGAATTGATCCAAACTATTCAAGAGCGTGCGGCCTCTGGTCCTCACAATGGCGTGACCGTGGGGTTTGTGTTTGATGGAGACGGCGATCGCATTGCGGCAGTGGATGGCCAGGGCAATTTTTGAGTTCGCAAATCCTCATCCCCATTTTGCTGGAACACTTAGCCAGCCGTCGCGGGTTGACGGGGGAATTTATTAAAACGGTGAGCGGCTCGGACCTGATGCCCAAGGTGGCTCAGCTCTTTAATTTGCCCGTCTTTGAAACCCCCATTGGCTACAAATACATTGCCGACCGGATGATGCAGTCGGGCGGAGTCTTATTGGGCGGTGAAGAATCCGGCGGAATTGGCTACGGCACCCACATCCCCGAACGGGATGGACTTTTGTCGGCGCTTTATGTGTTAGAGGCGATCGCAGCCAGCGGTAAAGATTTAAGCGAACTCTATCAAGATCTTCAAAAGCGTACGGGATTTTTCAGCGCCTACGATCGGATTGACCTCACCCTCTCCAGCGATGCCACCAAGCAAAAACTCATCCAGGAATTAACCCAAGCGCCACCCACTGAAATCTTAGGCATGGCGGTGAGCGATGTTTCAAACCCAGATGGATTCAAGATTCGGCTCCAAGAGGGCAGTTTGGGTTCTGATTCGGTTTAGCGGCACAGAGCCCGTCCTGCGGCTGTACTGCGAAGCGGCCACAGACGAACGGGTGAGTCAGCTTCTAAGTTGGGCAAAGCAATGGGCATTAAGTCATGAAGCATAAACTTTAGTCTCCTTCAAGGCGAACAATGACCCCTTCTCGAAAGACCTTGTTCGTCAGAAGCTTCTGGAACACAGCAAGACGCTGTACCATAACGAGAGGTTACAACCTAAAATTATTCAAGTAAGTGCGACGGGCTGTGTGCGTCAGATATGAGTTCTATCCTAAATCGCCCCATGACAGAACTGCCTTCCCATGTCAGCATCGACTCGCTTTTGCAACATCGGCTGAACGTTATTGAGGATCTGTTGGAAGCCTTACTGCGTGAAGAGTGCGGCCAAGAACTTGTGGATTTGCTCCAGCAGCTCCGGGCCATGTGTTCTCCAGAAGGCCAAAGCATTCCGCAGACGGAGGTGCTGAAAGTTGTT
This sequence comes from Acaryochloridaceae cyanobacterium RU_4_10, assembly GCA_012032135.1. Classification (GTDB taxonomy): domain Bacteria; phylum Cyanobacteriota; class Cyanobacteriia; order Thermosynechococcales; family Thermosynechococcaceae; genus JAAURS01. The sequence continues at coordinate 4,765 of JAAURS010000039.1, read as the reverse complement.
GAAAAGTTAGAGCTTGAAGAGGCCGTCAGAGCGGCACGAGCCTTTGCTCTTTATTTTCAGCTCATCAACACCGTCGAGCAACATTACGAACAAGAAGAAAGCATTGTTCGCACCCACAGCCCCGGTCGTTCGAACGAAAACTCAAAAAATACGATTTTAGACAAGTCTCCCAAACCTGAAGCTGCTCTTAGCAATGCCAATGCGTCCCATTTTGCGGATTCTCGCAGTGGTCCTAAGGAACGCTTGGAGAGCAGTTTGTATGAAGGGGTATCTTCCAGTAAAAATGTAGGGACGTTTTCTTGGTTATTTCCCCAAATCAAAACCCTGAATGTGCCAACCCGTCACATCCAAGATTTGATTGATGCCCTAGATGTAAAACTCGTTTTTACGGCCCACCCCACTGAAATTGTGCGCCAAACCATCCGGGACAAACAGCGCAGAATTGCAAAGATCTTAGGTCGTCTGGATAGAATAGAAGCTGGCTTCGCAGCTCAAGTCCGAGCCAGTTGGGACATTGAAGCGCTACATAATGAGCTGATGGAGGAAATCCGCTTCTGGTGGCGGACCGACGAACTCCATCAATTCAAGCCAACGGTGATGGATGAGGTGGAATACAGCCTGCATTACTTTAAAGAAGTGATGTTTGAAGCTATCCCCCAACTGTATCGGCGGCTCACCCATTCCCTGCAACAGTATTTCCCAAACTTGCATCCGCCCAGCTATGGCTTCTGTCGGTTTGGTTCTTGGGTCGGAGCCGATCGCGACGGAAATCCTTCCGTGACGCCAGACATTACCTGGCAAACGGCTTGTTATCAGCGCAATGTGATTTTAGAAAAGTACATGGAATCAGTCAAAAAGCTGATTACGTTGCTCAGTCTCTCTATGCACTGGAGTGAGGTCCAGCCCAGTTTGCTGGATTCTCTAGAGCAAGATCAAATCCAGATGCCAGATATCTACAATCTTTTGGCAATTCGGTTTCGTCAAGAACCCTATCGCCTCAAGCTGACCTATATTTTAGAGCGCCTCAAAATACAGCGATCGCAATCAGAATCAGGTGTCTGCCCAAAGTCCGCTGGTCTCTCCGCATTCCGGCGCGCCAACCGCCACCCAATCTGCCTCAGCGATGAGTTTGCAGCCACACTTTTACCGCACAGAACAAGAGTTTTTGGCTGAACTGTCCTTGATTGATGACAATCTAAAAGCCAGTGGCTTAAACTGTCGCGAACTGGATAACTTAATGTGTCAAGTCAAGATTTTTGGCTTCAACCTCGTCGAACTGGATATCCGTCAAGAAAGCTCGCGCCACTCCGACGCACTGCAAGAAGTAGTGGAATACCTGCAAATTCTACCCAAACCCTACTCAGATCTGAGCGAATCAGAACGCTCTTTATGGTTGGCCACAGAACTGCAAACCCGTCGCCCACTCATTCCAGCGGAATTGCCCTTTTCAACGACCACGAAAGAAACCATCGAAACCTTCCGCATGATTCGGCGATTGCAGGAGGAGTTTGGGGTTAATATTTGCCGGACCTATATCATCAGCATGTGCCACGATGCGAGCGACCTGTTAGAGGTCTTGCTACTGGCCAAAGAAGCAGGTTTGTACGATCCATCTACAGAAAAAGGCACCCTGGAAGTGGTTCCGCTATTTGAGACAGTAAATGACCTCAAGCGCGCTCCAGAGGTAATGTCGAGCTTGCTGGAATTGCCTTTTTACCCTAATTATTTGACATCCAGTCGCACTGAAACGCCATCTGTAAGGGAATCTGATGGCGCTGACGAACCCGAGCCGACGATTTTGCAGGAAGTGATGTTGGGCTATTCTGACAGCAACAAAGACTCGGGGTTCTTGAGCAGCAATTGGGAAATTTATAAAGCGCAGCAAAGTTTGACCCAAATGGCAAAAAGCCACGGGGTTTCTCTGCGTATTTTTCACGGACGCGGCGGTTCCGTGGGGCGTGGAGGCGGACCTGCCTACGAAGCAATTTTGGCTCAGCCTGGGAATAGCATTAATGGCCGCATCAAAATTACAGAGCAAGGTGAGGTTGTTGCCTCTAAATATTCCCTACCAGAACTAGCGCTTTACAACTTAGAAACTATCACCACCGCTGTGATTCAAGCCAGTCTGTTACACTCCACGATGGATCGGATAGAGCCGTGGCATGAAATCATGGAACAGTTGTCTACGCGATCGCGCGAACAATACCGCGCGCTCGTGTACGAACAGGAAGACTTTGTTGAGTTTTTTCATCAAGTGACTCCTATTCAAGAAATCAGCCAACTCCAGATCAGTTCCCGTTCGGCCCGACGTCCCAACCAACCCCAACAGAAAAAGAGCATCGATAGTTTAAGGGCCATTCCGTGGGTTTTTAGTTGGACTCAGAGTCGATTTTTACTTCCCGCTTGGTATGGAGTGGGTACGGCCCTGCAAGATTTTCTGGGAGACAATGATGGCGATCGCCTTTCGCTCCTGCGGTATTTTTACTACAAATGGCCCTTCTTTAAGATGGTGATTTCCAAGGTAGAAATGACCCTCTCCAAAGTGGACTTGCAAATTGCCCATCACTACGTCGATCGGCTCGGCACCCCTCAAGACATTGAGCGATTTGAGCGTTTATTTGAGCAAATCTCTCAAGAATATTGTCTGACCCGAGACTTAGTTTTAACGATTACAGGTCACAAGCGTTTGTTAGACGGCGATCCTGGCCTACAACGCTCCGTGCAATTGCGCAATGGTAGCATTGTTCCGTTAAACTTTTTGCAAGTGTTACTCTTAAAGCGCTTGCGCCAAACGCATAATGCAGTGACCTTTGGCCCCACCACTACCAAAGCTGAATTATTGCGTGGAGCCCTCTTAACCATTAACGGAATTGCGGCTGGAATGCGCAATACTGGTTAAATATTATTTTCTTCCTATGAAAACAGACCCCTACCCCCCGCAACCCAAGATTTCATCACGACACAACCTTCAAGTGTCTGTAGTTGTTCCCGTGTATAACGAGGTGGAGAGTGTACCCCATCTATTAGAAGCGATCGCTCAGGTTCTCCGCACGGAAGAGCTGGCCTACGAAATTGTGGTTGTAGACGATGGCTCGACGGATGGTACCACGGCTGTACTGAAACGGTTGGCTCAAGACCGTTCGGATGTACGGGCGGTATTATTGCGGCGGAACTACGGTCAAACCGCAGCAATGGCAGCAGGGTTCCACCACGCTCAAGCACCTGTGATTGTCACCCTAGATGGCGATCTGCAAAACGATCCGGCAGATATTCCCAATCTATTAGCGAAGTTAGAAGAAGGCTATGACCTTGTCAGTGGTTGGCGCAAGAATCGCCAAGATGCAGCATTAACCCGTCTTTTGCCCTCAAAGCTGGCCAATGGACTCATTAGTAAAGTAACAGGGGTAGCACTGCATGATTATGGTTGTTCCCTGAAAGCTTATCGCGCTGAGTTATTGGCAGACATGAACCTCTACGGCGAACTGCATCGATTTTTACCTGCACTAGCCTTTATTGAGGGGGCAAAAATTGCAGAGTTACCCGTCAACCATCATGCAAGGCGGTTTGGATCCAGTAAATATGGCTTGAGTCGTACTTTTCGGGTTTTGATGGATTTGATGACCATCTACTTTATGAAACGGTTTCTAACCCGTCCTATGCACGCCTTTGGCTGGTTTGGATTGATTTCAACGGTTGTAGGATTAGGGTTGGGACTCTATCTAACTTACCTCAAGTTGTTTTTAGGCGAATCCATAGGATATCGTCCGCTCTTGAGTTTGGCCGTGTTGATGGTGTTGGGTGGATTGCAGTTATTTTGTTTTGGACTCGTTGCTGAATTACTGATGCGGACGTACCATGAATCCCAAGGACGCCAGATTTATCGAGTCCGAGAAGTTGTTGAGCCTTCGGTCTATGAATAAGAAAATGAATAAACTGTGTTCGATCCCTGTTTTTGCAATAGGACTTGCACTTTCTGGGATTGGCATCTTTGGCGGATTGACAGCGGGCTATGCGAATCCGATCGTTCCAGGACTGGTGCTCAAGAAATCGCGCAACATTAATATCTCTGAAAGCTCGATTCAAGGGACTGCTGCTTATCTACGCCCCATGCAATGTGCGGGAGTAAACAAGGTTGCAGTCCGGCTAGTCGCCATCAGAGCGGGGAAGACAGATACATTGTGGGATGGAATCCATCGTCGTCCTGAAGGCGCACTTGAACCCTCTGCCTCTTGTTTGCTGACGGTTTTGTTGGAGTCTGCGGTAACCAGTAAGGAGCCGAATCCTACGGTGAGTTTTCGCTTTGGCAAAACGGAAGGGATTCGCAGTGGGAAAAAACGATCGGTTAGGTTGCAGACTCTGGCAACGCCTGAATCCTGGGCGACCAAGGAGGCTGATGCTAAACCGGTTCTGGCAGACAAGCCTGTGGTTCTCTATTCTCGAGCTGCTGGGAGCAAAGCGGAAACGGAGCGTGTCTATGATGATTTTTTCAAAACCTCTTCTGTGGAAGAAGTGGTGAATGTTTCTAAGAAGTACGACAAGTTGACGTTTCTGGTTGTAACGTTAGCTTGGTCAGCGGGGTAGCTTTTAAGGCTGAACCAGAAATTCGCATTCTCCCGTTGAGGTTGGGGGTGGCAAATGCCCTAGTACAAGAAGGCACAAGTTAGGCTACTCTTGATTATGCCCTTAACCTGAGCCAAGAAACTTGCCTAAATCATCCCCTCCAGCCTTGAATTTAGAGGATAAAGAACGTCAACAGTTGCAGCAA
>JAAURS010000038.1 GCA_012032135.1 Acaryochloridaceae cyanobacterium RU_4_10 | reverse complement strand
CCTATCCCTGTGTGCTTGGGCAGTCTCAGAAAGCTAATCCTGACTGCGATGAATTGCGATCGCAGGAGTGGCAGCGGGTGAACTGGATTAGCTGGGAAGACTATGACGACCTGCACACTCAAGAATGTGGCGATGAATGGCTGACCCGCAAACGAAACTTTGAGCGCAAGAAATGGCTTGAGCGTCATCGGTTTACACCCGATACAATTTTGCATCAAGCGCCCTACCTAAAAATCGATTGGGTTGAGCTACTGGGCGATCTAAACCTGTATACGCTCTGGCCAGACATCCAGCTAAAGACAGACTTACTGGCTATCCGCTCTCCAATGGGGACGGGCAAGACCACCAACCTCATCAACCTGTGTAACGCGACAGATCTCGGTATGGTCATGCTGGGAACCAAAAACTCGCTGATGCTCAATGCAGCCGAAAAACTGCCCGATTTCAGCCACTTGCAGAGCGAACAAACCTTTTCGTTGCTGCGTGACCCCCAAGGCAGACATTCTCTATGTCTAGAATCCTTGCACCATATCAAGGCTTCAGACTGTCAAGGCAAAGTTATTCTGCTGGATGAAGCACCGCAGATCAGAAAGCATCTCCTGTTCAGCCGTACCCTGTCACCCGCGAAGCGACGCGCTTGTGAGAACAAATTGCGCGAGATTTTTCAGGTTTGTGCTGGGGTCATTTTACTTTCAGCAGAAATCGACAATGCCACAGTGGACTTTTTCACCCAACTCGCACCGGAGCGGATTCAAACCATCCGTAAAATCGATAATGTGATTCCAACCCAACGCTGGAATATCGAGTTATTGGGCACTGAAACCGCCCAAGGCAAACGCACCATCAACAACAGAACCCCTGAAGTCTCGTTGATTCTCCGAACCCTTGGCGCACTCAAAGCGATCGCTAGTGGCAGAAGAGCGATCGCCATTGCCAGCGACAACCAGAATCTACTGGAGCGCATCGATGAGCTATTGCTGACCAGGGCTATCGAACGTTTCGGCTTGATAGTAAAAGTTCGGATGACCGAGAACCATTTCTCAAGAATCCTGACGAGTGGTTGAGCGAGAACCACATTGATGTGCTGCTCTATAGTCCGAGCGCTGAGAGTGGGTTGGATATCTCCATCAAGGATTATTTTTACAAATGTTTCGTTTTGTATCACGGCGTTGTGGATATTGACGGCATTTTACAGATGGCGGGGCGAATTAGGGATTGCGATAATTACCTGTTCGCGGCCAGGGAATACGCCAAGATCGATGAGGATGGAATTAATTCAACCTCAGCCAGACAATTGCAGCGCTGCATCATGGGGTACCTCACCGAAGATTTGAAACTAAGCGATCTGGACGAGGAAACAACCCAGACCCTCAACGATCAGTTCGCGGCCCAGAACGACCATTTTTGGATCAGACACGCGACCTCTCAAATGGCCCTGTGGAACTTCGAGAAAATTAACCTTTGGGAAAATCTCAGGACAGCTTTGGAGCATCAAGGCCATGAGATCGCCCTTTGCACCCCAGAGACAAACCCCGAAATCAAAGAGCGACTGCAAAGCTATGGCACAGCGATTCTCAAGAATGAAGCGCATCAAACCTTCACAGCACCCGATATTACCCTGGACCAGGCGATCGACAATCTCTCCCAATTCAACCTTTCATCCAGCGATCGGTTTGCTTCGGGAAAGGCATTGCTCAAGGCGCAGCTTCCAGGCATTGAAGATACTGAGGTTTGGGGTCCAGAGTTTATCGAATCTCTACTCAAAGATCGAAACCAGGTGAGACGGTTGGAGCGATTGTATCTATTGCAGAATTTGGAAGTAGCGAAGGCTAAAGCTCAGAAGCAATGGATTGATTTAGCTCAAGGGGAGGTACCTTTTGTCACCGATATTCGATCTGATTTGGCGCTGTTGACGGCTCTCAATGAGATGAAGGTGCTGGATTTAGTGGGGGTGGGAGAATTGACCAATGAATCGCCTGAGGTATTGGAGCGCTATCGCAAGGGTAAGCTGGCGGTATTCAAGACTCGGTTGCAGCGCGGACCAGGGAAACAAGATCGAGCAATGGGTCTATGTGGGGCGATTAGGCTCGAATGATTGGGTTGGAGAGTACCTGTAAGCGGGTCCGTCGGTTTAAGGGGGATATTAACCCCGATCGCGTGTATCAATATTCACTGCCGTCGAGTGCGATCGACCTTGCCATTTTGGGCTGTATTGAGCGCCGATATGCCAAGTTTTCCAATGTGTCAAATCTTGAGGCTGAAACCATTGGTGTAGAAGGGATTGAGTGCGATCCTATTACCCCTTCTCTTTTAAAGAAAGAGGCGGTTGGTGGATCAAATTCTTTGCCTGCTGTGGGTGAAGTGGTTCAGTGCGGAAATGCTGAATATTTGGTTGCGGGGATACGCGAGGTTAAGGGGGTTGATTGGTTTATTTTGGAGTATGTGGGATATCGCTATTTGCCTGTATTTGTGAGGTGCGATCGGTTTGCAGAGTGGATAAGTGGAGATGGGGGGTGAGTTTAGAGTGAGTTAGTGCCAAAGTCTCAGGAGAGGGAAGGTTTGAGGGTGATTGCTTGGGTAAGCGCGGGTTTTAATTGCGTCGCTAATGACCTAATTGAGTCCCTGATTGCTCTTTGTTCTTTTGAGCGTTCTGAAGAATCAACTTCCACTGCTCATCTTGATTAATACACTCGACGATATGCTTTCCGTCTTTATAGGATCCGTTGAAGTTTGAAAACCCACCTCTTTCAAGGGTGGGATGAAAAACGAACTAGCGGCTTGAGCCGCTTTAATATTCAGGTGCAACCACCTCTCTTGATGTCTTACATGTTTTAGCGTAAAATGTAAAACATGAAACAGAAAGCTTTCAAGTACCGATTTTATCCAACGCCTGAGCAAGAAACCTTGCTGAGACGAACAATAGGCTGTACTCGATTGGTGTATAACCGTGCATTGTCTGAAAGAACTCAGGCATGGTACGAACGCCAAGAACGAGTGGGGTACGCTGAAACTTCTGCAATGCTGACCGACTGGAAAAAAGAAGAGGATCTTCAATTTCTCAATGAGGTTAGCTCCGTCCCCCTTCAGCAGGGGTTGCGCCATCTCCAAGGCGCATTCACCAACTTCTTTGCTGGTCGGGCTAAGTATCCCAACTTCAAGAAGAAACGGAATGGTGGCAGTGCTGCCTTTACTAGGTCGGCATTTAAGTTTAGAGACGGGCAAGTTTTTCTTGCTAAGTCCTCTGAAGCGCTGCCGATTCGATGGAGCCGACAACTTCCCGAAGGGGTGGAGCCGTCCACCATTACGGTGAAGCTCTCCCCCAGTGGAAGATGGTCGGTTTCTTTGTTGGTAGAGGTAGAGATTGAACCATTGACTGAGTCTCCTAATTCGATTGGGATTGACTTGGGAATTACAAGTTTGGTCGCTCTGAGTACAGGAGAAAAAGTTGCCAACCCCAAAGGCTTTAAGGCAAAACGAGCTAAACTCCGTCGAGTTCAGAAAGCGTTGAGCCGTAAGCTTAAAGGGTCTAACAATCGATACAAAGCCCGTCTCAAGGTCGCTAAAGTGCATCAGGAAATCACTGATGCACGACAAGATTTTCTTCACAAGCTGACGACTCAATTGGTTCGTGAAAATCAAACGATTGCCGTCGAAGACTTGGCTGTGAAGAATATGGTCAAAAATCGGAAACTGTCCCAGGCGATTAGCGACGCTAGCTGGGGTGAATTGGTACGGCAACTTGAGTACAAGTGCGATTGGTATGGTCGCACGTTGGTCAAGATTGACCGTTGGTTTCCAAGTTCTAAACGATGTGGGCATTGTGGTCACGTTGTCGAAAAATTGCCGTTGAATATTAGAGAGTGGGGGTGCCCTCAGTGTGGGGCGCACCATGACCGTGATATCAATGCAGCTAAGAACATTCTGGCGGCAGGGCTTGCCGTGTCAGTCTGCGGAGCGAACGTAAGTCTTGATAGGGGTTCCTCTAAAGAGCAGTTGCGAAAAACCCGTAAGGGAAAGAAACAGAAATCTGAGTCGTGAGTCTCAGGAATCCCACGCGCTTTTAGCCGTGGGAGTAGTCAACAAAGCTGATCCAATGTCCCTCATATCCACCTGGCGAAGTGCATTTGCTAGTTTGTTCAACAGCACTAAAATCAAGGATTGGTTCTTCTTTCGGTTTTAATGGTTCTGGATAACGGTTTTCAAAAGGAGAATTAAACCTTGGATCAAACGGCCCAGTAAATGGATTTGACGGCAAGTTCCGAATCTGCTGCTGTTGCAATGGCGAGAGGGCAGGCTGAGCTAGGAGCGGAGTACCTAGAGAAGCGACAGAAGCAAGGGCAGAGCCAAGGAAAAAAGGGAAATTTCTCATATTTTGATAAATCCTGTACCAACCAAAGATTTCTATTGCGTGGAGGCTGCACTGAAATTGTATGCCACCCAATCAAAAAACACTAACTGTGCCTGATTCTAAGATCCTTTGTATCCGTATACCACGGCACCACACGCGCTTTAACGAGAGCCAGGGGTCAGGGTAGAAGGCCGACTCGTGGTTACAGCCCCGACAGACAGGCCGAGGCTATCAGTTGTGCGTTAGTCTCCCAGCCAAGCTCTCGTGATTTTGTCCTCGTAACCGTCGATGATACGTTGTGCGTTATAGGTCAGCTCGACCATTTTTGCGATCTCTTTTGGATCGTGCTGACCTTCTAAGGTGCCTCGGATTGTGCCAAAAAGTGAGTGAGATACCTTCAATAGAGCATCCGCATCTCGAAGGACTTCAACAAGTCGCTCAACCGTTGCGCGTTGGCTCAATCCCCGAAAATGCTCGTTGAGAGCGCAGATGCATTGCTGACTTTCGGTTCTGTGGTCTAAAATTGCGTTCATAATTGCTCCTGATTTTGGGGTAATTGGAGGCGATCGCTGCGTTTTAGTAGGACTGAGGCGATCGCCTCTTTGAATTGATTTTCGCTTATGTATACATAATACCCTGATTTCAGGGAATAATCAATTATTCGTATATAAATATTTCCCTGATTTCCGTGAAATATTATAAGATTAATCTATATATTTCCCTGATTTCATAGGTTATGATGGGCTTGTTGAGTGTCTGGATACTTTCAATGGCTAAGACAAAAGGTGCTAAGGGGGGAAACCCTCACCCTGTCCAAACAGATAAATTTTTAGAGAAGCAATTTAAGAGGCAAGGCACTACAGAGGGTGCCCTAGCTCCAAAATCTTTCTCGATAAGGTTACCAATAGAATTGGATGCTGTGGTGCGATCGCTCCCCAATCGCACCGAATGGATTCGGAGGGCGATTATTGCTGCTGCTGAGAAAGATGGCTTGGGGTGAATTCAAATGCTGCGATCGCTTTCCCTTCGCTTCCCACCCCAAGCCACCACATTAGCCAAAGCCATCACCTTCACTGAAACGCTTTGGCAACGACCGCAAGTCTATGGCATCACCATCGATGGGCCAACCTCTCGCGACTTGGACGATGCCATTTGGATAGAATCCGTGGCGACTGGAGCAATAATTTCAATCCACATAGCCGATGTCGCTGAGTTCGTGACCCCAGGTACGTTGTTGGATAAAGTCGCGATCTCCCGAACCACCACCCGTTACTTTGGTGAAAGCAGAAACGATCCGATGCTACCGAGGGTGTTGTCGGAAAATAGACTGAGCTTGCTGGAGTGGCAAGATCGCCCGACTTTAACCGTCAGAATTACTCTAAATCAAGATTGCGAGATTGAGCATGTCGAGATCTTCGAGTCCTGGTTGGCCAGCAAAAAACGGTTTTCTTACGAAGAAGCCGACGAAGTTCTCAAAGACCAAAACTCCCCATTCCAAGAACTGCTGCAAACCTGCTACCTTTGGACGGGATTACTCAATCGCAAAAGACAAGCCAGTGGAGCCATTAGCGGAATCGTCACCCCAGGCAGCGGCGCGTGGATTGACGAGGATGGCAACCTCATTGTCTCCAGCAAAAAGCGCTATCACGCCAATATCGTCATCCAAGAATTCATGATTCTCGCGAACCGAGCCGTCGCGCAATGGTTAGCCGATGCCGATACCCCCGCTCTTTATCGCAACCATACGGCTAAGGCGATCGCACCCGATCGCGAAGCGATGTTTCAAGCGATCCTGACGATGGGTTCTTTGGCAGCAATTCGTAAACAATTAGGTAACTGGCTCAACCGAGCAGAGTACGGCCCGACGCTGATTGGACACTTTGCCCTGAACCTGACGGCCTATTGTCATTTCACCTCACCCATCCGACGCCTAGCGGATCTGATCAACCATCGGATTGTTAAGGCCCGATTGCATGGTAAGGAATTGCCCTATAGCAAAACCGAACTGGAGCAACTGGGTCAGCATATTGCGACAGTTGCTCGTGAAGAAGAAAAGCGTAAGGATGCCCATTTTAAGGAGGAGCGAAAACGGCAACACCGAGAAACCCTGAAAGCACCTCAAGATTTGGACCAACTCTTAGAGAAAGACTTTTCGCAATTGCTCAAATACTCTATCAAAAACGAAGAACTCGAACTAATCGCGAACCAGGTCGAAGCGCGAATGAATGACAACCGATTGCAGGTGCAAGACTTGTATCTGCTGTTATTTAGTAGCGGCCATCCCAAAATGCAGGAGCTGACCTGTGAGCACTTGAGGACAAGAGTGCAGGATGCAGCAAGTATCATTGCGATGGCCAATGATATGGAAGAGGATCGGTCGGGCTTTAGCTATGTCGATCTGGAGGAACCGCCCTTTGCATCATGGGTGGAAGTGGAAATGGCCGGAAAGGTTTTAACGACAAAAGAGCCAGCCCAACAAACCCGCAAACAAACGGCACGTCATTACGCTTGTTTAAACTGGATTGAAGCCTATATAGCAGGTGCTTTAGTTGCTCCAGAGCAACGAGTACAGCCAGTACTTTCAGAACCCGAAAAGATTGAACCCATGCAAAAAGCTTCAAAAGCGCAACCCATGCACCCGATTTTGCAAAAGACGCTGAAGGAGGGGCAGAATTTTGTCAGTATGCTTAATAATCTTTGTCAAGCCCTAAAATGGTCCAATCCAGAGTACTCATTTACCGAGACTGAAGAAGAGTTCCGATGCGAATGTCAGCTTGAGATAGTGGATGTTTTAGTCGCGGGTGAAGGTGTGGCATCCAAGAAGCAACGGGCCAAAAACCTTGCAGCGAGGCAAGTGTTGGAATTGTTGCAGTCGAAGGCGAAGCAAGGATAAATTTTTTTGTCAAATCAATAAATAGAAAAATTTACAAAATTACTAGACATTGCGTAAAATCTGTGTGATATTAGGGCTGCTGTGGAATAACGTTACACCACAGTACAAACCCATGAAATGATAATTTATGTGGAATAACGTTACACCACATAAAAGTCACAAAGCCCAGAGCTGGATGCAAATCAAGAATCAGAAGCGATCGCATCCCGAAAAGTTTTATTGTGTATAACATTTGAGAGCTGACGCAATGGCGGTTTCCAAAAAGAGATCCAAACAAGTTCGGTTAATGATTGCTAGTAATGCAGGGGGGTCTGGAAAAACAACCGCTGCTGTTCACATTGCTTATGAACTGGGAAAGGAGGATGTAGCGTTACAATAATTGAACTTGATTTTTCTGGGTCTATAAGTTCATTCACTGGCCTTCCGCTAAATCCGCCAGAAGAGATGTCAATTGCCAGCGTTCTAAAAAAGGGATTTAAGGGGAATTACCCAATTCAGCAAATCTGGAATAGCAAGCTAAATAATGTAGGTGTTATTCAAGGTGGTGAAGCGGTGCGAGATTGTATCCGCGAAGTTCCAATACATGCAAGGGGACACTATATCCTTAATGATCGATTAATGGATTATCCGATTGATTCAGATGTCCTGATTTTCGATACGCCAGCATCATTGGAGCCAATGGGTGTCTTAGCTCTTGCTGCGAGTACACATGTACTATCTCCGATCAAACCCGAAATTAAAGATGCACAGGGGCTTTTTGGATTTGTTCGTTGGTATGAAACAACGATAGAGGAGCTTCGACTATCTCCCGTTCCGAGCATTTTAGGTTTTGTTCCAATGCGAGTGGATTACCAGGACAGCGGTATACATAGAGACGTACTAGGAATTGATAAAAAAGGCAATGTAAGAAAGGATATAGACCAAACTGAAACATTACCTGGATTATTAGAAAGTCTGAATATACGCTGTTTCCCGTTTGTCAAGGAATCTAAGAATTATTTAAGGGCGTGTGCCGAAGGACTTCCCCTTCCGTTGTACCGATCAGGTCTTCCTTCATCCGATGACTTTAGCGCAATTGCAAATGCGGTTTTAGAACAACAATAAGTGGAGTAATCATGGGAAATGTAGGGAATAGCCTAAAAGCTGGATTTCTAGGAGTAAAAGAAAATCAAGAAATTATTAGCCTGAAAGCTCAAATCCAAACTCTCCAAAATGAACTTGCACTGGCCAAGTCAGGAGTTCTTACCGATTCACAAGAAGAAGCTTTGAGCCGTCAGTTGGAGGGGTTAACGGACACCCTTGGGAAACAAAGGGGTATTCATGATGTAAAGATTAGTCTTATTGACAGAGATAATGAACAGCCCAGAACCGTGTTTCCACCGCTTCTAATTCAAGAAAGGATGGAGAGTTTGCGGAGACATGGTCAAAAGACACCAGTTATTTTGATTCCTCAGGAATCGGGTCGTTATAAAATATTTGATGGGGAGCTAAGATACCGTTCCGCAAAAAAACTTCAATGGAAAACGCTTAAATCAGTCTTTCTTCCTGATGATGAAGTTTCTGAAGACAATTCTATATTTGAAAGTCAGGTCATAACTAGTATTCATGCTCAAAGATTGCATGACTTAGATCTAGCATTTGCGTTGGTAAAACTCGTAACTCATGATTATCCTCATTTTGAGGGGCAGCAAGATCGTATTCCTACATTACTAAATACTGCTTTACGCAGACTCGAACGAGAAGGAAAGTCACTCTTGTTAAGTGACATTCGACTAGAAGACCCCACTAAACAGAAAATATGGCTTGATGATGCTGGATTCAAAGAACTAGAAGAATATCATTTGTTTGAAGTAATTTTAAGATTGCAACTTAATCCATTGTCCATCAATTCAAATGTGTTTCCGCTTCTCAAGCTTGAAGATGAATTAAAAGACGTTGTTCGCACTGATGGGCTAGAAAGTAGCAAGGCTAGAGAACTAAATAAGCTGAGTGCTTCAAAATTGAAAGTATCCGAAGAGGAAGCCATCGCAATAAGGAGAGTCCTTACGAAAAAGGTTGTAGACGAAAAACTATCTTTGAAAGAGACCAAAGAACTTATACTTGAACAACTTCAAAAAGGAGGTTCTCGTGATCGTTTGACAAAAGGAAATAAAATCATAAAAGATATCAATTCTTTGGACATTTCATCCATTTCTAATAAAAATGAACTTCTTGAATTAAAGAAAGCACTAAAAATAAAAATGGATGAACTCAATAAGTTACTAAAAATGAATTAAAGTTTCTGTTCACCTGACAAAAACTACCCTAACACCCAAAGACCTCACCCCCTAAGCACCTCTCGAAACGATTGCCTCACGCAAGCTGGCGGAATGCAGATCGGTTGGTGCAGGGTAATAGGACGAGGCAGAGTGGCGAAGATTACGGAAGTGCAATCAATTGGCGTTGGCTAAACTTTGGAAGGGGCGCAGAACTGAGTTAATTGCTGAGGTTAGAAAATTTGATCCTTAGGATTAGCTTGAAACATATTTGCAGCTTTAGGTTCTTTGTAGTCATGAAGAAGACTCATAATCAAACTTTTACGATCTAGTTCTACTCCATCAAGCAAAACAGATCCGTAGGTTTCATCGATAACTCTTTCTGTTCTATTTTTGTAAGCATGAACATGAATTCCAACAAACTGAGGTCTATCTAAGTCCCAAATAATGGCTGGAGTAGAAGGCCAAACCTCTACTTTATAAAAAGCATCACTTCGTAACTCAATTCGTTCAGTTGCGTCAATGAAGCCGCTGGTAGGTTGCAGGAGACTTAACGGATTAGAAACCAGCTTTCCTTTGCCTTTTGGCCGGAACATAGAACCACAACTCCCACACAGGTGCATTTGATGGGGGTTTTGCGAAAAATGGCCCAAATCGAGATGATGAGCATTGCATTTTGGACATTTTACTGAATCTAATGGGGTTCCTCGCTCCTGAGCATCTAGCCAACCGTAAGCTGCTGGTGGAGTTATATGAATGATATCTACTGACATTCCTAAAGGATCTGGATGAGGTAGGACAATAGCTGGAAAAGTTGAGTCAATCGTTTTTTTCTCATCATTAATTCGACGAGTGTGAACATGAATACCAAGGACACGTCTGTTCCGCGCATTCAATGGACCTGTAACGATAGCTGGAGGTAAAGCGCACCAAACTCCTACACCGCCTGGAGAATCTTCAGGTTTTAGAATGAATGGTCTATTAGCATATTGCAAACTTACGGGTTTGTAAAGTAGTTGTGTCAGGGGCTAACTAGTTACATAGGAAACCTGCCCTCAAATTCAATAGCAAATCGATTTAAGGCTGCTTTCCAATCACGAATCGGCATCGTCCATTTCTTCGAGATATTATGAATTGCCAAGTAAATCACCTTCAACGCCGATTCATCCGTTGGAAAGGCACGATGATTGCGTAAAACCTTACGCAGCGTCATATTCAGAGATTCAATGGCGTTAGTGGTGTAAATCGCCTTACGAATATCTGGAGGAAAGGTAAAGAAGGGAATAATTCGGCTCCAGTGGTGGAGCCAAGATTTGCTAATGGTGGGGTATTGTTTATCCCAACGTTGGGCAAAGGCCATTAGAGCCTGTTCCGCATCAACTTCAGTGGCAGCCTGATAAATCGTCTTCAGGTCAGCCGAAACCACCTTGCGGTCTTTGTAGGACACATAGCTGAGCGAATTTCTGACCATGTGGACAATACAAAGCTGCACCTGAGTCTGTGGAAAGACCGCCTCAATGGCCTCTGGAAATCCAGTTAGACCATCAACACAGGCGATGAAGATATCTTTGACCCCTCGATTTTGGAGTTCTGTGAGCACCGATAGCCAGAACTTAGAGGATTCATTCTGGGTCATCCACATGCCCAGGAGTTCCTTATGACCCGATAGATTTACCCCCAAAGCCAGATGAATGGCTTTATTGATCACTCGTCCTTCATGGCGGACTTTGACGACGATCGCGTCTAGGTACAGAATCGGATAGACCTCATCTAGGCTGCGATTTTGCCATGCTTTGCGTTCAGCTTCGACGGCTTCAGTGACGTTGGAGATCAGGGTATGAGAGACATCCACCCCATACAAGTCCTTGAGTTGGGCTTCAATGTCGCGGGTGCTCATGCCACGGGCATACAGCGACAAGATTTTATCGTCAAACCCGTTAAAGCGGGTCTGGCCTTTGGGGATAAGCTGTGGTTCAAAGGCTCCGTTGCGGTCGCGGGGGATAGCAACCTCAGAGGTACCAAATTCTCCTTTGATACTCTTCTTACTATGACCGTTGCGTCGATTGCGGGGCAGTTCTGGTTCGGGGTTTGAGCGTTCTTCTTCTAGGTGAGTATCGAGTTCTGCGCTTAAGCACCGTTCGATAAGGGCTTTGCTTAATTGCTTAAAGATCCCACCTTCTCCCATCAAGTCTTCAGGGTTTCGGTAATCTTTGAGTAGTTCATCAATTAGTTCGGGTCGAAAGGTCATTGCGCGTCGCTCCGTTAGTTTGTTTATTAGATCTTGTTTTGACCTTTGACACAAACTAATTTACAGTCCCAAACTTACATCTGAATTCTTGCATTTACCTGACTCTAAATCCCCTTTTCTACCGTAGAAGCATTGATGAGATCTACACCACCACTGTTTTGCTCCGTTTCGCGCTTTTCCTGCTGGAATCAGATCGCATTCAAGTGAAACGATACCACTTGCTTTCTCTGGCACCTGTGGCAATAGTCGGTCTCCACTTTGAATAGCAATGTGTCCAACAGTATGATTTTCAGACCAGATTACAACCGATCTTTGTGAGTTTTCACTACCCTGTGAAGCAACGTATTTGCTTTTCACTTTACCAAACTCATCTCTATATTGTTCTTCAAGACTAAAAAATAGAGTGCCGTTGTTTGTGCGACGCTTCAAAACTATTGACATTCTTAAGGTACCCAAAAGGCTTCTAAAGCAAACTTACCATACAAGTTTACCCAACAATATTTTCACTATTGCCTACCCATACCTTTGCTACATCAAGGACGATCGTGCAGATCACCCAATCCCACACAGGTTTCTGCCACCATTTCTACCCCAACTCTTACATCCTCCTCCCCCAACACGACCAGATCCGCCCGATCGCATTAAGGACTAAACTTAACTTCGATAGCGAGACGGGAGATGCCATACTCAACAGATTGAACCGAGGTTTAGAGGATTTGAATGCAGTGGCGAAGTATTTGTCAGAGCAGAGGTAGTTGCGATTGCCCACTCCTGCCACCCGATCGCAACGCCACAGCCTAGCCCAAGTTAGCAGAGCAGGAGCTAGGCTGTGGCAGAAGCTTTCGGAGGGGCGATCGATTGGCGTTGGGTTAGCTTGTGCAAGGGTACCGATTGGCTGGTGATTTGGCGATGGTTACTGGAGGGTGGCTTTAGTGGAGGTGGCAGAGGCAAGGTGGGGGTCTGCGTTGGAGAAGGCAATGTTGGACGTTCATCTCAATTGTTAAGCAAACAATTAAGTTTCGCCAGAGAAAAATAACCCTAAGCCAAACTGATGAGGGACATTCAGGAACCCACCATGACCGACCCCCTAACCGCCAGTGCGAAAGTTAATTGGAATCTGCTGATGGGCAAGCACCCAGCAGATAAAGCGCTCGAACAAGCGAAGGCAGGGTAATTCTCGCAGATAGTGATACGAAGCCTATCGCTTTCCCAAAAAACAGACAATCATATTGGATCTATCTGGTACTTCACTCATAGCAGTAAAGTTTTACTATTACCAAGTCACTACCAAAATGACGGTTTTTTTGAATCTACTCAAACAGAAAATTGCGTAAAGTTCATTTATATGTTTCTGTATGAAGAGGACATATAAGTTTGTAATACTTATCCTACAAACAAGATATATTCCTCACTCTTGAAACTATGTAAAAACATATATTTCAAGAGTGCAGTAAATCTTGGGTGTGTCGCGCGATCGCACACTTTACCGCATAGAGTTCGCCCAAACAATCATTAATTGCTTAGGTGACAGATTCCACTAGATTCTCAGGACAATCAACAATCAGGGGGAAAGAAACATGCGAGTCTGTGTCCATGAGTGGTTTGAAGAACAGGTTTGCCAAACACCTAATAAAACGGCTGTTATTTATGGAACCGACAGTCTGAGTTATCAGGAGCTGAACCAACGGGCTAATTCTCTTGCGTGTTATCTCCGGCAGCTAAAGGTAGGGCCAGAAACGCTAGTAGGTCTGTGTGTAGAGCGATCGTTCGACATGATTGTGGCGCTGTTAGCAATTCTAAAAGCTGGCGGAGCCTATGTGCCAATCGATCCGTCCTATCCCCAAGAACGAATAGCGTTCATGCTAGAGGATTCTCAAGTTTCGGTATTGCTAACAGTGCAACACTTGGTTGCAGCACTTCCCACTCATACTGCGAAGGTCGTTTGTTTAGACACTGAATGGGAAAGTATTGCTCAAGAGAATTCATGCAATCCTGAGGCCCTGGCAGGAGCAGATAATCTAGCTTATGCGATCTATACATCTGGTTCAACGGGGAAACCCAAAGGCGTGGCGATGCCCCATCGCCCTCTAGTCAACTTGCTAACTTGGCAATTACAAGCCTTTGAAGTACCCGCAGCCCGAACATTGCAATTTACGCCCCTCAGTTTTGATGTGTCCTTCCAAGAAATTTTTTCGACCTTCTCAGGAGGCGGAACCTTGGTGCTCGTCAGCGATAAAATTCGACGCAATCCTGAAACCTTACTGCAATATATTAGCCTGCAACGAATTGAGCGCCTCTTTTTGCCCTTCGTAGCACTTCAGCAGTTAGCCGAGGTGGCCCAGACGCAACCTTTGAACTTTGCCTTAAAAGATGTCATCACAGCAGGTGAACGGCTCAAAATCACTCATTCTATTGCTCAGTGGTTCAGTTGCCTTAAGGACTGTACGTTGACCAACCAGTATGGACCGTCCGAAACCCATGTGGTAACGTCCTATACCCTAAGCGGATTGGCAAGAGACTGGCCTATGCTGCCTCCGATTGGAAGCCCCATAGCCAATACACAAGTTTATTTGCTCGAAGTTGATCTTCAGCGGACCTACGATGATATTCGGTTGGCTCCTCCCGGCAAACCTGGGGAACTTGCCATTGGTGGGGCTGCACTTGCCCAAGGCTATCTCAATCAACCCGAATTATCCCAACATCGGTTTGTTGCCAATCCGTTTAGCGACGAGCCGAACGCCAAGCTGTACCGAACGGGCGACCTCGCTCGCTCCCTGCCTGACGGAACCCTTGAATTTATCGAGCGCCTTGACCGTCAAGTCAAAATTCGCGGCGTTCGCGTCGAGTTAGGCGAAGTCGAAGCGGTTTTGGGTCAACATGCAGGGGTTAAACAGGTGGCGGTCATTCCCAAGGCGGACGTGACTGGCCATAAAGTTCTGGCTGCATTTATTGTTCCGAATCGGCGCTCTAATGCAGAGACAGATAACCGTCAGTTACTTCTGGACCTTAGGGACCATCTGCGCTCCAAACTGCCCTCTTGCATGATTCCGTCAGCGTTTATATTCCTCGATCGGCTGCCTCTAACCCCATCGGGCAAGGTGGATAACAGAGCCCTGCCAATCCTTGACCAGCCGTGGATGCCCCTCAATCCAGATTTTGTCCTCCCCCAAACACTGATAGAAATGCAATTGGCGGAAATTTGGGCACAGATCTTGGGGATTAGTCAAATTGGCATTGAGGACAACTTCTTTGAAATGGGCGGAGACTCTCTGCGAGCCGTTCAATCGATCTTTAAAGTCAGAGAAGCATTCCAAATAGATTTACCTATGGTGACCTTGTTCGATTCACCAACCATTTCACAATTTGCCGAGGCGGTGAACTCAGCCCTGAAGTCTCATCCTGTAGAGACCTCCGATGATACAACGGTTGCGGATTTGTTAGCCGATGCAGCTTTGAATCCGGCGATCGCCCCAACGCATATTCCCTTTGTGTTCCGGTCGCAGACGGAGCACATTTTCATTACCGGAGTTACAGGCTTTTTAGGCGCGTTTCTACTATACGAACTCCTTGAACAGACTTCAGCCCAAATTCATTGCCTGGTCCGGGCTAAGACCTCAATCGAAGGCGATCGCAAGATTCAGGCTAATCTCAAAAAATACTTACTCTGGTCAGAAAACTATCATTCCAGGATTGCGTCCGTCCCTGGAGATTTATCCCAGGCTCAACTGGGACTATCTGTAGAGGCTTTTCAGAAATTGGCCCACCAAATGGATGTAATTTACCACAATGGAGCCGCGATTAATCTCATCTATCCCTACGCGGCACTCCGAGCGGCGAATGTATCAGGCACGCAAGAAATTTTGAAGCTTGCCGCCCAGCATCGCATTAAACCCGTGCACTTTATCTCCACTCTAGATGTCTTTCAAACTACCGACTTATTTAGCCGCAACCGCATTACCGAACAGGATCTGCTGAATCCGAATGAAGCCATTCATTTTGACGGATACACCAAAAGTAAGTGGGTCTCCGAACAATTGGTTTTTCAGGCGCGATCGAGAGGGATACCGACAGCTATCTATAGACCAGCTATGATCTGTGGGCACAGTCAAACGGGCGCTGCAAACACAGACGATTTGATGAACCGACTGATCAAAGGGATGGTGCAACTGGGGAGCGCACCAGATTTTAGCGAGATGATGGTTAATATTGCTCCCATTGATTACTTCAGTCAAGGCGCGATTTATCTCTCTAGACAAGCCACCACGCTTGGCAAATCCTTTAACTTTGTCAATCCGCACCCCATTACCATGAGTCAATTCGTCGAGACTATTAATGAATTGGGTTATCGGGTTCGTCCAGTTTGTCATCGTGACTGGGAGGCATTGCTTGCCCGACATCGTGAAACCCTAGATAGCGTTGTTGCCGTTTTGACATCGAAACCTGCCGAAACAAACTGGAGCTATATAGAGCGAAGTTCTGTTGGAGCATACCGTGTGAGCTGTCAGAACGTCCTCGAAGGACTTCAGGCGACCTCTATCTATTGTCCGGCGATCGCACCTAATCTTTTGACCCCCTGGTTTTCATTTTTGCTGAAAAACGGATTTCTCCCAAGTCCTGAGGGGCTAGCAGCCTTGGCCATCTAGATCGTTGTCCTTACCGCTGAACCCACGATCCGACAAGTGTATCTATAGATAAATATGTCGGATCGAAAGTTCGGAAAAGTGTTGGTCAATACTTAAGTTAGCTTTAAGGCAAATCTGCAAGTTTCAAGTTCGAGACAGTTGCGTTTCTTGAGTTGCTAAGGCAGTCCAAGTTTTGGGGAAGGACAATGAAGCAATTCATTTTGCCAAAAATTCGCTTTTTTCGCGTGAACACAATCGGAGCTAAATTATTTTTAGCAATCATGGGCGGTGCATTTGTCGGCTTAGGCAGTGCTGCTTTTCTGTATTATCAAGTGCTGGAGCAGCAATCGGAAGTTCAGATTCGCGACACCTTGAGCACAGAGGTCAATGGCATCGAGAGCAAACTCACGCCCGTCAAACAGTCCCTGAAAAACTTGGGCGGAATGGTGCAGCATCTTAAAGAGAATGGCATTCACAATCCGAATGCTTACCAAACGATCGCGCTGGACTTTTTTCTCAAGCGTCCACCCTTGGTGATGGGACAGTCCATACAACAGACCCCCTATGGCGTCTTTGCGGATCGCAAGTGGTATGCATCCTACTATTACGAGGATCAAAAAGTTTCGGGTCAAATTGGGAAGCGTCTCGCGTCCCCCAATACATCCGTTCTGTTTTCCGACTTGGTCAAAGAGGATAACTCCCCAAATCAAGCCTACTTTAGAGACACTATAGCTGTTCGGCAGGACACATGGTTGGAGCCATACGATTGGTACAACATTTCCATGACCACTGCCAATCACTTACTCTGGGATCGCCGAGGTCGTTTGCAAGGGTTTGTGTCAATGGATGTCAATGCGACCCAACTAAGCGCGACCATTCATCCGTCGGTTATTCATAACACGGGCTATTTTGTTGTAATGACGCAGCGGGGAACATTAGTCTCCTATCCGCCCGATATGGGCAAGGTGCGCCAGAGTTATCGTAGTATCCCGACACTTGCAACCATTTGGCCACTATTGCAAAAGGATACCTCAGGCTTATTCCAATCCAATGGTAAATATTGGGCCTACCAAAGGGTTCCAAGTACCCAGTGGATCATGCTGGCCGTTGTTCCTGAATCCGTTGTATTTTGGCCAGTTCTCGCTATTACTCTAGGCGGGGCAGGCATTGCCGCTATCGTGTTAGCACTAGTTGTAATTTGTTTTGTGCAATTTTTGAATCGTCGGTTAAAGCCCATTCTGGACGAATGCTATCGGCTGGAGGTACAAGATGTTCAGCGATCCATCCGTCTAGGCCAATCTCTTGAAGAACAGAACGCGACTCATCAGAACACAACATTCAATTTCAAACAGGTAGATGAACTGGAGATATTACAGCAGGTTTTCAGGCAGGTCACAGCCCAATTGAAAGCCTCCTTCGACGATCTGGAGTTGCGAGTGACTGAACGCACTGCCGAACTTCAGCAAAGCAATCTAAGGCTACGTATTGAGAATACAATGCGCAATCACGACATCAAGGAGCGTCAGCGGGCCGAGCTATCGCTCCACGAAGCCAAAGACCAACTCCAGGCTGTTTTAGACGCGGTTCCCGGTTCCGTCGCTTGGATTCAGTCGGATCTCAAGTATTTGGGCGTCAATCAGTTGATGGCAAATATGTTTGGGCGATCGGCAGAAGACTTTATCGGACAGACTGTAGGGTTTTTACAAATTGACATTCAGCCACTCCATAATTTTATTGAAAGCTTCTTTAAAGAACAGTTAAATTATGCGACTACAGAAATTGAACTTCTAATAGGTCAAGAAAATAAGCACTATTTAGTAGTGGGTCAACAGTATCTAGATGGTAAAGCAGCCGTTTTTATCGGCATGGACATCACAGAACGCAAGCAGGCTGAGACAAAAGTTCAGCAGGCTTTGGAGCAAACCCAAGAACTAAGTGAATTTAAATCTCGATTTATTTCAAACACATCCCACGAATTTAGAACACCGTTAACCTCGATTATGGCGGCGAGTGAAATACTAGAGCATTATGGAGAACAATGGCCTCAAGAGAAAAAGTTACGCTATCTAATGCTGATTCAAAAGTCAGTCAACCAGATGATAAATCTGCTTGACGACGTTCTAATTATTAGTGCTGGTGAAGCAGGGAAGATTAAGCTTTCGCCCATTCCAGTGGATATTGTTGCTTTCTGTGAAATGCTCATTGAAGAAATAAAGATAAACAAAAACTACAATCATATTCT
The DNA here is from genome assembly GCA_012032135.1 of Acaryochloridaceae cyanobacterium RU_4_10. Taxonomy (GTDB): domain Bacteria; phylum Cyanobacteriota; class Cyanobacteriia; order Thermosynechococcales; family Thermosynechococcaceae; genus JAAURS01. Next base: position 1,386 of record JAAURS010000038.1, on the reverse strand, counting down.
TAACTTTACTTACATGGTGGAGCAGCATCAGGTTAGTCTTGACGAAAAAATAATGAGACAAATCTTGGGCAATCTACTCTCCAATGCTGTAAAGTATTCACCTGAAAATAAGTCAATAGAGTTTGATTTAACTGTAGATACAGAACACATTATTTTTAGAATCGCCGATCGAGGGATTGGCATTCCTCAAGAAGATCGGATTCACCTATTTGACTTATTCCATAGAGCTAATAACGTGGGCACTATTCCTGGCACAGGATTGGGTTTGTCAATTGTCAAAAGGGCTGTTGAGCTTTACGGTGGAACCATTGATGTCAATAGCGAAGTTGGGAAAGGAACTCAATTTACGGTCTTGCTCCCCATCAACAATGTTGAGAGACAATGACGAATGTCCTCAAGGTGAAGCGTTATAGAGGTCTAGCTATTTTGCGATTTCAGTGGGTCAATTTCTCTTACCCTTCCTTGCAAATTGCTCTCACCGCACCCCAAAGCAATCCGATCGCAAATCCCAAGCAACCCGATCGCCCCACCCCCGCCATCGCAAAGCTGAGGCGAGACGATCGCTGGGAGAGTGGCTTTAGGGATGCGATCGCCCCCCAATTGGCTCAAAGGATTCTGCGATAACATGAAATTGTGACTAATTCAAAAGTGACAGCTATGGCACATGGCGGTAAGAGGACTGGGGCAGGACGTAAATCTACCTGGCAGTCAGGGCGTCCATTCACCGAGACCAAGCTCATCAGAGTACCGATCGCGATCGCAGAGCAGATTTTAGAGATTGCTCATCGGCTTGATGCGGGTGAGACATTTGATTTAGTTACAAAATCAATAAATAAGGATGTCGCTTCTGCTACTCAACCTCCCTCATCCACTGAAGCCAAGAAGCCCGTTCAGAAGAGTCTGCGGAATCTTTGTGCGGAGCTTTCGCCCTCTGGTGTGAATGAATTGAGCAAGTACGGTTGGATTCAGCCCAAAGGAGCCCAAAAAGAGCACTGTTTCTTGAAGGGGAAGAGTCTATGTGGAAAATGGTCTTACAAGGGGCTTAGCCTGCACAACAGGCCAAATGATTACTCTTCTTGTCGAGACTGCTGGGTCAAATATGGGAAAATTGTGGAGAAAAGCGAGGCACGAAAGGGCTGAAGTTGCCTCAATTCCAATCCTGTACTTCCACCGCAGTCGATCGCACCCGTCGAGACAGAAGCCAGCATCAGCAGGCGGTGGCCATGTCAAGGCAAAGATGCAAAAAGACATCACCTGTAGTATCATAAATAAATGAGTAAGGTTGATAAGCTTCTCGAAAAGATGCGCCGCAATCCTCGTGATTGGCGGATCGAAGACTTGGAGATACTGGCTCTAAGATTTGGGCTAGAGGTTCGTAAGCCGGGG
>JAAURS010000354.1 GCA_012032135.1 Acaryochloridaceae cyanobacterium RU_4_10 | reverse complement strand
GGAATACCCAAGCGTAAAAATCCGTGGAGACATCATCTCCCACATACATTTCAGCCAGATCTTCGTAATAGGCCATTTGCTTGTCCGGCAGACGGATCCGCTCTTGAAATGCGATCGCGTAGTTATAGTCGCCCGCGTCAATTTCTTTTGCGATGCGGGAATTGGCCCCATCGGCCCCAATCACCACATCCACTTCCAAGGACTTCATTTCGCCTTCAGGACTGCCACTGGCAAAATCCGCATAATGAAGCACATAGGGAGCCGTGCTGCTTTTGGGTTGTTCCAGTTTGTTGACAATGCCATTAATGAGCTTGGCACCCAACTTCACCGCGCGATCGCGCATAAACCCGTCCAACACTTCCCGACGGCACATGCCAATGTACTCGCCATCCTTGAGGGTTCCGCCAATATTGACCTCAACATTAGACGGAGAAATCATTTTCATTTTCCGCACTTGGCGGTCAATGATTTCGGGTGGCAAATCGAATTCATCCACCATACAAAGTGGGATTGCGCCACCACAGGGCTTTGCATTGTCTAACTTGCGCTCAAATAAAAAAGTCTCAATTCCAGCTTTTGCCAACGTTTCAGCCGCAGATGAACCGGCTGGCCCTGACCCGACCACAGCAACCCGTAATGCCAAGTGACCCTCCAATTCTTTAACATCTACGAGGGGAATCGTAACACGGAGACTATGTCAGGAACGCGTTTAAGCCCTTTAGAACGGTAAGTTGAAACACAGTTTAAACATCTTGAAACAGAGCGTTACATTCTGACGCGGTGGGTTAATGCGATCGTATGGGAGTTAACAGTTTGTTCAGTCTGGTCTTCAGTACTTTAAAGACAGGTCCCCAAACACGATAAAATAAGTTGCAATTTGTGAACCGCTTTTTGGAGCGGCGACATCGTTTTCAATCGCGAAAGATAGCGCTTCAGCCTCCTTCAGTGGGTATAAAGCATCAATCGATCGCAAAATATTAAGACAGGTTAGCTTCGGAGAGATAAAATCGCAATGTTCAATCCCAGTGCATCTGGATCTGCCAATAACCTAACGGGAAGCCGACTCTATCGCTACGAAGTTGTGGGATTGCGTCGCAACGGAAGTTCCGCTGGAATGCAGGCTCCCCTTCGTTTGAGCGGCAGTCGCTTTTTTACAGTTTCTTACGATCGCATGGAACAATTCATGCGTCAGGTTGCCCAGATGGGTGGCAAAATCGTTAATATTTTTCCCATTTCAGAAGATGGCACTCCCGCTGCCGCTGCCAGCACTACGAGTAATGCTGCATCTGTGGAACCTAAAGCCTCTAAAAAAGATAAAGAAGGGGATATCCCAGTCAATCTTTACCGTCCCAACAGTCCCTATGTGGGTAAGTGCCTGTCTAACGAAGAACTCGTGCGTGAAGGCGGCGAGGGCACGGTCAGACACCTAACCTTCGATCTGTCTGAAGGTAACCTCCGGTACCTTGAAGGCCAAAGCATCGGTATCATTCCTGATGGAACGGACGACAAAGGCAAACCCCACAAAATCAGACTTTATTCCATCGCCTCCACCCGTCACGCGATCGCGTAGATGACAAAACCGTTTCCTTGTGCGTGCGGAAATTAGAGTACAAACATCCAGAAACAGGTGAAAAGGTTGAAGGGGTTTGTTCTAGTTTCTTATGCGCCCTTCCTGTCGGCGCTCCCGTTAAGATCACGGGTCCAGTAGGTAAAGAAATGCTCTTGCCTAGCGACCCCAATGCCAAGATTGTCATGATGGCAACTGGGACTGGAATTGCTCCGTTCAGAGCCTTTATCTGGCGCATGTTTAAGGAAAAACATGAAGATTACCAATTCAAGGGTCTGGCCTGGTTGTTTTTTGGAGTGGCCTACAGCGCAAACGTTCTATATAAGGACGAGTTGGAATCTCTTCAAAATCAATTCCCTGACAACTTAAAGCTTACCTATGCCATCAGCCGAGAGCAGCAAAATACTCAAGGTGGCAAATGTACATTCAACACCGCATTCAAGAAAACGCAGATAAGCTCTGGGAATTGGTCCAAGAGGAGAACACCCACGTGTATATTTGCGGCTTGAAAGGGATGGAAGGCGGCATTGATGAAGGCATGTCAGCCGCTGCTGGCAAACATGGTGTGAATTGGAGCGAATACCAACGCGGCCTCAAAAAAGCGGGTCGTTGGCACGTTGAAACCTACTAGGATTCACTCGGTTTAGCCAACATTGCGATCGATTCTAAGAAATGAGGGACAGTCATAATGACTGTCCCTCATTTTTTGAGATTGACAAGAAAGAGCGTTGAAGTAACAGAAACCTGACCTAATCCCAAAGGATTTACAGCAGAAGCGATATGATTTGGGGTAAGTCTTTTCAATTCTGCTGTTGCAGGCTGCTTGCCCCGTGATTGTTCCGAGGATAAATCCCCTAGTTCATCTGGCCATTGAGCCAGTTCTAGGCGATATAAAGTTTGATATTGCAATTGTGGTGGTGCTGATGCTCCTGTCAGCCTTTTTTTCAGGGTCTGAAACAGCCATCACAGCCTTGGATAACCTCAAGTTGCGATCGCTGATGAAGGAAGAAGGCGATCCCCAAGGGATTTTCCGGCTGGTCTTAGAAAAACGGGCTCGCTTTATTACGACGCTCTTAATTGGCAACACGTTGGCTAATAACGCCATGGCCATTTTAACCAGCAATTTATTTGTCCTCTGGTTGGGCGGTGCTGGGGTTGGGATTGCCACAGCCGTCTCAACCGCATTACTGTTGCTCTTTAGTGAAATTACCCCCAAATCTTTGGCCATTAACCACGCCATGCCTGTCTTTCGGGTTGTGGTGCGGCCCATTTACTGGTTCTCAGTGGTGTTGGCTCCTGTCGTGCACGGATTTGAATTTGTTGCCCATACCCTTCTACGACTGCTACAAGGTAGTACAGTGCAGTCCGGTGAGTCGTTAGAAGACTTACAGCTCATGATTGAAATTCTGGGCGGTAAAGGGCAGCTTGACTTACAAAAACGGCAACTTTTAAATAAAACCTTAACTCTAGATAACTTGAGCGCCCGTCAAGTGGTTAAGCCCCGCACAGAGATGTGTACTGTTTCCCATGAAGCACCGCTTCAGGACGTTATTGATGTGTGTTTGGACAGTGGATATTCTCGCCTTCCAGTCCAAGGAGAATCTAAGGATGAAATTGTAGGGGTGATCCACCTCAAACGGGCCGTTCAATACCTTAAGGTCCACGGCAATGAATTAGTCACGGCGGCGATGGATGCACCCGTCTATATCCCTGAAACAAAACGAGTGGCTGATTTACTTAAAGAGATGCTGCAACAGCGGCTGCATCTTGCCATTGTGGTGGATGAGTATGGTGGAACAGTAGGTTTGGTGACCCTAGAAGATGTGATTGAAGAGTTGGTGGGCGAAATTTACGATGAAAGCGATTTACCCCGCCATCCCGCACGGCGTTCTGGGTTGGCGATCGGGACCAATCCTCGCAATGCGCCCAAGCGCTAGCGTCCGAAATATTGACGCACAATCTCAACAATGCGCTTGGAGGCGCGACCATCTCCAAAGGGATTAACGGCAGTGGCCATCTGGCTGTAGAGGGTGGGGTTAGTTAACAGTTCCGCCGCTGTTTTTTCCATGCGATCGGCATCGGTTCCAATTAATTTTGCAGTTCCTGCTTGAACGGCCTCTGGTCGTTCTGTGGTATCGCGGAGGACCAAGACGGGTTTTCCAAGGCTGGGAGCTTCTTCTTGCAAACCGCCGGAATCCGTCATGAGCAGATAAGCGCGTTGAATGGCTCCCACTAAGGCCGTATAGTCGAGGGGCTCGGTTAGAAAGGCGCGGGGGTGGTCACCGAGTAATTGAGTTAAGGGTTCCCGTACGGTTGGGTTGCGGTGCAACGGTAAAACCAATGCCGTATCTGGAAACCGATTTAAGATTTTTAAGAAGCCTTGGGCAATGTCTTGTAACGGCTGTCCCCAGTTTTCACGGCGATGGACGGTGGCCAAAATGGTGCGGTAATTTTCCCACTGAAGTCCGGGGATGGGACAAGGGGGTTGGGTGGCTGCCACCATCAATAAAGCATCAATGACGGTGTTTCCCGTTTGGTGGATACCTTGAGTTACACCAGACCGCTTAACATTCTCAGCAGAGAGTTGGGTGGGGGCAAAATGCAGTTGGGCAATTTGCGAAACCAGACGACGATTCGCTTCTTCGGGATAAGGATTAAACAGATCGTCGGTTCTCAGTCCTGCTTCAACGTGACCCACTGGAATTTTTTGATAGAACGCAGCTAAGGCTGCGGCAAAGGCTGTAGTGGTGTCCCCTTGGACGATTACCAGATCGGGGTGATTGGTTTCTAGAAAGGTTTCTAACCCCTGGAGACTCCGGCAGGTGATTTGAGTCAAGGTTTGACCGTGCTGCATGATGGCCAAACGTGGTTTGCTGCGAGCTGGAAAAAATCCATCACTTGCCCCACCATCTCACGATGCTGCCCAG
>JAAURS010000037.1 GCA_012032135.1 Acaryochloridaceae cyanobacterium RU_4_10 | reverse complement strand
GTTGTGATCTCAGGGGTTAAACAGATTGTTAATCTGACTCCTGAGCGACGACATATTCTCAAGTTCTTTTGCGATCGTTGTCGTAGATACTATCTCCTCCATGGGCCTGACCCGTAATTATTTTTTGCCCTCCAAGAAGAGCGGAATGTGGGCTGGAAAGCATTTGTTGCAAATTTGCGGTGCATAGCCGGACAGAGGCGATCGCACAAGCCTTACAAAAACTTGGAATCCTCGATTTGCCATCACCCGTTTGATTAAAGCAGGCATGAATTGATTCGGTTAAGTCACAGCAAACCGATCGCAATGAAACGCAGAGAGCAACGGATCGATCTTCTGGTAGCAAATTAAATCAGCAAGCAAAGTTGCCGTAATCGGAGTCAATAAGATTCCATTGCGATGGTGTCCCGTAGCCAAAATCAAGTTTTCGTAGGGACTTAGCCCTAAAATAGGCAATTCATCTGGGGTAGTAGGCCGGAAACCCCACCAACATTGCTCTAGACTCCAATCTTTTAAGGGCGGATAGAGACGAGTAGCGGCAGTTAACAATTGCTGGACGCCAGCAGGCGTATTTTGGGGTACAAACCCAACATTTTCGCTCGTCGCACCAATGACAATGCGTCCATTGCGACGCGGCACGATATAGATTTCACTGCCAAACAATACATGTTGTAAAGGTTGTGGACTAACCCCAGCCCGCACAGCCAACATTTGACCTTTTCGAGGCACCACCGGAATGGATAACAACCCCCCTGACCATGCGCCCGTGGCTAATACATAGCGATCGCTTCTATAAATCCCCGTAGTGGTCTCCACCCCCGTGACTTGGGTTTCAGTATGAGTGATTCGCTCTACCGTCACGCCTTCAAGCAATCGAACGCCAAGCTGTTCGGCAGCCACCCTCAAGACTTGAGCCATCTTTTGATTGTTGACCTGTCCGTCCAGCGGAAACCACCATCCGCCCACGACCTCTTCTCCTAGTCCGGGCTGTAGGTCATCAAGAGAAGCGCGATCGCACCAGTTTTTGCTGGCGGAGGGTTCGTACTGGGGGGCTAAAATTCCGCAGGGCCAATACTCAGCATTCATTCCCGTCAGAGATTCCAACTTGTTTATCCACTCAGGGTATAGATCTCGACTGCGCAGGCAAAGGTCCAGCATGGGGCCTGGCGCAATCCCTTCCGCTTGAGGAGCCAACATACCTGCAGCGGCGTGGAGAGCAGCTTCTTGAAAATTGCGACTGAGGACTGTAACGGACACGCCTTGCAATGCCAGTTCTATGGCCGTAGCCAATCCGATGGCACCGCCGCCTACGATCGAAACATCACTGTGCCCCTGCATGAGCGTCCTAGAATTATGCATCAAATTCATTGTAGAAGATGGCTTCCCCCTATCTCTGCGGGTCGGATGAGCAATGGCTAAAACGTTGCACAATAAATGAGGGAATCTTTAGCTTTTGAGTGTTGAGTCATGGTTTCGAGTCTGTGGGATGTCATTCAAGAACAAATCCAACAGGTCACAGGGGTACCCCTTGGCCCGTGCGATCGCCGTTCTGTAGCGGGTGGCAGCATCAATCAAACCTACGGTCTGGGCGATGGTCAGCGAACCTATTTTGTGAAGCTCAACCAGGCCAATAAGGCTGAAATGTTTGAAGCCGAAGCTTTGGGTTTGCAGGAAATGGCTGCTTCCAAAACGATCCGCGTCCCCACCCCGTTATGTTGGGGAGTGGCTGCTGAGAACAGCTATATTGTTTTGGATGGATGACTTTTGGGCAGGGCAGTGTGTCTGATTGGATAGAAATGGGAAAGCATTTGGCCAATCTGCACCGAACTACTCATTCCAGAGGCTTTGGCTGGCAGAGAAATAACACCATCGGAGATACACCACAGGTCAACGATCGGTCCGATGACTGGGCGCAGTTTTTCATGAAGCATCGGATTGGGTATCAGCTTCAGTTGGCTCAACATCGGGGAGGGCATTTTCCCCAAGCAGAAGAACTTCTCTACGCAATTCCAGCTTTGCTTTCAGGACACACCCCTCAACCGTCCCTCGTTCACGGCGATCTGTGGTCCGGCAATGCTGGGTTCAGTCAGGATAGAGAACCTCTGATATTTGACCCCGCAGTTTACTACGGCGATCGCGAGGTAGATATTGCGATGTCGGAGTTGTTTGGCGGGTTTCCTGAAGCGTTTTATCAGGGTTATCAGATGGAATGGCCGCTAGATCCAGGCTACGCACAACGGAAAATTTTATATAACCTCTATCACATCCTGAATCATTTCAATTTATTTGGTGGTAGCTATGCCCATCAAGCAGAACGAATGATGCAACGAGTGATTTCAATGGTGTGAAGGTTTGTTGCTAGGGGTTACCGAGCTTGGCTTTTAAGACACGATACAACACTCTGGATAACTCCCTTCGTTGGAGTGTCTGCCGATTTCTTGGCGTATCTGTGAAGATAGTATCTAGATCGGAAGGAAAAGCTTTGCTCAGGATAATAGCTAATTGCTCCCGCGTTGCGTTCAGTTCTGGCCCAAAGCGTTGTTTGCCAATCCCAACGATCGAACCCTCCGCAAAAAGAGTTTCAATACTAGAAAAGGCAAAATGCTCCGGTGAAACATCCTTAAAAGTTGAGTGGGCTGGGTCAAGCAGCTCAAGCCCCAAAACATTGACCAAGGCGATCGCCACCACCGCCCGACTCACTCCCCTATTGGGATTGAAATTCAAACGCTTGGCATTCTCCGTGCTGAAAATTCCCGCCGCTGCCAAAACCTGAATCGCCTCAAAATCTGGGTCTTCATGGGAGACATCATTGAACCAATAGATAGGGATGCCATAGCTTGCCAGATGCCCCTGAAACTTGCGCTTTAAGGCCCTATCTCTAGCAACCTTTCGAATCTCCACCCCTTCTTTCAGTGCAAACGCCGCAAGATGCCCCCCCGCTTCTCCAATCGCCCATTCGATCGGATGCATCCGATAGGCAGAGTTGGTAATATGGGTCGTTCCAATACTTTTGGCAGATAGAATTAATCCGTCTGTCCTGAGGGGAATCAACGCACCCAAGGGAATCGTAAAAGGCAAAGAACGATTTCCATCTTTCCCGAGATCGACATGACCGGGAGCCTCATTGGGATGGAAGTCCAGGTAGTGATACTGGCCAATACCAATACTATCTTCAAAGCTGCGCGCGCGCGCAGCACCAGGAAAAAACTTCTCCGCAACATCTTCATGGCGGATGGTTGTAAGTGCTACACCTCTTCGTGCTTCGCGAATGTAGGGTTCAAGGGCAATACCGTCTGCGGTCCAAGTGAGGTCGCCTCGCGGGCTGAGTTCAGGTGCGGCTTTGGTTTGCAGAAAGTGAAGGTAGGCTTGCGTGCGATCGCGGCCTCGTTGAATTTGACGTTGGCGTTCTTCACGACTGACGCCTGTGAGGACAGCACCCAATAGATAATCATTCCCGCATCCTTTGGGTTCATTGGGACCGAGATAACTGGTGCCCCAGTTCATAACCGTCACATCCCCCGTCCGCACCGTACTATCTTCCTGAGATCGCAGCAAGCGTCGATAGCGGAAGATCCCGTAGGGGTGGTCAAACTCCCGTCCATCCCATTGGTCGTTGGATTTGGCCCAAAACGTGCTGGGAAATTCCTGGGGATTCAGCCACGGATCTACGCCATAGCCAGGAGGTGCTTCGATGGGAATGACACGATCGGGTGATGCTTGCGCTACTACCGCACAGACAGTAAAAGCTTGCTGGCACATGGGCTGAGGAGTTTCCGGCAAAATAGCCTCCCCTGTCTCACTCCGAGCTTCTTGTCCTACACGAGACTCAATATTTCCTAACTCCAAAAGATCGCCTAGGTCGGTCGCTTCAATGATGATGTCGCCGTTAACCGTAAATTGTCTGCTGTTTTGCAAGTCTTGAAAGGTAACTCCAGTGACGCGACGATATTCACCAGGATGTTCTGCAATGAGAACTTTTATTGGCTCTGAGAAGGGAATAAGGGTCAACTGTCCCTGGTTGAGATAGGGTTCAATGGCTTCATTCAAGGCGATCGCAGCGACCACTGGAGTTACTGAAAAATGACTCACCCAACTTCCACCCGGATTCTGAACTATTTTTCCGGCAACGGGCTGGAGTTGGCGTTGGCGATCGCGGAAACGGGTTTGTGCCTTTGACAGACAAAATTCGGCAGGATTCTCAATCTGATTGGGGTCTTGGCGATCGGCGGGGATGAAGGATTTAGGGGCCATGAGGGGCGCATCGTCGGGGGCAGAGAGGGCTTGAGCCGTGAATTGGCCGCCTAGAACTTTCTGGGGTTGAACTAAACAAACTTGAGCCCCTTCTTCCAAGGCACCCAGCGCAGCAGAATACGCAGCCGTAGAACCGCCTACTATCACGATTGGAAATTGCAGGATTTGTCCGTCTTCTGGCCTGAGAAAGGCACCATTATCCAAAATCCCGGGCTGCGACATATAACCAGAGTCTCCAACAATGACAGAGTGTGGTATTCAAGGTTATCAAGATATCCTGAATTGAGGAGGAAAATGCAGATGAAGATTGCGCGTGCTTTTGTCCCAAGTCTTATTCTTTCAGGATTTGTTGCGGTTTGCGGCTCAAACTTTAGAACGATCGCCCGTCCGATGGGGGTGGAGTCTCCTCAAGCGATCGAGCAGAGTCAGCAGAATTGTCGGGTTCTATCGTCTGGCACTCTGCTTGCCAGGACGGAACTATTTTTTGGCTTAAGCAAAGCGGATGGAACTGAAGTGACAGATTCTGAGTTTCAGGGGTTTGTGGACCGTGAAATTACCCCTAGATTTACCGATGGGTTGACGTTGTTGGCAGGCAAAGGGCAGTTTAAAAATTCACGCCAAGTCATTGTCAGAGAATCGTCGCGACTGTTGATTTTGCTTTATCCACTGGGGAAGGGAAACGATAGCAATCGGAAGATTGAGGAGATTCGGGAGGGTTACAAGAAGACTTTTCAACAAGAGTCGGTACTGCGGACAGACGATCTATCCTGTGCCTCGTTTTGAAGCAGGTGGGAGGGGCGATCGCATTTTGGTTGTCTTATGGGTTTAAATTCGATAATTTTGACTGGAGATTTAACTAATGGCTACTATTTTAAGAACTTGGAGCTATCGTTACCCTTGGCTTTATGATGGCATTACAAAAGTGACCGCTCTGAGCGTAGGTGGAGAAGCGCGTCTGCGTCGATTGGCACTCCAATCCCTCGACCTTCAGCCAGACATGCAAATCCTGGACCTCTGCTGCGGAAACGGTCCTGTCACTCAAGTTTTGGCCCAACTCTCCCATCATGTGACAGGGCTAGATGCATCCCCCAAAGCAATCGCTCGTGCCCAGCAAAACGTCCCGCAGGCCACCTTTGTGGAAGCCTTTGCAGAAGCCATGCCCTTTGGGGACGCTAGCTTTGATGTCGTCCATACCAGCATGGCGCTCCATGAAATGGAAGTAGAACAACGCGATCGCATTTTGGCCGAAGTTTTCCGCGTCCTCAAACCAGGGGGTATCTTTACCCTTATTGACTTTCACCAACCTTCAAATCCAATCTTTTGGCCGGGGTTGGCACTGTTTCTTTGGTTGTTTGAAACCGAAACGGCTTGGCAGCTCATTCAAACCAACCTGACAGATTGTCTGCTTGAAAAAGGGTTTGCGCTCCAGTCCGATCGCTATCCCGTGGGAGGTAGTTTGCAAATCATCCAGGCTCAGAAGCCCATCTGAGCGAAACATCAAAAGGTAGAGGTCGCAACCCTTGCGGTCTATTGCGGACGCCTGCGCAAAATCCCTGACATCTGAATCCCTGTGACCAATTGTGCGATCAGCGCCAACCCCACCACAAGAACGTAGATCGGTCTAAGCGTAGGACCCAAATAGGACCCTTGATGAATTTGCAACAGTAAGGCCGATTGTTCCGACGGCAAATCAAACCAGGCATTGCCCAACCGATAGGCAATTCCAGTCGTGGCACTGATCGTTAGAGGGACAAATGCGATCGCAGCCATGACATGGTGGATCCATCGGTGATGCAGCTTGGAGGGGCGTTGTGAGAGTTGACGCTTGAGCTTCAGCATTGAAAGTCCAGTGGCCACCAATCCCAGCAATCCCACACCCACCAATAGGATATAGATAGGGACAAGCCCTTGACCGAGATATTCCCCCTGGTGAATCGCCATCAAGAAGTTAGAAACGCTGGTAGGACTGTTAAACCAGTTTCTTCCCAGGCGATAAGCAATTCCAGTCAAGGCTGAGAGCAGCAAGGGAATAAACAAAATCGGCGCTATTCGTCGGTGAAGCTTTCGAAAATTGAGGGTCATTAATATTTTTCTTCAAATTGATAGAAAACGAGGCCCTTGATAATTATCTTCTGATTTTAAGCCCCCAAGCATCTTAAACAGGGCGATCGCAAAATTCAGTCATGTTTTTGTCCCTTTAACCCTTTCTGCACGAGACCCCAAACGTCCTTAAATTGCAGGACAAGACATTATTTGACGCCGAAGTGTATTTACATTACTTAACAATTTGACGTTAAACGCGGCAATAATCTGAGGGGATTGATTAAATTTTGGATATTGGGGACCTTTCAGCTTCGATCGACCATCAAGAAGCATGTGTATTGACGAGAGGCATTTTGTGGACAATTCCCTACTTCATCAATCCAGGGTTGGTCAGCAACGGGATTGGATGTGGCGAGGATGGCAAACGCGGTATGCCTTTCTCCGATCGAACTCCGATCGGCCTCCCATTCTGTTCCTGCATGGTTTTGGCGCGTCTATCGGACATTGGCGGCAGAACATTCCCTTTTTTGCCGAACATCGTACGGTTTATGCTCTAGACCTGTTGGGATTTGGAGCATCTGAAAAGCACCCACCTCCTACAGTGTTGAGTTTTGGGTCCAGCAAGTTCGAGATTTTTGGCAAACCTTCATTGGCAAACCCACGATCTTGATTGGAAACTCGATTGGCTCTCTCATTGCTCTGACCGCAGCCCATACTTACCCAGAGATGGTTGAGGGTTTGGGGATGGTTGAGTTTGCCCGATCCCTCCTTGCGAGAAGACTTGGTCCCTGCCTGGTGCCGTCCGGTGGCCTCTCGGGTTGAGCGAGCTTTTGCGGCGGATTGGCTGCTCAAGCCATTGTTTTATTGGGTTCGCCGCCCCCAAGTGGTTCGGCCTTGGGTGGGTTTGGCCTATGCCAATCCAGACACGATCGCGGATGAACTCGTGGATATTTTGGTAACTCCCGCCCGCGATCGCGGTGCAGCCCAAGCTTTTAGTTATATTTTGCAGGCGATGGTGAATCCTAAATTTGGCCCAAGGGTATCTAGGATACTTCCAGATCTTGAGATTCCCATTTTGCTGATTTGGGGAAAACAAGATCGAATGGTACCGTCTAGTTTTGCCAAAATTTTTGCCGCATTAAATCCTCGCGTTCAATTGGTCGAGCTGGATAATGTCGGCCATTGCCCGCAGGATGAATGCCCGCAACAAGTGAACGCCATTATTGAAGATTGGTTGCTCTATCCAAAGGGACAACTTCCTGGCTAAAATGATTGATTGTGACTCAGTCTGTGGTGACGCCCAATGAAGCATACGCTATCCGTTTTAGTTGAAGATGAAGCTGGCGTACTGACACGGATCGCAGGTCTATTTGCGCGTCGCGGCTTCAACATTGAGAGCTTAGCTGTCGGTACAACGGAGCAAATGGGAGTATCCAGAATTACGATGGTGGTCCCTGGCGATGACCATGTGATCGAACAGCTCACTAAGCAGCTCTACAAACTGATCAACGTGCTGAAGGTGCAGGATATTACAGAAATTCCTTGCGTAGAACGGGAGTTGATGTTGGTGAAGGTCAATGCCTCCGCCTCCCTCCGCTCTGAAATTATTGAAATCGTTCAGATTTTCCGCGCCAAGGTTGTGGATGTTTCAGAAGACTCTCTCACCATTGAAGTGTCGGGGGATCCTGGCAAAATGGTTGCGATCGTCAGGATGCTCAATAAGTTTGGCATTCGTGAAATTGCGCGGACGGGCAAAGTTTCCCTCACCCGCGAATCTGGTGTCAATACAGAATATCTAAAATCCCTGGAAGCCAAACTTTAATTTCGTTGTTGGCCTCAACCGATATTGAGCCTCACGTTAAATGTGTAATAATTATCAAAATCATACACATTTAAGTAGCCCGATGAGAACCAACATCGTTATCAACGATCGCCTTATGGATGAAGCCTTAAAAATAACAGGCGTTAAATCTAAGCGGGAAGTCGTCGAACTGGGCCTCAAAACTTTAATTCAGCTCAAGCAGCAAGAGCAAATCAAAGCGTACAGAGGCAAGCTCAAATGGGATGGTGACCTTGAATCAATGAGAACCGATTCATGATTTTGGTCGATTCTAGCGTTTGGATTGATTACTTCAACGGTCAAGAGACACCCCAAACTCATAAACTGGATGCCTTATTAGGCGTGGAACCCTTAGGGATTGGCGATCTGATTTTAACCGAGGTTTTACAGGGTTTTCGTTCGGATGCCGACTATCATACAGCCCAACAACTATTGATGTCCTTGAGCGTATTTAACATGTTAGGGACTGACTTGGCCTTGAAAAGCGCGAATCATTTCCGAGCCTTGAGAAAGCAAGGAATTACAATTCGTAAAACGATTGACGTTATGATTGCAACGTTTTGCATCGAGCACAAGCACGCCCTGCTTTTTGCAGATAAAGATTTTCTCCCTTTCGTCGAGCATCTTGGATTGGTTGCAGTGATAGGCGATCGTTAATTCTGTTTTGTTTTTCTGAGCCCGAGAACATCATGATGCAGCGGCCAGCGGCTGCGGCTGGGTCATGCTCATCAAAATTCCCAGAATGACATCCAGACGATCGACGTAGTAATCTTGGGTGTCGATCGACGCTTGCCCGTGCTGGAGCTTTAGAAATTTCCATTGGTTGCCCGTAGTGACAGCGCCATAGATAGGGTCGATCGCAATTTCATTATTTTGATTGAAAATCTGGGCTGCGATCGTTGCTGCAATACATTGAGCTAAATTCTTTTCTGAGCGTTTCACCATCTCCACTCCGCCCCAACCTCAACCGGATATTGAGAGGGTGATACCTTGTTATTGTCATGAATAACTTTCTGGTTCATATTCAACGCAAATTATGAGTCCAGCCAAGAGTTCCTTCATTTGTTCGACAGAAACCTGACCAAGGCAGCGAACAAAACGCTGAGTAGAGAGGCTTCGGACTTGCAGCACATTACCAGCAGAATCTCGATCTAAGCCGTTGACAGCAGTTGCTGGAATTTTGACCATAAAAGGACGATCGCAAAATTTCTCTTGCCAAGTAGTTACAGGGATAATGATTCGCAATGCAATGGACTGAAACAGATCTGTACTCATTACGATCACAGGACGAGTCTTTTGTATTTCTTGCCCTCTCGTGGGGTCGAGATCCACTAACCAGATTTCGCCTCGTTTAGGGTTAGCCACGATCAATCTTCCCAACCTTCAGTATCCAAGACGGAGAATTCAGTCAATTCAGGATCGTCAAGAAAATCTTGAGCAGTGGCTGGAATATAGGCTGAAAGAATCTGATTGCGTTCAGCAATGGGCAGTTTGGCTAGTTGTTGCAAGGATAGGGTTAGAGGTCGATCGGCGTCGCGGGGCTGTAGGGAACGGGCAAAGCTGAGAACAGCTTCTTGTTTTGCATTGGTTAGCGATCGTATGGTTTCAATCAGGGTTTGTTCGAGGTTAGCGGTCTCTGTCATGATTCATGATTTTCTACTATGCCTAGTTTAATTTTAGCAAAATATTCTTCAATAACCTTACTTGGTGTCAAAGATGGAATTGATACAACCGAGTATATGGGCGCTTCCCCGCTTACGAAATCTATGAGAAAGCACTGTTTAAATAGAGAACTCAAAAAGTTAATCGAGTTAATTTTCAGGGGAACACATTCCTGAAATAAATTGTTATTATATTCTAGATTGAATTCAAGGAATCTTAATGCTATCTTCCTCCACAAAAATCAGCCACTCATGATTCAACTTCTTGAGAGTTTACGTTTAGGTGCTTCCTTAAGCCTGGTTGGATTCATATTTCCAATGCAAAAGTTTGCAAGTGAAACCTTATTTGACGTATTAAAAAAGGTAGATCCTTTGTCTTTTTTTGGGACAACATGGTCAAATAATTCAGGCAACTCCCAATCTTGGCTCTATGGAAATATTGTTTTATCATTTAAGTCACGTTCTAGGTCCTGTAATAATTAACATGTCTATGCTCGTTGTTCCTGCGGTAATTCTTTTGCTCTGGGTGAATAAAATTAAGGATGAAATTTTATTTCAATACAAAATGCTTTTAGCTGAAATCAAAGAAAAACCAATTTTCTCTCTATTAAAAGCTCTTTGTTTTACTATCCCATTAGTTGTTATTGGTCTTCGGTTTTACTCGATTTCAACTCATACTTTGTATGATTTGTGATTGAGTAAGGTCTTTGCTGAATTAACCGTTGTAGGTTTCTTGAGGCTAGGATACCTATTCCAAATCTGAAAATGGATTTTAGATTTGAATTGGCGATTCCTCTAGCTGAAGTAGTTTTCCTAGCTTCTAATCTCCTCAAGCGCGTAAACATCACGTCCTTACCCTAAGGCAAACACCAGAGATGATTGTAAAGACATTGCCAGCGTCTCAGCATTCACCCCCATCACCGTATACTGCTGCGCTGCCCAGCACCCCGCCGCAGAATGCCACCACACCGCACCCTGCACCGCACCCTCCAACGATCGCCCTTGCCTTTGAGCCTGCGCCACCAACCCACCCATCAATCCCGTCAAAACATCCCCACTTCCCCCACGGGCCAAAGCAGGCGTACTTTCAGCATTAATCCAAATCTGTCCGTTTGGAGCTGCGATCGCAGTACAAGCTCCCTTCAGCACAACAATTGCATTGCTACCTCGAGCCGCCTGTTGTGCCGCCACTATCGCCGAAACATCTGCTAGCTGGGGAAGTAGCCGCCGAAATTCCCCCGTATGGGGTGTCAAAACCGTCAGCGCAGACCGATAGTGTAATTGCTCGACCCCAAGACTCGCCAGTAAATTCAACCCGTCTGCATCCAGGATTAAAGGACGATCGCACCCCAGCACTCGCTCCAAAACGGCCACAGACTCTGTCGTCACCCCAGGGCCATAGGCGATCGCATCAAACCGATCGAGATCCAAATTCTCAGGGAGCTGAGCGATCGCCCCTTGCTCCGTCTCATCGCAGCCAATGACTACCGCATCCAGCAACCGAGCGACTATCAGAGACTTCAGACTCATTGGAACTGCGATCGAAAGCATGCCCACCCCCGATGCCCGCGCGCCGAGCCCCGCCAAAATAATACTACCGGGATAAGTTTGAGAACCACCCACTAGAAGTAAATGACCCTGCTTGTACTTGTGCGTCGTGCGATCTCGAACCAGTGGTAACTGCTTCAACATTTGCTGCTTCACCAATCGCTGCACTGGAATGGGAATGCCCAAAACAGATTCAATGATGGGCCAAGGGATATCAAAATCAATCAGTTCAGTCTGCCCAACCCATTCCAGGGCAGTATCCTGAAGCAAACCTAACTTCCAGAGCCCCAAACAAAGCGTATGCGTAGCCCTAACCGAAACACCTAAAACCTCGCCCGTATCCGTGTGAAGACCGGACGGCACATCAATACTGACAATGGGTGCAGACCATTGGTTGAGTTCGCGAATGGCATGGGCCAAATCTCCTTCGATCGATCGCTCCAAACCAAATCCAAAGAGCCCATCAATTATTACATCACAGGAACGCAGTTCCTCGATCGAGGGATGAAAAGGGATGGAGAGCGATCGCGCAAACTGAGCATGGGCCGTCGTTAAATCTTTGCTGCGCTCAAAGGGTTGATAAACACGAACCTGATACCCCTTAAATGATAATTCCCGAGCCACCACCAAAGCATCCGCTCCATTGTGTCCGGGGCCAACCAAAACCCCCACGGTTTGAAACCGTTCTAAAGGATAAAGGGCCTGAATGCGTCGTGCAATCAGACCCCCCACTTTTTCCATCAGCGCCGCCACGGGCATTCCGTTCGCAAACAGACAAGATTCAATCTCCTGCATTTGTTTTGCCGAAACAACAGGCACTTGAATAGAAATCACTGACTGTGGCAGAACCGTCATCTGCAATAGATTAAAGGGCTTGACAACTCATTAAAGAAATCCAACCATTTCTCCAAGGAAAACCAGGAGACCTGCAAAAACAGCACCCCCTAGTCCACCAATCAAGAAACTGCGGGAAAACTCTTTCCAGCCCTTTCCATCAAATCCTACTGGGGCAGGGGCGGCTAGATTAGCCAAAGGTTCCGCTGGGTTAGTGCGGGCGTACAGGGATAACCCAATTTTTAGAAACAATATAAATCCGCAAGTTGCTAACACACCCGCCAAATTAGACGTATCTGTATTGCGAAGTGGACCTAGTTTTGCAAAGGGACCGTAAAATAAGTAGCCGTGAGCCATTCCAATTTCCAAAGCCCGCCGAGAAACTGTTAATCCAGGCCGATAAATGGGCAAATTTTGGATCAAAGACTTTGTAAGGCCAGAAGAATTAATTGGAGTGGCTAAATTCCCAACTTGCGGATCTCCCGCCGCTTTAATAACGTCTGTTGCCATGTGCTCTAATATCCATCCAATTAATGACAGCAGTCTCCCATGGTACCGTAGTTTAAAAAAATAAAACGCTAACGAACTGCTGAGATGAGCTGCCCGTTAGCGTTTTAAATTTTTGTTTGTTAAATAACAGACCTTGACTTAACTCCAGCCCTTATCCGCTTGGCTTAAAACATAGGCTGCAACATTGGCAATGTCATCCCCAGACAAGCGACCGCCAAACGCAGGCATTGCATTTTTACCATTAGTGACTTGGGTTATGATGGCATCCGCAGAGTACATTTTGTTCTGCTCCAGCACATCCTTTTTCAAGGTTTTATTGGCCATCACAACGTTATTCCCACCCATGTGGCAAGCGGCACAGTTAGCGTTAAACACCTTAGCACCTTGAGCTGCATCTCCTGCAAGCGCAGGGCGACCCAAAGCCAGGGTCAAAAATGAAACCGCCAACAGGATGACTGACAATAGCTTCTTCAACGGGTTCTCCTCCAACTAAAAGCAATAAATTAACTCAGAAACGAGTTTTCTTAACAAACTCATTTTAACCGAGCAAAGCACTTCAGATTGCAATTCAGAAAGCTCTACATGATTATTTTAGGATGCTCTCTCACGATTTTGACGCGCTTTGGGGTTAAAAATGAGTCATAGGTTTTAAAACTGTTCGATTCCCCAACCCGGTGCCACTTCTGCCGCGCGTAAAATAAACGCGGCCAGCTTCTCTAAATCCTCCGTCTTCATCCAGCGCTCTGAGACAGCACGACACCCAAATCCAAAATCTTGCCATCGTATGTCAAAGGTTCGCGCTGAAACTCAACCAAGCCCTGTATGGTGTTGCGAGGGGGTGTCGCACCCTTGAGATCTTCTAGAGAAAGAGACACTATAGGATTGGGCAGGGTTGCACCCCCGACATGACAACTTTTACAGTTCTCACCAAAGAGCCGCTTGCCTTCAGATAAGTCCTCTGCCGTGAATAAACGAGATTCACCTTGCTGATTCAACGGCAGGCTAACAGGTTCGGTCACCTGCAAATATCGCGACACATAGGGATCGACCTCAGCCGCCTGGGCAAAGGGAGTGGCTATCAGCACACTCCCTAATACAAAGGCTGCAATCCAGAGCCACTTAAGAAAGATGAAATTTAGCATCTGGACCATCCCATCCCAATGGAGTTTATGAGAACAAGAGTTGTCATTGGGTTAGAAGTAAATTTTACCGCCGCCCCAGCGATCGCCCAATACTTTTGGCTGCACCAAAATGTAACCTGCGATATTCACGAGTTGGTCGTCGGTTAAGTTCCGCATCTTGGGGAAGATGTCCGAACTCTTCAAGCTCGGATGGATTTCAGCGATCGACTCTTCACCGTCGTAGGTCATTGGGTCTTTCATGAAACTCACTAAACTTTCGACGTTATCGCGCGCGGGGTTCGCCAACTTTAAAGCATCGGCCAAATCAAGACTGGGGTTTGTCTTGGTTACGCCACCAATATGGCAAGTCGAGCAGGTTGAGTCAAACAACTTGTGTCCATCTTCAAATTGTTTGCGGGTCAGGGTAATGGTGTCCCCATCACCATTCAGGGTGACTGTTCGGGTGGCCTCATTGAGTACCGCAGCTTGGGCAACGCCCGTCCAGAGCTGGAACGCAAAAAATACTGTGGCCAACATCAGCCCAAGGTATCGTCTCACTATAGTTCTCCTTTCGATTTCCTCAGTGAATCAAGCTCTCAACACAGATTTAGGTTTGTTTTAATAGGGTTTCTCCCCCTAATATCATGCCATTGCAGTGCCGTTTCCCAAAACAATGAAATGAGAACGAACAAAGAGATCGCTGGAATCAGTCGCAAATTGACTCCAAAATGCCATTACAACGACGCGAGGTTTGGAGAAACGGGATGTATTGTTGCTTGAGACGGTGGGGAGGTGGATGGCGCTTGATGGAGTCGAATCAAGCGGGACAGGGTTGCTTTGAGTTGGGTTCGAGGCACGATCGCATCTACGAAGCCATGCTCTAGAAGGTACTCAGCGGTCTGAAAATTATCGGGGAGCTTTTCTCTAAGGGTTTGCTCCACAACCCGCCTCCCAGCAAATCCAATGGTTGCCTTAGGTTCGGCAAGGATAATGTCCCCCAACATGGCAAACTGGCGGTGACGCCTCCCGTCGTGGGGTGAGTCAGTAAAGGAATGTAAAGTAGATGGTGTTCGCGGTGACGCTCCAGTGCGGCAGAGATTTTAGCCATTTGAACGAGGCTTAACATCCCTTCTTGCATCCGCGCGCCTCCAGAGGCACACACAATGACCGCAGGAATCCGATCTTGAGTCGCCCGTTCGATCAGTCGGGTCAGTTTTTCCCCAACGACTGACCCCATGCTACCGCCCATAAAGCTGAAGTCCATGATGCCCAAGGCGAGGGGGTGTCCGTCTAATTTACCGATGCCCGTCTGAACCGCATCGGCCAGACCCGTTTTGTCTTGGTACTCTTTGAGACGATCGCTGTAGGGTTTGCGATCGCGGAAGCCGAGGGGGTCGCCGGACACCAACTGGTCATTCAGAGAAGTCCAGGTTCCCGCATCAATCATTTGTTCGATGCGATCGCCACTCCCCACCCGAATGTGGTGGTTGCAATCCAAACACACCATCTGGCTTGCCTTGAGGTCTTTGGTATAGGTTAAGACCCCACAGTTTTCGCACTTCGTCCACAACCCATCTGAAATTTCTCTTTCAGGCTGAGCTTGAGGAGCAGGCGTCGTTTTCTGACGATTTGCAAACCAGTCTAGTAAAGACATCGATTCTTTGTCCGTTTTTCAATCCAGTTTTACCAACCTCATTGTAAGGTTCAGTTGAATTCTATGAGCCGTCAGGGAACGCCTACAAAATGTAAAGAACAAATTGAAGCGCAGTAAAAAACAGTCCAAAAACTTGGGCACTCTATATCAAGAAGTGTCAGTTCAAGATTGAGAGCCCTGCCAACCATCATGTTCAGCCAATCCTCTTCCAACCAATTCCCCATTTGGGAGTTCCTAAATCAGCCTGTGTTTCATCCCAATGTGAAACTGATCCTGAATCCCAATCAATTCTGGGTCCACCATCGCATTGATTTACTAGAACGGTGTTGGACGCTTACCGCCACAGACAGCAAAAAGTCTCACTAGGCAATTTCCTCAGCGCTGTGACAGGTGCAAATAGACGGTGGATTTACTTCATACTTCTTGATGTTGTTGCCCGTCTGCATTGTTTAGAGTGGAGGTAGTCCAATGATACAATGCTTACATCCAACAGAATTCCGAGCAGATTACCAGATTTAATTTTCTGTTGCGTAACATTACCTCAAATCTAAACGCTTTCAAGATTGTTGAAATGGCAAACTAAGGATTTGAACGATGGTTCGGTTCTTAGGAGGTTATTCTGCAAATTCTTGTTAGCGAGTAGCGATCGCTGCTTTTTATTGTTGCAACTGTCACTTCAGCACCTGTGCCAATGGTTAACACCTTCTCTACCGTTCCGACCCAAGTAAAGCGCTCAAAGGTTGAAGACCTTAAAGAAAAAAGTAATTATCTCCGCGAACCCGTTCTGAGCGAGTTAGGGCTGGATACCAATCATTTTAGTGAAGATGCAACGCAAATCCTGAAATTTCACGGGTCTTATCAACAAGACAACCGCGATAATCGGGTGAAGGGGCAGGAAAAAGACTATCAGTTTATGCTGCGGACCCGCAGTCCGGGCGGCTTTATTCCGGCTGAGCTTTATTTAACCCTAGACCGTCTGGCAGATACCTTCGGAAATGGAACGCTTCGAGTCACCACGCGTCAAGGATTTCAAATTCACGGGATCTTAAAGCGCAATTTAAAAGCAGCGATCGCCAATATTGTGCGGAGTATGGGGTCAACCTTAGGCGCTTGCGGTGACCTGAACCGCAACGTGATGGCTCCCCCTGCCCCTTACAGAAACCGTGCGGAGTACCAGTACGCGCAGGATTATGCCAACCGAATTGCCGATTTACTGACCCCTCAAAGCGGAGCCTATTACGAAATTTGGCTGGACGGAGAAAAGGTCATTTCAGGGGAAGAACATCCTGAAGTGAAGGCCGCACGACAGCGCAACGACTATCAAACCAATCTCCCCGACCCGAAAGAGCCCATCTATGGGGAGCAGTACATGCCCCGCAAGTTCAAGATTGCGGTGACGGTGCCTGGGGATAATTCAGTTGATATTTATACCCAAGACATCAGTCTGATTGTAATTACCAATGCAGTTGGCGAACTAGAAGGGTTTAACGTGCTGGCAGGCGGCGGCTTGGGTCGGACTCACAATAAGGAAGAAACCTTTGCCCGTGCGGCAGATCCCATTGGGTATGTTGCAAAAGATGATGTCTACGATTTAGTGAAGGCGATTGTTGCCACTCAGCGGGACTACGGCGATCGCACCCAGCGCAGGCACGCGCGGATGAAGTATTTGCTGAATGACTGGGGTGTCGAAAAGTTTCGGCAGCGGGTTGAGAAATATTTTGGCAAACCCCTTGCGCCGTTTAAGTCATTGCCTGAGTTTAAGTACAAAGACTTTTTGGGTTGGCACGAGCAAGGCGATGGCAAGCTATTTTATGGAATCTCAATTGAGAACGGTCGCGTAAAAGATGAAGGGAGCTTTCAGCTTAAAACCGCATTAAAAACTCTGGTTCAGAAGTTTTCTTTGCCAATGCTGTTAACGCCCCATCAAAATCTGATTTTGTACGATATCAGCCCTGAATTAAGGGGTGAAATTGAAAGCGTTTTAAGTCGGTCTGGCGTTCAACCCGTTGAGGCGATCGATCCGCTGGTACGCTATGCCATGGCTTGCCCCGCGATGCCCACTTGCGGTCTTGCCATTACAGAATCTGAGCGTGCCATTCCTGCCATCTTGGATCGCATCCGAGCGTTGTTGGATCGGATGGGGTTGGAGCAAGATTGTTTTGTGGTGCGGATGACAGGTTGCCCGAATGGGTGCGCTCGACCTTATATGGCGGAGTTAGGCTTTGTGGGGATGACACCGGAAAGCTATCAAATTTGGTTGGGGGGCAGCCCCAGTCAAACCCGTCTGGCTGAAGCCTATATGGACAAGATGCCCATTGCGGATCTGGAACGGCATTTAGAGCCTTTATTTGCTTACTATAAAACGGCAAGAACTCAAAATGGCAAACCAGAAAGCTTTGGCGATTTCTGCCATCGGGTTGGGTTTGCAGCGTTGCGAGAGTATGTGGCAACCTATGTACCAACGGGTGGAAAAAGTAATTCCGAAAAACATCGGGTCCGCTATCGGGTGAACCTACGCCCCAATGTGTTTGAGAATCTGAAACAGGCCGCTCAAAATGAGGGGCGGACGCTGGCTGAGATTGCTTCCGATGCGATCGAAGCCTATTTGCAAAAATCTTGAGGCGCTGAGCAATTGAGTTGCGCTAGCGATTTCCAATGAAGGTTGTAGTCATTGGAGGCGGTGCGGCGGGTTTCTTTGGGGCGATCGCTTGTGCGGAAGCTCACCCACACGTTAACGTCACGCTTTTGGAAGCGACACCGAAGGTACTCTCCAAGGTGCGCATCTCTGGGGGTGGCCGTTGCAACGTTACTCATGCTTGTTTTGAGCCGACGATGTTGGTCCAAAACTATCCAAGGGCGAGAAAGCTTTGCGGGGGCCGTTGAGTCGGTTTCAGCCTAGGGATACGGTGGATTGGTTTGAGCGGCATGGGGTCAGGCTCAAAACGGAAGCGGATGGCAGGATGTTTCCGGTGACGGATGATTCTGAGACAATTGTGGATTGTCTGACGCGAAGCGCTCGGGCGGCTGGGGTTGAGGTTTTGACGGGGGTGGCGGTTCAGGCCGTTGAAGCATCTGAGTCTCGCTTTACGATTCAACTTAAGGAAAATAAGAGGATTGTTTGCGATCACATTCTCTTAGCCACAGGCAGCAATCCGTTGGGGTATCGGTTAGCCGCAAGTTTAGGACATGAGCTGGTACCACCCGTTCCATCGCTGTTTACCTTTAACATTACCGATCCGCGTATCCAGAACTTGGCTGGGGTTTCAGTCCCTTCGGTGCAGGCAAAGCTTTTGGTAGAAGGTCATAAGCCTCTGGAACAAATGGGACCGCTATTGATTACCCATTGGGGGATGAGCGGCCCTGCTGTTTTGAAGCTTTCGGCTTGGGGAGCGCGGATGCTCTATGAGACTCAATATCGCGGAACGTTGCAGGTTAATTGGATACCTTCTTTGACCGTAGATGAATTGCGGGAAAGGCTTTTGGGTGCGAAGGTGGAGTATGCAAAACGGGCGATCGCAAACTACAGCCCAATCCCTTTACCCCAACGTTTTTGGCAGCGGTTAGTGAGTGCGATCGGGGTTGATTCAGGGTTGCGGTGGGCGGATTTGTCAAAGAAGGCGCTCGATCGGCTTTTGCAGGAGCTTCAGCAGGGGCGGTTTGAGATTCGAGGGAAGGGAGTTTTTAAGGATGAGTTCGTGACTTGTGGCGGTGTTAATTTGAAGGAGGTGAATTTTAAGACGATGGAGAGTCGTTGTTGTCCGGGCTTATATTTTGCAGGTGAGATTTTAGATGTGGATGGGGTGACGGGTGGGTTTAATTTTCAGAATGCTTGGACGACGGGCTGGATTGCAGGACAGGCGATGGGAGAATAAGCCTTTGGCTGCGATAGATGAGAGTCAGGATTGAGTTTAGTGACATGCGATCGACTAGGCCGCATCAAGGGGACTGAACACAACCAACCAAACTGCCCAAAAGGTTCTGGGCTTCAGATGGGACGCAGAATCAAAAACAACAATCGCTGGAAGTGATGGAATTAACGTGCTTGTCTTTGTTCAGAATCAACAAGTAGTTGCATATACCGAGCACCCGAGAAACAAGGGTGACTTCTCCAAACTTCAGCCGCAGTGCCTGCCTCGTTCACAGGCCACTGTAAAGCGTGAGCTTGGTGCTGGTGGCTGGGTCTATCTTGTCACCACAAAGACTTGACATGGCGCTCAACCTCTCTCCCCTCGGTCGCTGGGCGCTCGACGCTGCAAGTCTTTATCGCGCAGCGCCGATTAGCTCTACGTTAGCTGGCTTCAGTGAATGATTGAGGATGCTGAT
This sequence comes from Acaryochloridaceae cyanobacterium RU_4_10, assembly GCA_012032135.1. Taxonomy (GTDB): domain Bacteria; phylum Cyanobacteriota; class Cyanobacteriia; order Thermosynechococcales; family Thermosynechococcaceae; genus JAAURS01. The sequence goes on along the minus strand of JAAURS010000037.1, from coordinate 234 downwards.
GAGTTTTAGCCGTATTCTTACACACATCTGCTCCGATCGGCTTGCTGAAAGTCAGGATTTTTATTCGGCAATGTGGGTTTCTTCAGCATCGTGCGATGCCTTCTTTACGGGCAGCTTGCTCTACTGCTGCCGCCACCGCCACCGCCACTCGTTCGTCAAAGACCGAGGGGATAATGTGTTCGCAGGTGAGTTCTTGAGGACTGACGAGGGCTGCAATTGCCCTTGCTGCTTCTA
>JAAURS010000353.1 GCA_012032135.1 Acaryochloridaceae cyanobacterium RU_4_10 | reverse complement strand
TAAACGCGTCGCGACTGTGGGGGGTGAGCAAATCCCCTTGGCTAATTTTGAACATCAAACTCGCCAAGTCTTTGGGACTGATCGTGTTGGTTCCTTGTAAGTCAGGTAGGAGATTGTGAATGACTGTTGTTGTCAACCCCCAAGTTTTAAACCGTTGATTGAGGGCCGCCGCACCCCCTAAGCGATCGATCAGCATATTGGTTGCAGTGTTATCGCTGACCGTAATCATATTTTCTGCGGTTTCCAGAGCACTGTACTTCGTCCCTGGGGGCTGGTACTGCATTGCACCGGACTCCGTTGCAATCAAGTCCTTACGCATGGTGAGTGGGTCGTCCAGTCGGGCTTTCCCTGCATCAATATCCTGGAATAGCGCAATCAATACCGGAAGCTTAATGGTGCTGGCCGCCGAGAAACTTTTATCTCCCGCTAAATCGAGATAAGCCCCTGTATCTGGGTTATAAAAAAACATTCCAGGAACCAAATCCGCTTGAGCGGCAACCAGGTCTTGAATTTTGGCTTTTGCATCTTTCAGCTCTTTTTCGGGTGACAGAACGGGTAAAGTTGCAACACTGGGCAATCCCAATACACTGGCATTACTGGTTGTAGTGGTGGGATCGGACAATCCAATTTTTTGACTCGCAGCAACCATACTGCTGGCTAATTTGCCAGGGTTGGGTAAGGGATGGAGAATGGCGATCGCAGTGCCCACTATTGCTGAAATACCCAGCCCAAACGATCCCAACCTCAGGCAATATCCAGCCCATCTCGCACCCACCCAACCCACAGAAGTGCGACGTCGGCGCTCTCCAGCATTGAGCGTGCAGACTCTACTCTGGGCACGCACCCTGCTGCTCATTGTTTTTTCACGGGAGGATTTAGGGCTAGGAACCCCTCCCCGCACCATCAGAGCTTCTGGGTGGCCCACTCTCCTTCGGCCTTCAGCCACTGCCTTTTGCTGGCGTTTCGCAATCAAACGTGCTTTTTGGGTATCTTGTCGCCTTTGCCGAACCTGCTGCAACTGCGCAGCTTGCCGCCGTTCTTGCAAAAGCTGCTGACGACCGATTCTGGATGTTTTTTGAGAGTGTTGTAACACTGCAATCTCCTTACCCTTTAGAACACGCTGACTCTGAGATAACTCATATAGCCAATTTTCATACCCCTGACCAACCCCAGATCGGCCCCCTAGAAAAAACTGAGCGATAAACCCAAGAACGATAACCTCAGTGGTGAAGCTGTCAGTTGTCGGGTAAATCGTAGAGCATTTGAATGCCACTTGAGAACTTTATTCTATATATCTCAATCGATTGTGACTAGAGGGTTGCTAAAATTTTCCAGTCTTTTTGAACCTTGAGCCCATCCAGTCTGGCGGAATCGTTCGCCCTGAGACCGACACAAGCCTATCTCTCAGTTGACAGAATAGCCGAAAAACCTCAAACTGTGAGGTAAAATTCCCAAGTTTTTGCTGTGTAAATGCTCCGATCGCGGCTAGTTCAAGGATTTCTAGCCTAGAAATAACCGTTGAAGTTGGCCTAAATAAATTGGACGACTGCGTTTCAACGGACTAGTATAGTGGCGGCAGCAAAATCTAGGGGTATTTTGTGCAGAGACGGGCGTGGAATTTTTAAGGAGAGACAATAGAATGCAGAATGCCGTTGACTTGAGCGGTCGGCCCTTTCACTTTATTGGGATTGGTGGAATAGGCATGTCCGCTTTAGCCCAAATTTTGACCGAACGCAACCTTCCCGTCTCAGGCTCAGATGTTAGAGCCACAAATATTACGCAAAAATTGAGTGTTTTGGGAGCCCATGTTTTCCAGGTACACCATGAAGATAACTTAAATTATTTCCCCGAACTCGGTAACAGTCTACCTCAAGTTATTTGTTCGACGGCCATTCAACAAAACAATCCTGAATATCAAGCTGCGATACGTTTAGGTTGTCCAATTTTCCATCGTTCTGATGTCCTAGCAGCACTCATTCAAGAGGCTCCAAAAAGTATTGCCGTTGCAGGCACCCATGGCAAAACTACGACAAGCAGTCTAATTGGTTATCTTTTAATGCAAGCCAATCTGGATCCAACCATTGTCATAGGGGGTGAAGTCTCGGCATGGCAGGGCAATGCTAAAGTCGGCCACAGTCCCTACCTTGTAGCAGAAGCAGATGAATCGGACGGATCTCTTGTCAAGCTCAAGGCTCATATTGGGATTGTTACCAATATCGAACTAGACCATCCCGACCACTACGCAACCCTAGATGAAGTCGTTCAAATCTTTCATACCTTTACAGAACACTGTCACCAGATCGTATTTTGTGCCGACTGCGACACCATTCAAGATCGGATCGCGCCCCTTGCCGCAGGCCGACCTTGGACCACCTACAGCCTGAACCCTCAAACTAACGCTGACTATTTGGCCGATGAAGTCACCTACGGATCGGCGGTTACTTCTGCCATTATTTACGAACGGGGTCAACGTCTCGGACAACTTTCCCTCGCATTGCTGGGTCGCCACAATCTCAGTAACGCTTTAGCAGCTATAGCAGTGGGTCGCCTCCTGGGAATTTCCTTTGACACGATCGCAGCAGCCTTATCGACCTTTGCCGGAACTCGACGTCGGTTTGAACTGCGCGGCGAAGCTCAAGGCATTTGTTTCATTGATGACTACGCCCACCATCCCAGCGAAATTCGGGCAACTTTATCCTCGCGCGGCTGCGTGCAACCCCAGGCTCAGACGGACTGTCACAATACAAACGGGTCGTTGCAGTGTTTCAACCCCATCGCTACAGCCGGACAATGACCTTTTTAGAAGACTTCAGCCAATCCTTTAGCGATGCGGATTGCGTGATCCCCACGGATGTTTACAGTGCAGGGGAAGTAAAACCCCCTGGCGTCAGTGGGGCAGGCGTTGCAGCAGCGATCGCAGAGCACCATCCTTTAGTGTCCTACCAAGAGACCTTGAGCAATGTCACCTGTTATCTCCAAGAGAACCTGAGATCTGGCGATCTGGTCATCTTTTTGGGTGCGGGGAACTTAAACCAAATCATTCCCGATCTAGTCAGCCATTTTCAAGAGCCCACACCGGAGGTAGCCCTGCGATGACCGTCGCTCAGCCCACCTTCGTTCCCCTTCTCAACGGTGACTGTCAGATTGACGCCCAAGTCAGCCTCTCAGAGTACACGACCTATCGGGTGGGAGGCCCTGCCCAATGGTTTATTGCGCCCCACTCGTTAGAGCACCTTCAGGCCGCTGTCGCTTGGGCCTACCAAGAAGGATTTCCACTGACGGTCCTGGGTGCGGGGTCTAATTTATTGATTAGCGATCGCGGCTTACCGGGCCTCGTCATTGTTACGCGACACCTGCGGGATCAATCCTTTGATGAAGCCTCAGGGCAAATTACCGTCGCGGCGGGGAAGCCAGTCCCTCGGCTTTGCGGTCAGCTCGCAAAACAAGGTTGGGCGGGATTTGAATGGGCTGTTGGCGTCCCTGGGACCGTAGGCGGAGCCGTTGTCATGAACGCGGGAGCCCACGGTGGAGATATCTCAGATTCCTTTGTCAGCACAAAAGTGCTTCAGCCCGATGGCAACATCCAAACTTTTTACAAGGACGATCTGAACTACGGGTATCGCTCCTCCAGCTTGCAAGGGACCCAGCTTGTCGTGCTCCAAGCCACCTTTGCCCTTCAACCCGGCCAACCCATTGCAGCAATACAGGCGCTCACAGACTCCCATCTCAACCATCGCCTTGAAACCCAACCCTACGACATGCCCAGTTGCGGCAGCGTATTTCGCAATCCCCTCCCGCAAAAATCTGGGCAGCTCATCGAACAAAGTGGATTAAAAGGATTTCAAATTGGGGGAGCCCAAGTGTCTGAAAAACACGCAAACTTTATTGTGAATCGAGGGGGAGCAACTGCCTCTGATATTTACAACTTAATTTTTCACGTTCAAAAAACCATTGCCGAACGGTGGGGCGTCACCCTTCATCCAGAGGTAAAAATCCTAGGGGATTTTGAGAACGCCGCCTAAAAGACCCGTCCTGGGTATGATAGAAACTGAGCATTGCGGGGAAACGCTGTTTTTAGCACCCTGTTTAGATCGTCACTTAACCTAAACACAACAAAGACTATGGCAGAAGGACAAGGATTTGGATTTGGCCTCGGCAAGATGAAAGAGCTTGCGGACGCCATCAAAAAAGCTCAAAAGGTACAAGAAGGTGCCAAGCAGCTTCAAGAAGACCTCGAGCAAATGGAAATTGAAGGCGAAGCGGGTGGTGGCTTAGTCAAGGTGGTCATGAGTGGCAACCAAGAACCCCTGCGGGTGGAAATTTCCGAGCAAGCTTTTGCTGAAGGGCATGAAGTCTTGGCTGACCTTGTAACGGCTGCCATGAAAGACGCCTACGTCAAATCTACGGATACCATGCGCGATCGCATGGAAGACCTCACCGCCGGACTCAACCTACCTGGACTGACGGGCTAAACGAATTAACATCAGTATTTCGTAGGGGCGCATGGCCGTGC
>JAAURS010000036.1 GCA_012032135.1 Acaryochloridaceae cyanobacterium RU_4_10 | reverse complement strand
ACTGGAATTATTTATTGCCTTGTTTGATTTGGACCCAACTTTAATTAAATCCCACTCCAGCTACCAGAAGCTCCTTGACTACGGGGCTATCTCTCCCTAAAACTGTCTAATTCTGTCCGGACTATTGGGGTTATATAGTAAATCGTTCATTCTAAATAGTGGGTTAATGCAGCACTCTATAGTTTCGTTTTAAAGGTCTGTTACTGCCAGCGCTAATGGATCGATCTTATAGTTGGAAAAATGAGCAGTAAGATATTTAAGATGGAGTATTGACAAATCGCCTATTGATGCTTGCGTTGCATAAGTTGAGCGATCGAGCTGAAATTTATTCCCCCAAAGCTTAATACCTTATGACACGAGTACAGCAAATGTTTCTACTTTCCTGCAAATAACCAATATCCCAGACCTATAAGTAAGTCTGGGATTATCTTCACTACAAACACTGCAATTAAAGCGACCTTTCTGACTGCAAAAAACAGGTTCCAGCTAATGAAAAAAATTTTTAACTTTGTGATTCTTCTCAAAAATTGTAACCTACGCCAATAAACCCACCTAAGTCAACATCGTCGCTAAAGGTTGTGTTTAGTCCCAATGTTGCTGTAAATCTGGAGTTAATAGGCACATCAATTCCTGCATTCACTAATGGTCTGGCGTCACCACGAGTTGAAACAGAAGCTCCTGCTCCAATATAGGGCGCAATTGAAATCGCGTTATTTGCCACAGAGCCCAATCGAATAGGGGCAAAATCAAAGGTTGCAGGCAAAATAAACGTTGCATCATTGAGAAATCAGTCACTACCGCAGGACGAACTGAAAAGTAACGAGTGAGACCAATTTTGCTATATAACATTAAGCCAGGGCTACCTACAGAAGTCTTGCCAAACCCGCCTACATTTGCACCAATTCCGATATAGCTGGAACCAGAGCGCGTTCTGCGCCCCGGATCGACCGTATTCGGGTCCGGTTTGACCTGTTCTCCACTCGGAAATTGGGGTTCGCTTGAAGATGGAACTGTAGAGGGTGGACTCGTAGGTTCAGTAGCAGGAGCAGTATTGCTAGGCTCGGTGCCAGAAGGTGGACTCGTTGGCTCAGTAGCAGGAGCAGTATTACTGGGGTCAGTACCAGAAGGTGGGCTCGTTGGCTCAGTGACAGGAGCAGTATTGCTAGGCTCGGTGCCAGGAGATGGACTCGTAGGTTCAGTAATCTGAGTCAATAGTTGAGGGGTCTTTGCCAAGTCAATTCCAGGAATTACACCTAAATTCTTAGCTGAATTGGCTTTTCTTTTACTTGGAACTAAAGGCTTAGAAAGCGACGATGTTTGAACTGCTCTAGAGCCTGTTTTTTTCGGCAGAACTTCCGCTGCTAAAACAGGAGTGAGAGATGCAAGCATTAGAGTTGAGCAGCATCCATTTAATACAAAAAAGCGAATCAACTTGCTGGATTTCATTTCAACACCTAATAAAAAAATGCTTGTTTAAATTTCCTTAGTACGAACAGATATCAGCGAGATAGAAATGTTGCAAGTCAAACCGACAAAGCAACAACTAAACTAGATCCGCAACTGATATCATTAATTTCGCCACTCAATTCATACCTTTATTTAAAAGATTTTTGACTGCGGTTCAATCTGTAGATTGGTAGAACTCCCAGCCCTTCGAAATCAGTATTTAAGTATGAATTTATGAGATTTATTGTTTGAATATTGGGATCGAACTGTCAATCAGAGAAGACTTTTGTAATTTTGCGATCGAGCTACTTTATCTAAAATCCAACAATTATGGGGCGTCCCGTTCTTGAGATAAAAAGGGCGAGTTTATCTGTAGTGGCGCTCAAAAGCTGTGTGCTACTCATTCATCTCCTAGAAAAGAGGGAATGGATGTGCTAAATCCCTAAGTCCAGGCATAATAATGAAAGAAATATGAAAATATCTTCGGAGTGCCCGTGCTGGATTTAGAGGCTTCAAATACCGATCGAACGATAACAACCCTCACTGAATCTGAACTTCAGCCGCATGAAACCTCTACGAGCAAAAAAAAGCCTGGAATGTTGCGGGAGTTTTTGACGGCGTTTGTGACCATCTTTTTGGCAGAAATTGGTGATAAAACCCAGCTCGCCACCCTCCTGATGACCGCCGAATCCAAATCGCCTTGGGTCGTGTTTGCTGGAGCGGCAGCGGCCTTAATGACCACTAGTTTGTTGGGAGTTTTGATCGGACGGTGGCTGGCACGACGACTCTCAGCCGATGTCCTTGAAACGGCTACGGGAGCAGGAATGTTGGTAATTGCGGTTTTACTGCTCTGGGATGTAGTGCATTTAGGATAAGTGGGTCATTATTATGGATTGGAAATTGCTGGGCCTTAGTTTTGTAATGGTGTTTGTAGCGGAGCTAGGGGATAAAAGTCAATTGGCTGCTATTACGCTTAGTGGTCAGTGCCAAAACCCTAAAGCCATCTTTTGGGGCAGTGCTGCTGCGCTTATTTTTGCGAGTTTCTTAGGTGTGTTAATAGGAGAAGGGTTTGCACAAGTGCTGCCCACCCATCTTTTGAAAGCTGCTGCTGCGATTGGGTTTGCGGGAATGGGGTTGGGCTTGCTCTGGCCAGAACCCAAAGCCTAGAGGCTTATTGGGGGCGAACAATGGTTTCCTCAAGGAGTCGGGTTTGGGTTTTGGGGTTATACCCAATCAGCTTCACATAGCTGCGCGGGTTTGCTTTAATGCAGTCTAAAATGCTATCTACCGCTTTGGTTATGTTTTCTGGGGGCTGGCTCCAGGGCCAACTCCGCCAAATATTCCCACTTTTTTCACGAGGGGAGGCAACTTCTAAACTCAGTCGCCCTCCCTGCCGAAGCGATCGCTCCAACAATCGTTCGATGTTGGGCAGTGAAACATGACCGGGCCAGTCCTTGGGCGCAACAGCGGCAGCAAAATCGACGGATTCGCGATGCTCTAGCAGGTTGTCTGGCGTTTGGGTCGGCATCTCTACTTCGGCTTGTGCGTTGGTTTGCCCTACACCTGTGACGTACTCTTGGGCTAACTGCGATCGCACCAGGCGACCTTGCTCTTGAGCCATCTCATGGCCCAATTCGATCAATCGGTTTAGGGTGACTTGGGCCTTGGCCAAGTTCAGGGTTTTGTCAGGGTTATTCACCAAATAAGAAGAGACCCGTTCGATCCCCGTCTGGCGAATGAACGTGCGGACCTGCTCGTCATAAACCCGCGATCGCAGTGCTCCAAAAAAATCGATCGATTGTTGGGGAAAAGTTGCGACTAGGCGTTCCACATCTGCGCTGGGCAAATGGTCTTCCTCAAAGATTCCAGCTACAATTCCGATTCGGTCTTCAAGGGATGGTTCCCAATAAAACTTATCCATCCGCCCGTCCCGCACCAAAGGCGCGTAGAGCGTGGAAAAGTCATTGCCCGTCACAATAATAGGCACCCGATGGGTGGGCTGGGTTTCATAACTGCCAGGAAGTTGAACATCTGTGGGGTTATCGGCAATATTCATCAACGTCCCGTTGACCAGTTGGGTGTTGACGGTATACTGCGTGGTTTTATCCACTCGTCCCGCTCCCGCATCCAGGTCATTAATGAGCAAGACACACATCTTGCCCCGCACCTTAATAAATTCAGCCGCCTCCCGATACCTGGCGCGAATGAGCCGTACTGGGTCGCCTGCATCTGGACTTTCCAGTTCGCCTGCCGACATCCTGACGGGTTCTATCCCCATCAGTTTAAAGACGAGTTCGCACTGAAAAGACTTCCCCTCTCCCTTACGTCCGTGCACGCCCAAAATCAAAGGCACCCGAACACCGGGAAGATCCATGTAATTCTTAGTGATGTGAATGGCAACTTTATCTAGAAAGCGGGGTGAGACGTAGTAACCCATAGATGTTCAACTCGGCAACGGTTCGGAAAGCAAGGGCTCAAGGTCTTTTGCTTCCTCAGGATCGTCCATCGCAGGCACCCCCCGATCGATGATGGCTTGAATAAAACCGCGAAACAAAGGATGGGGCTTACTGGGCCGAGACTTAAATTCTGGGTGGAACTGAGTGGCAATAAAGAAGGGATGATCGGGACGCTCGATAATCTCCACCAACCGACCATCAGGAGAGGTTCCAGAAATGAGATAACCCGATTCTAAAAACGGACTTCGGTAGGCATTATTAAACTCATAGCGATGGCGATGACGCTCGTAAATCACCGTTTCTTCATACAGGCGGAAGGCCAGCGAGTCATTGAGCAACCGACAGGGATATAGACCCAGACGCATCGTGCCCCCCAAATCGACCACATCTTGTTGTTCTGGCAGGAGATTGATAACGGGATGGGAGGTATTGGAATCGAACTCGGCACTGTGGGCATCTGGAAAGCCGCCCAGATTCCGCGCCCACTCAATCACAGAGCATTGCATTCCCAAACATAAGCCCAGAAAAGGAATTCGGTTTTCCCGCGCATAGCGAACTGTCTCAATTTTGCCATCCACCCCGCGAACTCCAAACCCGCCAGGGACAATGATCCCATGCATTCCCGTCAGATATTGTTCGACGCCGTATTCTTCAACATCTTCGGAATTCACCCAATGCAGGTTGACAGAAACCCCTGCTGCCAAGGAAGCATGACGCAAGGACTCCACTACAGAAAGATAAGCGTCAGACAGACGCACGTATTTGCCAACAATGACGATATTGGCCTCTTTGGTGGGTGCGTAGAGTTGGTCGACCAAATTTTGCCATTGGCTCAAATCGGGTTGCCGATCTTCGAGATTGAGCTGGCTTAAAACCTGTTGGGCCATCCCTTCTTGCTCTAGGATGAGCGGCACTTCATAAATGCTACTGGCATCCACACAGGTGATGACTGATTTGACGGGAACGTCGCAAAATTCAGAGAGCTTGTCCTTGATGCCGGGATATAAAGGGCGATCGCAGCGACAGACCAAGACATCGGGTTGAATCCCAATGGACCGCAGTTCTTTGACCGAGTGTTGCGTGGGTTTGGTTTTCATTTCCCCCGCCGCAGGAATCCAGGGGATGAGAGTGACGTGCATGTAGAGAATATTTTGCCGTCCCACCTCTTTGCGGAATTGGCGGATGGCCTCCAAAAATGGGAGCGATTCAATATCCCCCACCGTGCCACCAATCTCCGTAATCAGAACATCCGGGGTTGTGTCTTGGGCAACCCTAAAAATGCGTTCCTTAATCTCATTGGTGATGTGGGGAATGACTTGAACGGTTCCGCCGTGGTAGTCACCCCGCCGTTCTTTGTTGAGAACCGCTTGGTAAATGGAGCCCGTTGTAACGCTGTTGAGCCGGGACATTGCTGTATCCGTGAAGCGCTCGTAGTGACCCAGATCCAGGTCTGTTTCCGCTCCGTCATCGGTAACAAACACTTCCCCATGCTGAAAGGGGCTCATGGTGCCAGGATCGACGTTGATATAGGGGTCTAGTTTTAGAATGGAAACTGAGTAGTCCCGCGACTTTAACAGCCGCCCCAAACTGGAGGCGACAATGCCTTTTCCAATACTGGAAACGACGCCTCCGGTCACAAACACAAACTTTGTCATAACAAGCCTCTACGGTTTCGCCAACCCACCCGACTTATTGTGCCACAGTCCCTTAAAGGATGGAGTTGTTCGGGGTCTAACTTTAAACCAGAAGGCTGGAAACCTGTTGATACTGATCGAGGCTGCCGGAATACACTAGCCCCCGCTGCACATCTAGGGTCAGAATGGTACCGTCCCGAATCATCATCGTTGCATTTTCAACCCCAACGATGACCGGAATCCCAAGTCGCAGACCTAAAACGGCAGCATGACTGTTGCGATCGCCATCTTCCGTAATAATGGCAGCGGCTTTACGGATTGCATCCACATGGAATGCTTCAGTTTTGGATGCCACCAAAATTTCACCTTCGTGGAAATTCTTGAGACTATTCGGACCATTGGCAATTCGAGCGCGTCCGCTTAAAGACCCTGCGCCAATTCCCACCCCTTGGCCCATTACGGCAGTGACTATTTCTACCTTAATCAGATCGGTCGAGCCAGAGACATTCTGAAGCGTTCCAGCGGTCATCACCACCAGATCTCCTTCTTTGACAAAACTTTTCTCTTGGGCTGCATTGATAGAGGCTTGAAAGGTTTGACGGACGGACGGGAGGTTGAGAACCAATAAAGGCTGGACACCCCAGACCAATTGAAGTTGACGCGCGATCTCCACATGGGGCGTCACAGCCAGAATGGGAATATTAGGTCGGAATTTAGAAACATTCCGAGCCGTTGCCCCTGTTTTAGTCAGACTTAAAATGGCTTTGGCATTGAGCTGCACCGCAATTTGACCTACCGCCGCACTGATGGCATTAGGAACAGAGCGCTCTGAAGGGGTTTCTGTCATCCAGTTCGGCCACAGATGGCGCTCTTGGTCAATCCGCGCTGCAATGCGGGCCATTGTTGCCACTGCCTCAACGGGATATTTACCCACCGCTGCTTCATTGGACAACATGACCGCGTCCGTCCCATCCAAGATGGCATTGGCCACATCGGAGATTTCTGCGCGGGTGGGCCGAGGGCTGTTTACCATGCTGTCTAGCATCTGCGTGGCGGTAATGACTGGAATTCCCATCCGGTTAGCGGTTGCAATCAACCGTTTTTGGAGCATGGGAACGTCTTCAGCCGGGAGTTCTACCCCTAAGTCTCCCCGCGCCACCATCACGCCATCGCACAGACTCAGCACTTCTTCCATTTGCTCGATGGCTTCATGCTTTTCAATTTTGGCAATGACGGGCGTAGATTTCCCAGCAGCAGCAATGATTTCTTTGATCTCAATAATGTCTTGAGGGTTGCGGACAAAACTCAATGCCACCCAATCTACGCCTTGGTCTAATCCAAAGGCTAAATCGCGACGGTCTTTGTCCGTGAGTGCTTTGATGGAGAGATAAACGCCTGGAAAGTTCACACCTTTGGAGTCAGACAGGGGGCCGCCCACCACTACGCGGCAATGAATTGCACCTGCGGCTTTGTCTACTTCCTCAACCTTCATTTCTACCCGCCCATCGTCCAGCATGATGGTGGCACCGTTCGGTACTTCGTCAGCGAGGGGCGGATAGGTGACGGAACTGATTTCTTGCGTGCCAGGAATTTCTTTACTGGTCAGGGTATAGCGATCGCCTTTATTCAAAACAATGGGACCATTGGCAAACTTGCCCAATCGAATTTTAGGCCCTTGTAAATCTTGCAAAATCCCAACGGGACGATTTAGCTCGTAGGACAGTTGGCGAATCAACCGAATCGAGCGTTTGTGATCTTCATGGGTGCCGTGGGAGAAGTTCAGGCGCAAGGTTGTAGCACCTGCTTCAATCACAGCACTCAGCATTTCAGGAGTTGAAATCGCTGGACCAACCGTAGCGACAATCTTAGTACGACGAAAAGATTCTGACATGGACAACCGGAGGGCACTCAAAAACAACGCAGTACAATGAGGGAAAAACCCAGGTGAGATGGATGGTTGCTCAGTTCTAGCTCAGTCTGACCGCAACCGTCTAGCCTTTGACAACTTATAATCCCAAGCCATTCTCGCATGAAGCTTACCACCCGTGGCCATTACAGTGTCAAAGCGCTACTCGACCTGAGTTTGCAGCCGTGTTTTGGTCCGGCATCCGTGGCGGATATTTCCCTCCGACAGTCGTTGCCTGCCCCTTATCTGGAGAAATTGCTGATCGAACTCAGGCGGGGTGGCTTGGTTCGGTCTATGCGTGGGGTTCAGGGGGGTATCAATTGGCGCGATCGCCCGCCCAAATTTCTTTGGGACAGATTCTAGAAGCGGTGGGCGAATGGGTGGAACCCTTCCCCGATGCGGTTGAAGACAATACCCCCAATGCAGAAGACTGGGTCACCATTGCCGTATGGAAGCGGCTGCAACAACATCTCAAGACAGTTCTTTACGGCATTACCCTAGAAGACCTGTACTATGACGCTCGGAGTTGGCAGGCGGCTCAGGGCGCTGAAGCCAGCTTTACGGTTTAGCTTCTAGTTAATACATAGGGGGAATGAAGATCGATTAACCAATTTTCATCCACCACGCCCAGGTTTTCATCCAAAATTAGGAGTAATTCGCCCAGCATATTTTTCTCTTTGTGTGCTGTTTGTTCTAAACCATCAGATGAATTGACCGTTAGAGCAAATTTGAGTTGGAGCCAGTGTGTATTGCCGACGCTTGCTGGAGAGAGCCCTAAGGAGCTACTGATGAGTTCTGGGCATGGTTTTTGGGTAAAACTGATAACTTCATAGAATTCGTCTTCATCCCAATAACCATTAATTTGATCCTTGCAATCCTGTAGGTGTTGGATAGCAATTTTGTTTGGGTCAAGTTGCTTGAAGGTTCGGTCGAGGTTATCCCAGATCGGATGATTTTTAAGTGTGCTATTCACAAGACAGACCTGATTAGTGGTTGGTTAGCTTACCTGGAAAGTGAAGGATATCTTCTATTATCTTGCCGTGAAATCTGCGATCGCCACCTTTGCCAAGAACTTTAGATTTGAAGTCATAGTCGGGTTCTTCAGATGGAACTATGCCCATGCTGCCTTTTGGCGAAACTAGACCCTTGTTTATAGCTTTGAGATGTTTGCCAATCGGATCGTACAAAATCCCCAATTGGATTTGGGTTTTGTTAAAGGATACGAGCCTGGGCTCGGATGTTCGATAGATTAGATCTGGCTGAATTTCCTTCCAACTATTAGGCAATTCAGGTGTTTCAACAATATGGTTCGGCTCAGTTCCCATTGGACTTCCTTTATATAAGGGCTGCTACATGTCAGAATACGGTTCGGCTCAGTTTCCATTGGGCTTTCTTAAGTAATAGAGTCACCAACGGCCCTCATCTGATGCGTTTTTATGGCAATGGTTAACCGCCCAATGCCGCCACAATCACGGACAAAAGTCTTCGCCAGCTCGGGTTAGCTTCAAACTGCAACAACTTTTGAGCCACCTTCTTTAGGGTTCGATGTTGGGCAAACCAAAGAGGGGTAGGCCAAATACGGAAAGGGGCATACACCACAGCCTTTTGAGGATTTCCGACCCACAAAACATTGTGTACAAATCCCTTACCAGACCCAATATTATCTAGGGTGTTATCAGGAAACGCACCCCAAGGAATTTCCGGCATGGCAAAGAGTGCCCCAGACCAAATATTGACCCCAATGGACCCGTAGCGCAGGTTGGCGATCGCCTCATCAACCGCAGCAGAAAACCGCCGCGCAGTTTTAGGATTCACTAAGACGGTACAAGAGAGCGTTCCATAAATGGACTGGTTTGCAAAATCTACCGCGCTAGGCAGAAAATCCTCTGCGGTAGCGGCATCTAAGCTCACTTCTGCTAGAACCCCACAAAATGCTTCTTCCGTTAGGGCATATTCGCCTGAGCGAGGGGACACATTGGGAAGCAATGTCCAGGGAATGCACTCTGGGGCTGACGATCCGAGTTGTTCTGCATCGGGATATTTTGCCAAGAATGTTTCATATCGGGTCTGAGCCCCCGGATAGTAAGCCCTTCGGGGTGGGATTTGGCGAAACTGCTCTCGGACTAAGTCTAGAAATTGCGATCGCTGTGCCCATCCTTTTGCCAAGACCAAGACCTTACCCGCTACACAGTTAAAACTGGCATTGTGAGCCACCATACTGGCCACATGTCGCGCTTGAAACACCAAGTCTGACTCGGACCAATTCCCTGGAACCACGATGATAGGAGTGATGCCCCCTAGCTCTGACGTAATGGGTTTGTCGATCTGTAGGGAACTGGAACGATGTTCGGCGATCGGGTTGCCCCAGACAATGGCATCGTGGGTCTGTTGCGATCCTGTAATGTGAATCGCATCTACGGCTGAATGCTGGCATAAGTAAGCACCTAGCTCAGCACCCCCATAAGCAATTGCCAAAAAGCCATCTGCCTGAAGCTGGGCAAAAACTCTTTCGATCCACGGGCCGAGGCTATCAATGACTGGGTTCATCTTGAGTAAGGTCGCTCGGTTTTCTACAAAAAGCTGATGTAGAACATCCAAGGGTGCAATGGATGAAATATTGCCAGCTCCTAGAACCAACGCAACCTTACCTTCCTCTGGCCTATGAGTGGGATCTTTTGTCAGCGATCGCCCAGGTTGGGACCACACCTCTGCACTAACGCCTAGCCAGAGCAACCGATCGAATAGATCGTTGGGAAATACCTTGGCGATTTGTCGATTGGGCGATCGCAGTTCAATCTTCGGCATTCCTGCATTTCCAGCCTTCAGGGTTCGGATCAACAACCGTAGATAATGCATCACCGCAAAAGGCCCTGCCAACCATTCTTCTCCTGCGATCGCTGAGTCTGGGTCTAATCCTTTAAGAATGCAAGCCGCCTCAGCCCAATGGGGTGCAACATCTGAGACATTGTGCAAACACCTTTCAAGATAATGAATGCGATCTTCAGTGGAAACCTTGATCCAGTCCTGTTTGTGTTGGTTGAGCTGGGCTAATAACGCATCTGCCCTTTCTCTAGACGTGTGAGTCATCTTCAATCAAAATAGTGCGAGTCATTCCGCCATTCTCTAATACGGAGCAATATTCCAATGGTGACCTGCTTCATAATCCAGTAAAGGATGGTCAAAATGATGGCTGTCACAAACATAACGGCCAACGGACCTTTCCCAGTCAATTCATTGAGGGTCACTACAATCACATTTTTGGGCGCTGTGACGATGTCCCAGCTATTCAGCCGCAGAAAACGCCCTAGATAAATCCCAATGGCACATAGGCTATGGGTCAGCAATTCAGCTCTAAAAATATATTGCTTGAGTCCAATTCTTCTAAGATAAGAACTTTGGTTGATCAGAGATACAACGTAGGCTTCAAAGGCCACAAAAATTGCCCCCAGGTGGAGAGGGATATAAAAAAAGGTTACGACCCAAAGGGAGGGGGTAGACCAAGTTGCTTGAATCAGATGAATGATATCCGTTAATACGTAGGGTGCATTGGGTAAAAATGCAATATACACGGCCAGCCCAATCCACCAGAGGGGCGATCGCTGAGTGGAGGGTCGTCTAAATAAATAAAAACTAATGACTAATGGAATAAAAGCGAGAAATAAATTCCAAGCAATCCACTGATTGTATCGGCTTAAATAGTCCCATTTTTGATATAAATTTTGAACCATTTTATAGATAAAATATAGGTTGGCTTACTGGTCTGGCTTGACGTCATTTAACGCAATAAAAAGACGTTTGAGATGACTTGGATCGACCATGGTGTAAAACTCACTAACGATCAGCGAGCATTTCTTAATATAGGTCTTAACCCAGAGTTGAATATCTTCTAGTTCCTGGCCCTGCAAACTATCGCTCACAAACCCGTTCGCCATCAACTTATTGTTGCTTTTAAGAGTAAAACATTCCAACCAAACTGCTGCGGGACGTGAAGTGGTAAAGTAATCGCTTGAGATTTTGGGGCCTAAGTAGGTTGACCCGCATTGAATGAGAGCTTGCAGGATTTCCAAAGCGTCACTCATCTTAATTTTGGGGGGAGAATTCGATGAAGGGGCAGTTGCTTGGGTCTTGTTATCACCGCTAACGATAGATAGTTTGAGTAAACCCAGAATCTGTAGCTCAAGAATTTTAAGTTCTTCTGGATGTTGACCTTCTGAAGTTAAATTTTGATAGGCACGAGCTAAAACTTCTAAATTATTAATTCTTTGGACATAAGCTGTTTCACTTAAGGCAAGGCTCTTGAGGATCTCCTCAGGATCTAAAAGAATCACACTTGCCCCTTGTGAAGGGTCAGACCCAGTCTTTAAAATTGTGTCTTTTCGCGCTTGAATTAAGCGACGAATGCAATAGCTGGCCATTGGAGAAAGCTTTGAGGTCGAACTCATGGATGGATATCTAAACTGAGCTGGAAATCTCTGAATAAGCTGCAAAAAAATTACGGGTAGGTCCGCGTCACTATGATACTCGTTGCACCTTCAACTCGCCCAACATAGGCTTGTGGATAAGATATCGACTTAAGGATAAAACCGTTACCGTTTCTGTAACTTGACCCATGGAACCTGGATAGATATGCGATGGTCGAAGGAGTAGAGATTCCTTAGGATATTGAACCATGCAAAAACAATGGCTGCCTCTCCGCAACAGTATATCCATCAAAAAAATGGGGCAGTGGCAAGCACTGGCGATCGCCGTTGGGTCCATTGGCGCGATCGGGTGGGGAATGATGGTACCCCCTACCGTCAGTGCACAGCTTCGCCCTAGTTCTTCTCAACCTGCACCTATGTTTCGCACCTTAACTGTCACCGGACAATGTACAGAAAAGATTCCTGCAACGTTGGCCAATATCCAGCTTGGAGTTGAAGCCCAAGGTAAAACCGCTCAACAGGTTCAGCAAGAAGTGGCCAAGCGTTCTGCCTCCGTGGTGGCATTCCTGAAGTCTCGGAATGTGGAGAAACTGCAAACCACAGGAATCAATCTCAATCCTCAATATGACTACAACAACGGAAAGCAGACCCTAAAGGGTTATCAGGCCAGCAATACCGTTAGCTTTAGAGTTCCCACAGGTCAAGCTGGCGTTATCATGGACGATGCCGTGAAGGCCGGAGCCAGTCGGATTGATAATGTCTCCTTTGCAGCAACGGACCAAGCCATCTCTGACGCTCAAAAAGTGGCTCTTGGGAAGGCGACAAAGGATGCTCAAGAGCAGGGAGCAGCAGTGTTGAGTACGTTGGGCTTAACACCCAAAGAAATTGTCAGTATCCAGCTCAATGGTGCTAATGTGCCGCCGCCTGTGCCCTATGTTGCCAAAGTAAGCACTTTGGAGGCCAGAACCGCTGATGCATCATCAACACCCGTCGAAGGAGGGGAACAGTCTGTGCAGGCATCAGTGACGTTGCAAATCAGCTACTAACCCCCCCACTTTAAAACTCATCAAATCCGCCAGCAGCAACGGGTTGTTCTGAATCGCGTTTCGAACCGAGGAGGTCCATCCGATCGACTCGGATCACGGGCTGCGATCGATCCATTCCAGTGGTGCGATCTTTCCAGTGGTCAAATTTGAGCGCGCCCGTCACGCCAATTAAGCTGCCTTTACGAACATATTGAGCCGCAACCTCGGCGGTTTTACCCCACAGTTCCAAATTGAACCAATCCGGTTGATCGTTATTGCGGCTGCGGCGATCGACCGCGAGGGTTAATTTGCAAACCACACTCCCCGACTCAAAATACCGAACGTCGGGTTCTGTGCCAACTCGTCCCACCAAACTGACTACGTTTAAGCTCATAGAAATTAACCGGAATTCTACTCATTCATAGTTCTTTTCTATCCTAAGCTAATCTCTGTGGATATCAACCATCGCCTTAACGGGGCATCAGTGGCGAATCGTTCCATTGGTCCAAAACATCCTTGACCAGCACTTCCTTGACCCAAATCTGCCCCACAATCACCAAGGGCAGCGCCAGTAATAACCCTAAAAATCCAAAGAAAATGGCAAAGGCAATCTGAGACAATAGTGTAACCGCCGGCAGGAGAGAGGCTTGCTTGGCCATGACCGTTGGCACCAGCAAATATTGTTCTAACTGCTGGATCAACACATAGAGCACCAACACCGCGCCTGCTTTCCACGGTGCGTCTAGGAGTGCGATCGCCATTGCCGGAATCACGCTCATGGTGGGACCCAGATTGGGAATGGCCTCCAGGAGACCCGCGATAAGTGCGTTCGCCAAGGGGAGACGGACTTGCAAAATCAGCAAACCGATAAAGCTACACACCCCAATGACCACCATATTGAATAAAATCCCAGCCATCCACCCATCCAGGGATGTTTCGCAAAGCCTTAAAATTTCATCCACTCGACGGCGGTAAAATGCTGGAAATAACCGAATGAAGAGTCCTCGATACTTTTCTGGTTCCACGACAAGCATCATGGTCAAAACTAAAACCAGCAAAATATTGAGCACCACCACGAGGGAGTTTGAGAAAAAGGCAAAGAAATTGGAAAAAATTGGGCCAGCCAAGGGCGATATTTGTTTGCTGAAATCTTCAAAGAGATTGGTACTAATAAAGTTTTGACCTGGAATTTGACGTTCTATCCACCGAGCCAAGGCAATGAATCGATCGATACCTTGAGGGACTAGGGCTGCAAGTTCTTGAGATTGTGAGACGAAAGGCGGAATGACCAGCAGTCCAAAAATGCCGATGAAGCCAAACAGTAGGACAAGAACCAACGGAATTGCTAAACTTCGTCTAATTTTTATCCGAGTGGCGATTTGTCTGGCCAAGCCATTTACGGCAGAGGCCAGTACCACTGCGGTAAAGCCGAGCAAAAGTACCTGCCGGATCTGCCATAGAATGTACAGCGACACACAGAGCAAGACTAGACCCATCCACTTGCCTAAATTCACAGGCTCAAATCCTTTTATGGAAAATGCGATCGCACCTATTTTAGGCTTATCCCCTGTCCATCATGTTTAAGTTTGGTCAAGAACGGAATGTCATTCCCATTGTTGGCGCGATCGCCAGTGTGGCTGCAACGCTTTTAATCCTGGGACTCAGAAGTTTGGGAACTCTAGAGTGGCTGGAATTGGTCACCTACGACGTAATGATGCGCCTACGACCCATACAACCACCAGACTCAAGAATTTTAGTGGTGGGGATTACAGAGCAAGATATCCAGGATCAGGGCAGTATTTTGCAATTTCCAGATCGGGCTTATGCCGATCTGTTAGCCAAATTATGGACTGCTCGACCTAGAGTCATCGGGTTGGATATTTATCGAGATAAACCTGTTGAACCAGGACATGCTGATTTTGTCAAGCAGCTCAAGCGCTCAGATCGAATGATTGGGATTACAAAGGTGGGAGATGAACGGCAACCTACGATTCAACCCCCAAAAGAATTGCCGATAGACAGCCAAGTTGGGTTTAACGATGTTCTGGTGGATCGAGATGGCATTATTAGGCGCGCGTTATTTTTTCAACCAGAAGAAAAAGGGGAGAAAAATCTCGCTTCGTTTTCACTTCAGTTAGCTGGGCGCTATCTATTGGATGACGATATTGAACCTCAACCCAGTCTTCACAATCCCGATCTGATGCGATTGGGGAAGGCAACCTTTGTCCCCTTACAGCCTAATGACGGGAGCTATGTTAATGCTAATACCGAAGGTCAACAAGTGTTATTGAACTATCGGGGAATGATGCACACTATCCCAATGGTGACATTTGGAGACGTGCTCAACAATAAAGTGCCTGCAAATCTCATTCGCGATCGCATTATTTTGATTGGGAGTGTTGCGGAAAGCGCTAAGGATTTTTTCAAGACACCCTTCAGCGCGGGACAGAGCGATGAGCAACGGATGCCCGGTGTGTTTGTTCATGCTCAAATGGTGAGTCAATTCCTAGACGCTGCAACCGGAAAACGCCAATTGTTCTGGTTTTGGCCGGATGCCATCGAAGGAGTCTGGATTTTAGGGTGGTCTATTCTGGGTGCTGTTTTGGCGGGGCGATCGCGCAGGCCCCTTTTTCTATTGATCGCGACGCCGTTGAGTTTGCTGGTGTTAGGAGTCACTTGCTTCCTGATTTTTCTCCAAGCAGGATGGATACCCCTCATTCCACCCGCGTTAGGATTTATGCTCTCCACGGGAAGCATGGTGGCCTATATGGGTCAACAGGCCCAAAAACAGCAAAAATGGTGATGCGACTGCTGGGGCAAAGCACGTCTCCAGAAATTGCTGAAACGCTCTGGCAACGACGAGATGAATTGCTGGACAATGGTAAATTACCCGGTCAAAAGTTAACTGCCACCTTGATGTTTACAGACTTGAGGGGATTTAGCAGCCTCTCCGAACAGTACCCCCCCGAACAATTATTGGCTTGGCTGAATGAGTACCTAGACGAGATGGCCCACATTGTGCAGCACCATCAAGGGGTCATCAATAAATTTATGGGGGATGGCATTATGGCCGTGTTTGGGGTTCCCATTGCCCACGAACACCCTGACGAAATCAAACGGGATGCCTGTAGCGCCGTAGATTGCGCGATCGCCATGAGTCACACCTTAGACACCTTGAACCAAACTTGGAAATCTCAAGGTCTGCCGCAAGTAGAGATGCGGATTGGCATCTTTACAGGTCCTGTCGTGGTGGGCAGCGTAGGTAGTAAAATTCGGCTGGAATACGGCATCATTGGCGATAGCGTCAATATTGCTTCTCGCCTTGAAAGTTTAGATAAAGAGCGCCAACCCTCTCCCTGTCGGATTTTAATTGCCCAACAAACTCAGGACCATCTTGGAGACAATTACCAGTTTGAACCTTGGGGGGCAACGTCTTTGAAGGGAAAAGCGTTACAAGTGGACGTTTTTAGAGTGTTGGGCAAAGATCCAGCTCGATCTGAATTACGCTAAGCCCAACATCCGTTGCAGCCATATTTCTAGGGAAGGGGCAAGTCCGTGCGAGGTTTATAACTCTCAATTTGGCGCAGCTTTTCGTATAGCTCTTGTTCTTGAGGGCTGACCTTGCGCGGCACATCGATTCGGAGTTGAACGAGTTGGTCGCCCCTCACACCATCAACGCCGGGATATCCTTTACTCCCCAATCGCAAACGTTGACCGGGTCGCACGCCAGCAGGCAATGTCATTTTGACCCATCCATCCAAGGTGGGGGCTTCAATTTGCCCCCCTAACACGGCTTCGCAGGGAGTAATGGGCAGTTCGCAGACAATATCTGTGCCTTCTAGTTTGAAAAATTCATGGGGTAAGACTTCAATCCGCAGGTATAAATCCCCCCCACTTTTTCCTTGTCCCTTTAGCCGAATCCGTTGCCCCGTCACCATCCCCGATGGCATGTTCACTTCCAAGGACCGTCCATCTTCCAGCCGAATCCGTTCGCGACCCCCACTATAGGCTTTCTCTAAAGGCACCACCAATCTTGCCTCCGCATCCCGGCGATCGCCCGTTGCGTAGGCTGTTTTCGCGGTACTGGAACGAAAGGGATCTGCTTCGGTTCTGGGGGAGGTGCGTCGTTCGGAACTGCGGGGTGGGGTATTGCTTGTCTTTTGGCGACGCCCCATCAGTTGATCTACAAATTCTTGAAAATCGGCATACTTACTAAAATCCACCTCACTGGCACTGGAACCACTTGCCCCAGCTCGATTACCACCCCAAGCCCGCCCTCGGGCTGCGGTTGCCGTAGATTCTTGAAAGCCTTGTTGATTCCAGTACTGGCCAAATCGATCGTATTGGGCGCGTTTGGTGGCGTCAGACAGCACATCATAGGCTTCCCCAATGTCTTTGAAGCGGTCTTCTGCACTTTTATCCCCTGGATTGAGGTCAGGATGATATTGACGGGCTAAGCGTCTGTAGGAACGTTTGATGTCGTCATTGGTCGCCCCTCTGGGTACATCTAGGATGTCGTAGTAATTTCTGAAGTTACGCATGTAACGTTAGTTTTGCCCAGCAATTCACAACCCTATCTTGCCCTAATGTGGGTAAATTAATCCGTCAAATGAGGTTCGGATGCCCCTACCAATTGTCGTCATCATCCCAATCTTCCCAGACGTCCTGTCTGGGACGACCGTCACTGCCGCGACCTGCAATCGCCCGACGCGGCGCGCGGTCAGAACTTGAAGTGGTGCCGCGAATGACATCAACGCCTTTGTTAACCGCATCTTTTATGGAAGCCATGGAAGGCAGGTTAAAGAGATCTTCATCCTCGTCGCCGTAGCCCTGCATTTCTAAATTCACTTCCCGCACGAGTTCGTAGAGGGCATCTTGGAGACTGGCGTAGCTGAGATCAATTTGCCGATCGTCATCTTGATTCAGGCTCTCTTGTAAATCCCGATTCAAGGCATCGATTTGTCGCCTCAAGCTGCCTGCAAATTGCGGGCCAAAATCTAAAGAAACTTCCCGAAGCTGACGATCGCATTGAGCGATGAGATCCTGGGAACGGTTGCGCTTCTCAATCCGCTCTCGACGGCGGCGATCGCCGTCTGCATAGTCTTCTGAGTCTTTTATCATCCGTTTGATTTCAGACTCGGCTAAGTTGGTGGCCCCTTGAACCGTAATGCTTTGTTCGCGTCCGGTGTATTTATCTAGGGCCGTGACCTGCAAAATTCCATTGGCATCAATATCAAAGGAGACCTGGACCTGAGGAATGCCTCGAGGTGCAGGCGGAATCCCTCGCAACTGAAACCGCCCGAGGGATTTGTTATGCTCGGCAAGCTGCCGTTCTCCTTGCAGGATGTGAACCTCAACCTGACTTGATTGTTTTCTGCCGTCGAAAATATCCGATCGCCGGACGGAATGCTTGTATTGCGCGGAATGAGAGGCTTCATCACCCCACCGATGGTTTCTAGACCCAAGGACAAGGGCGTCACATCTAACAGCAACACATCCTTCACCTCGCCGCCCAAAATTCCGGCTTGGATGGCAGCGCCTGCGGCCACTACTTCATCGGGGTTGACGTTTTGACTGGCTTCTATCCCGATAATTTCTTTGACCGCACGCTGTACAAAGGGAACCCGAGTAGACCCGCCCACCAAAACCACTTCATCAATTTGTCCGGGGCGCAGGTTGGCATCTTGCAGCGCCTGTTTGACGGGGACTTGCAAGCGTTTGATGAAGTCACTGCATAGATTTTCAAACTGTCCCCTAGTAAGGGTGACGTCTAAATGTTTGGGACCGTCTTCCGTCGCATGAATAAAGGGCAGGCTGATGTTGGTGTCTGGCAGCCCAGAGAGTTCCATTTTGGCTTTTTCAGCCGCTTCTGTGAGGCGCTGGAGCGATTGGCGATCTCGGCGCAAATCGATGCCCTCTCGTTCCAAGAATTGTTCGGCGAGCCAATCCACAATCAGTTTATCCAGGTCGTTACCGCCCAACTGAGTATCGCCACTGGTGGATCTGACCTCAAAGACGCCATCTCCCACATCTAGAATGGACACATCAAAGGTCCCTCCCCCAAGGTCAAAGACCATGACGGTTTGAACATCCTCTTTATCTAAGCCGTAGGCCAAGGCCGCAGCCGTAGGCTCGTTTAAGATACGTTTGATGTCTAACCCAGCAATGCGCCCTGCATCTCGGGTGGCTTGACGTTGGGCATCGTTAAAGTAAGCCGGAACTGTAATGACAGCGCCCGTGACGGGTTCGCCCAGATATCTGCTGGCCTCTTCTGCCAGTTTTTTGAGAATCATCGCCGAAATTTCTTCCGGTGCAAATTCGCGCTCTAGCTTGGGGCATTTGATCTTGATATTTCCCTCATCATCTCGACGAATGGTGTAAGGAATCCGTTTTGACTCTGGGCTCAATTCAGTGTATTTGCGGCCCATAAACCGCTTAAAGCCGTAAAACGTATTTTGTGGGTTTAAAACGGTTTGGCGTCTGGCCAATTGTCCCGTCAGGCGTTCGCCATCCTTGCCAAACCCGACAACAGACGGCGTGGTACGGCTGCCTTCAGCATTGGCAATGACAACCGATTTGCCCCCTTCCATGACGGCTACGACTGAATTGGTTGTACCTAAATCAATCCCGACAACTTTTCCCATCCGATCGGATTCTCCTAATGCAGGCCGCGATGACGACACCGATGATAAATCTTCGCATTCATTGTATCTCGACCTTGCAAGTCTCTCTTTACTCCTTCGGTTGGAGTTGGCTGAGAATCAGGGCAAACCATTGCTGGGGATCTGTCCAAACCCGAACGGGTTGAAGCCGATGGGCGGGATGTTTCAGGCTATTTAAATTCTGAAGCTGTGTTTTCAATGCGGTCAGCTCAAACTTCCGTGAAATTTCTGTCCGAATTTTTCTTGAGCTTGAAACGGACAGGTCCAGTCCAGAGATTCAAAGCGAACGCTTTGATGGCAAAGGCTGGTGAGGTACATTTCAATTTGATGGGCTTGGGTGTTGTAAATGGCCTGATGCTCAAATTGTTCCGGACAGAAATTGCCGCCAAACCGCCAATTGAGATGGTGCAACATATTGAGGTTAAAATCAGCCGTTACCCCCTGGCTGTCATTGTAGGCTGCTTCCAAAACTGGAACGGGTTTTTGGAGATCTACACCCAATAAAAAATACTCCCCTGGATTCAGGGCGTCTGCAATTTGGCCGAACAGGCGATCGCATTCCAAGGGATTCAGGTTGCCCAAAGAACTTCCCAAAAATAGAATCAGC
>JAAURS010000352.1 GCA_012032135.1 Acaryochloridaceae cyanobacterium RU_4_10 | reverse complement strand
GAGTACCCCGTTATGGGCGCTGGTGGATAAATACTCGAGAAAAGCTGGTAGCATTGTTTGGCGCAACTTGGCAGAAAGCATTGGCGCATCGGTCAAGTTGGGTTTGGGAACGGTCATGAGGCTACAGTCTACAGCAAAAGCTGCACCAAGCTGTGAAAAACAATATAAATTAAAAAAATCCGCCCTAAACAGATTTTTTTATAGCTGTAAAAACCGTGTATGCTTTTGAGGCGTAACTATCTGATCTTGAAGGCTTTTTATTTGATAAAAAATGCTCACTTCTATAGAGTACCCGTCTACTATAGGCAATTTACCTAATAAATCTTTAACTGTATCCAAGATGTTTTTGTATATGACCGGAATATACCTATTGGTAAAGCTTTGAGGTCAAATCCTGGTTGGATAAAATCATGTCTCTAATACCCATTTCAAGGTAAGATTGTCTTTGACAGTGTTTTGAAAAGCAGTGATGTAGCGCCGTATGGATATCTTGACATTAGGATGGGTTTCTTTGTTGACTTTGTTTACGTTTTCGATCTCGATGGTGGTTTGGGGTCGGCACGGGATGTAGGGTTTTGTGGGCTTAGGGGAGCGGGATACTGAGAGGTTGTGGAAAACACTGTTTTAAGCGTGCTGTCTGTGGCGGCCATTGCGTTGCTTGCAGTTGTTACAGGTAGCGTAATCTATCTAACCTTGGTGGAATGGCGCGATCGCCGTCGGACGGATGAAGAAAAACGGGAAGCGCGTCGTCGGTAACCTATGGGCTCAATTCAGAACACGCTAAGTCATCGGTTTCGGGATGCGCTGGTTGGGGCATTCGGTGAGTCGTTTTCGGAGGTTGACCCTATGTTAGGGGTGGCAACCAACCCTAAGTTTGGCGATTATCAGGCCAATGTGGCCTTGTCTTTGGCAAAACGGGTGGGTTGTTCGCCTCGAGAGGTAGCGGAACGGGTTATCGCGCACCTTCGGGTGGAGGATTGTTGCGAAGCGCCGACGTTGGCAGGGCCGGGTTTTATTAATCTGACGCTAAAGCCCGATTATCTTTCAGATTGGCTGCGCAGGATTGAGGCGGACGATCGCCTAGGGATTGTCGCAACAACTCACCCACAACGAGTGGTTGTGGATTTCTCGAGTCCTAATATTGCGAAAGAAATGCATGTGGGGCATTTACGTTCCACGATTATTGGAGATGCGATCGCCCATGTCTTGGAGTTCCAAGGCCATGATGTCCTCCGCCTGAATCACGTGGGGGATTGGGGCACTCAGTTTGGCATGTTGATTGCTTACCTTCGAGAGGTTTGTCCTGAAGCTTTGACAACATCGGATGCGATCGATTTGGGCGATTTGGTGGCGTTTTACAAGCAAGCGAAACAGCGCTTTGATGAGAATCCAGAGTTTAAGGAAACGGCACGGCTGGAGGTGGTGAAGCTTCAGTCCGGGGATGCGGAAAGCCACAAGGCTTGGCAATTGTTATGCAACCAATCTCGGCGCGAGTTTCAGGTGATTTACGATTGGTTGGATATCCAGCTCGTCGAACGCGGCGAATCTTTTTACAATCCATTCTTGGCGGATGTGCTGGCGGACTTACAATCGGCGGGGCTCTTGGTTGAAGATGCGGGTGCTCAATGTGTCTTCTTAGAAGGATTTACCAATAAGGACGGTGATGCCTTGCCGCTGATTGTCAAAAAATCTGACGGGGCTTATAACTATGCCACGACGGATTTAGCGGCAATCCGATATCGATTGGGACAAGATAAGGCGGAGCGGGTCATTTACGTGACCGATGCGGGCCAGTCTTCTCACTTTGCCCAGGTTTTCCAGGTGGCAAAGCGGGCCGGATGGGTGCCAGATACGGTCCCTTTAATTCATGTACCCTTTGGGTTGGTCCAGGGGGAAGACGGTAAACGGCTGAAAACGCGCTCTGGCGATACGGTGCGTCTCAAGGATTTGTTGGATGAGCGATCGCACGGACCCGCAAGGATCTTCAGGAGCGTCTGGAAGCAGAAGGGCGTTCGGAGACAGATGAGTTTATCGAGCATACAGCCCAAACGGTGGGGCTTGGGGCAGTAAAATACGCGGATTTGAGCCAAAATCGAACCAGTAACTATATTTTTAGTTACGATAAAATGTTGGCGTTACAGGGCAATACAGCACCCTATATGTTGTATGCCTACGTGCGGGTGCAAGGCATCAGCCGCAAAGGCAATATCGATTTTGAGAATTTAGGTTTTGATGTCCAGATTGCGCTTCAAGATGAGGCGGAGTTGACGTTGGTGAAGCATATTTTGCAGTTGGCGGACGTCATCGAACAGGTCGGTCGAGATCTGATGCCCAATCGGTTATGTCAATATTTGTTTGAACTGAGTCAAAAATTCAATCAGTTTTACGATCGCTGTGCAGTATTGGATGCGCCTGAGCCACAGCGAACCACTAGGCTCGTATTGTGTCATGTGACAGCCCGAACGTTGAAGTTAGGACTGTCGCTTTTGGGAATTGCGGTTGTTGAACGGATGTAGTTTGCGAAACTGTCTCATCATGGGTTAAAGTCGGATAGTGCTAGCCAATTAACGTCTGAGCAGTTTCAATACTTTGCCGCACAGAGGTTGCAGAGGCATGAAGGGCTTGGTATTCGTCGTCTAGCAGATCTAGCTCCAGTACGCGGCTCACACCCTCGCGATCGAGACAGGCTGGCACGCCGATAAAAATATCCTTTAAGTCATATTCTCCATTAAGGTAAACTGCCGCAGGCAAAATCCGAGCGCGGCCATATAAAATGGACTCCACCATAGAACAAGCCGAAGAAGCAGGCGCAAAATAAGCACTTCCGGCTTGCATCAAGCTTACAATTTCAGCCCCCCCATTTCGGGTCCGTTCGATCAGACGGGCAATGGTACCTGTATCCATCAGATCTGTAATGGGAATGCCGCTAACGGTAGAATAGCGGGGCAGCGGGACCATCAAATCTCCATGACCGCCCAAAACCATTGCGTTTACATCCATGATGGAAACATTCAGTTCCATTGCAATAAAGGTACCAAACCGAGCGGCATCCAAGACTCCTGCCATTCCCATGACACGCTGGGGCGGTAAACCGCTAGCTTGCCAAGCTAGATAGGTCATTACATCCAGCGGATTGGTTACCACTAATAACAGAGCATCTGGAGACTGAGCGATCGCCTGTTTGGCAACCTTCGCCACAATTTCGGCATTAATTTTCAGTAAATCGTCCCGGCTCATGCCGGGTTTGCGAGCAATTCCGGCGGCAATCACAATCAGGTCGGAGTTTTGGGTATCCCCATAGTCATCCGTGCCAATAATGGTGCGATCGTGGCGTTCAACCCCTCTGGCTTCCATTAGGTCCAAGGCCAGTCCCTTGGGGCGACCGGACTGAATATCCAATAGCACCACATCAGCTAAGTTTTTCTCAACCAAACGTTGGCCTAGAGTACTGCCAACGTTGCCTGCTCCAATAATGGAGACTCGACCCGCCTTAGGACATTGAGCCGCTGTAACGGTCATCATGGCAGTACCCTCAAGTGATGAACTTCAATCCAAATCGCTCAAGCAGCCGTTTCAAGTTGATCGAGGGCTAGCCAAACCGTTGGGGTTGGTACCCGAAACTTAATCTGAGCGTAGTTTCCGCTAATCTCTACCACTTCCCCAGTGCCATCAAAAACATAAGGAGGCAATCTGCGATCGCTGGCCTGGGCCTCGATGCTGTTTTCAAATTTTTCCAATACGAGACGGACAAGGTCTCCTTTCTTAATCGCCATAAATTTGACTATTTAGATTGAGCAGGTGATATTCCCCTATTGTACTCACTGGAGTACAGGCTCAATTTGTTTCTTAAGGCTTTGCTTGAGAAATACTCTTAGGTTGAGGGGTTGCACCAGAGAACTGGGCGGGGTCCAGTTGGCGATCGCCATCCACAAAGGCTATGACCTCAGTCCCCACTGAGTATTTGGCTTCTTTCCCTGCCATGAGACCAAAGAATGGTGCAATCGCCCACGTTAAGACTAGTCTGGCAACCGCCGTTCCGCCCACTTTAGAGTGGGTGCCACGAACTGGCATTGTTTCCCCAGAGGCAAGCTGAACCTCAGTCAATACAATGCTGAGTTTGCCTTTATGGCCCATCTTCTTGGCCCGTTCTACTTCTGCCACGCAACCCTTTGCCGTTGCACCTTTGGCAATAACCGTCTTACCTCGAACGACTACATCTTCAGCCACTTCCAAGGTAATTTCTTGATTTTGCTTGGCCGTTTTGGAAGAAAGAACTTCTTTGAATTTCAGTTTGATGGGGGTGTCATGGATGAGGGTCAGTTCGGCAGACGGATTTGCAACCGAAGGGGCGGCAGGAACTTGCGGTGAAGCAAGGGGTTCGGACACATTGGGTTCGGTGTCGTTTTGTCTGAGAGCAGGAGTCTAGGATTGTGGGCTGTTGTGCGGCAGCTTTAGTCGGTTGTGCAGAGGTTTGGGCTGCGCTGGGCAGTACGGCAAGGACGAGTACATCGGCACTGGCCAATAACCCAA
>JAAURS010000351.1 GCA_012032135.1 Acaryochloridaceae cyanobacterium RU_4_10 | reverse complement strand
GCTCTGCATGGGGTCCGGCAAGGTAGGGTTGGGGATGCTACCGCTTTGGGTGAGCCTTGCCCCTGTGCGGCCATCAAATCTGCCGTCATTGAGCGGATTGGGAGCACCTTGTGCGAACTGTATATCTGGCGATGCAAGACCAATGGGTCGATTCGCGATCTTTTCTACCCATTTTTGAATCTCAATTTGATCGACTTGCGGGAAGAAATCAACGGCTGTCACCAGCGAGTAGGCAGGCAGAATCGGTAAAGAGAGGCCGCTAATATTAATACCGATCGCTCCATCGCAGGTATCGTCAATGAAATGAGCGGCTTCATAGTTGCCATCTTGCAACTTCTTCACATACGCGTTGTTTTTGAGGGCGATGAGATCGCGGACGGTTTGTTGCGTCCCATTCGACACCACTTCATGGCGGATATTGGCATATTCAGGAGCAAAACGACCGTTGGGAGCGCGGAACTGAAGAGAGGTCCAAAACCGATTGTTGTTATTTTGTGGCGGGACTTTGAATCTAGCAATCTCGTCTTTACCCCCAACTTTTTGGGTGGCTGTCCGCACCATGGTGGGGTGGGCGTGGGGAACCACTAAAATACTGGCACCCCGTTTTTCAACGGTTACTAAATCTGAGGAGTTGAGGGAATCTCGGGTAAAGGGTGGTGCGTTGAGATTGAAAATCGGCAAAGGTGGGATGAAGTCAGGATTGTCGGGATTTTGGGTGTGGATGCGTCGCAGTTTTTCGCTGATATGATACTCAACAAATTTAAGGGATTGGATATTGAGAGGGGTTCCATCTTCATTCAGCAAACATTCTGGGCCGGGGAAAAGTTTGTGAACTGGAAAGGTAAAGACCAAATTCCGATCTAAAGCAACGGTGCGTAAAATCGAATCGGAAACAGAGGGATTGCGATATTCAGCAATAAATGCTGCATATCTTGCTGGTAAAACAGCAAATCCGCGTCCTCCACTTTTGGGCGTAGATGAGAAGCCACGTAAAGCTGCATCGTAGCGGTAGCCTTCCGTCCCAACTCTGGACACGCCTACGCGAGAGTAGGCTAGGTCTGCATGTTTACCGTGAGGCGATCGCAAGGGATGTCGGTACTGGTAGGCAACGACGACGATAACTGGATTTGCGAAGGCATTAATCTTCCGTTTGGCACGGCTATAAATATAGTTTTCAATAGTATCTAATTCATCCAGGGTTGGATAGACCTTTGGATCTGTACTTGGATTGCCATCTGTTGTGGGGTGGACATCTGCACTGGCCAGGGCATGATACAAAAGGCTTTTGGCGGGTGAGCCCGGTTCAATAGCTCTAATCCCTGATGTGGTGAAGGCTTCAAATCCTTTGAGATCGCGCCGAACGGTCCCGAGCGATCGCGCTAATTCGGTTTCTATATTGGCTGCTGCGATATCTAATCCGTGTTTGGCGAGTAGGTCTTTCCAGCCCAAGGGGGCAAGACGAGTTAAGACTGCTTTGACGTCATCTATCAGTGCCATACAGATGTCTCCAAGGTATTGAAACCTTCATGATTTCACCCCCCCAGAGTCTCACATTCACAATCTGGATTTAATGAGGCCGATCGCTGACAAACCTTTGGATTTATGCATACAAGCACACGGTATATTGTTTTCCAGTCCGCCAAAGTGGATGCATATGGCTAGAGTGACACAGGCACATGAGAAAACTTTTGAGACGATGACTCGCTCTTTAGGAGAAGCCAGTTAGGCTGGATCAAATAACTTGTGAAGTCATTGCTTAATACTTTTGCCAGGCTTTCTGCACCAGTATGCGAACTGATTTACCCTCCATACTGCCACTGGGTATCTTTAAGCCACAGCGGATCGCCTTCTCGATGCAGTTGGGCACCTACGACCTCACCTAAAAATATAGAGTGGTCTCCTTGTTCTAGAATTCCTTTAACCTGACATTCAACGTACCCAAGTGCATCTTTAAGGACGGGGCAACCCGTTATCTCTGTTAGATAAAATTCATACTCGCCAAATCTATTTTCAACCCTACGCTGTGGCTGAAAGAAAGTTTCAGCGATGTTTTGTTGGGTTTTATCTAGAAACTAATAGCAAAGACTTGACTCGCTTTCATCATGGCATGCGATCGCGAGTCTTGCCTGACCCCTATCACAATCATCGGCGGTTTAAAGGATGCTTGAGTGGTCCAACTGAGGGTAAATCCATTGACTTCATCGCCTTCTTTCACACCGCACACATTAATGGGATGAGGAATATATCGCAAAAGCGTCTTTTTAGCTTTTTCATCTAACATAGAGACTCTACCTCAATAGTGCTTAATACTAGTTTATCAATCTCTGGCAGCGCGAGACTGATTTCGCTTCTACTGACAGTTAGAACAAACTCAAGCTACTTACGCTGCCATCACTTAACTTGCTACCACCAACCTAGACTAGGGCGGCTTCAACAGATTCAGGTGTAGTTTTCACTTGCTTCAGCAAGCTATATAACGCTTCTCCTTCAATAACTTCGGTTTCAAGCAGTTGAGCTGTGATGGTTTCCAACAAATCGCGATTGTTGTTCAACAGGTCTAAAGCCTGACGGTGGGCCTCCTCTATAATCTCTTTAACCTCGCGATCGATGGCTCTAGACGTCTCTTCACTGACCGTTCGGCGAGGATTAGATCCACCATTTCCTAAGAACATAGACTGCTGACCTTGTTGGTACGCTAAAGGCCCTAGAACCTTGCTCATGCCAAAGGTGGTCACCATCCGCTCGGCCAGATCTGTAGCTCTTTGTAAGTCGTTAGAAGCGCCAGTGGTAATATTGCCAAACACAATTTCCTCGGCAGAGCGTCCGCCCAAGAGCGTCGCAATTTCACCGCGCAGTTCGGTTTCGTCTTTCAAAAACCGATCTTCTGTTGGAAGTTGGAGGGTATAGCCTAAAGCTGCCATGCCACGCGGCACAATCGATATCTTTTCAACCCGATCGCTCCCCGTTGTCATTGCACCCACAATGGCGTGACCCACTTCGTGGTAGGCAACAATTTTCTTTTCCGTTTCATTGAGGACGCGGCTTTTCTTTTCTAGACCCGCTACAACTCGTTCGATCGCCTCCGCAAAGTCTTCTTGGGCCACTGTTAAGCGGTGGTTGCGCGCTGCAAGGAGGGCTGCTTCGTTGACTAAATTAGCTAAGTCTGCCCCTGCAAAGCCAGGCGTGCGAGTGGCGATCGCCTTCAAATTGACATCTTCGCTCAGCTTCACCTTCTGAGAGTGAATTTTTAAAATTGCCTCACGACCCGATAAGTCGGGACGGTCTACCAGCACTTGGCGATCGAATCGACCCGGACGTAAAAGGGCTGTATCTAAACTTTCCGGTCGATTTGTCGCGGCTAACACAATGACTGTCGCGTCTCCTGCTGCGAAGCCATCCATTTCGGTCAGTAACTGATTGAGGGTTTGTTCCCGTTCGTCGTTGCCGCCATAGAATCCGCCACTGTTGCGGGACTTCCCAATTGCGTCTAACTCATCGATAAAAATGATACAAGGCGCTTGCTTCTTAGCCTGCTCGAACAGATCGCGAACCCGCGAAGAACCGACCCCCACAAACATTTCCACAAACTCAGAGCCGGAAATACTGAAGAAAGGAACCCCTGCCTCGCCTGCTACAGCTTTAGCCAACAGCGTTTTTCCCGTTCCGGGAGGACCAACGAGCAGAACGCCCTTGGGAATGCGCGCGCCAATGTCAGTAAAGCGGACTGGATTTTTGAGAAAGTCAACAATTTCAACGAGTTCCGTCTTTGCTTCTTCAACCCCAGCAACGTCGGCAAAGGTAATCTTTGCGGCTTCTCCCTCTACATAAACCTTGGCTTTACTCTTCCCAATGGAGAGAACGCCCTGTTGTCCGCCCCCACGTGCCATAAAAAACTGCCAAATGGCCACAAAGATGAGTGGCGGAACGACCCACCCCAATAGGCTGGTAAACCAACCATTCTTAGGCGGCGGTGCCGCCGCAAATTCAATTCCCTTAGACTCTAAAAGCTTGGGCAGCTCTAGATCGAAGATGGGAGTAGTGCTTAAAACCTGTCCGGGCTGATCGTTCTCTCCTTTAAGCTGATATAAAATCTGGTTTTGGCCGACGGAAACTTGACTCACCTCTCCTTCCTGCACCTGGTGTATAAACAAACTATAGGGGGCAGCCGTCGGTCGCGGACCGACCAGTCCGGGTAGAAATAGGTTTGCCAGCAAAAATAGTCCCGATATGCCCAATAATATATTTCCAATCAGTTTGGAGGGAGAAGGTTTTGGCTTGTCTTTAATACTCATAATTCCTGCACTAATCCTTTAATGTGAAATGCTGTTTTAGCGATCGCAAGCGGGTTGCTTTAATTTAAAGTAGGCGTTGGCTTGAGTAAGAGCAGCTTCTTTAACGGGAATTTGAGCTGGACTGCCGTTTTTGATCCCTGACTTAACCCTCTTTAATCACTCGTGGCCAGAGGAAAAATAATAACTCTGGCATAGAACAGGAAGGTACAATACGGTTCAGCTAGATTCAACTCAGAAGAAATTAGA
>JAAURS010000350.1 GCA_012032135.1 Acaryochloridaceae cyanobacterium RU_4_10 | reverse complement strand
CCAGGCTGAACTAGAGTTGGCAAGGGTCAATGATGCAGGTGCGATCGCCAAGGGATTAAGCTTGTTCTAGAGAAGTTTGGAGACGTGAAAGAGGATGGCAGCATTGAATTTGTTGGTGCAACGCTAAAGTTTTCAGCCACTGAATCGGAAATGTCCGTCCAAGACATAAAATCAGGTGCCACCACTTTCCACATCAAGGATGGAAAATTATTGAAGTACAACCCAAACTCCGATCTCAGGGCCAAAATGAGTGCTATCAAGAAAACGATCCAAGAACCTCCGCAACAAGAACAGAATCCTGGTAAACAGCGATCGGTTAGAAGGGGGCGATAATCATAAACAGATACTGCGCGGGACTTGCAGCAGCTCGATCCCACCATTATTTAAAATAAAAAAGGCGTTAGTTCCAGTCTTGGAACTAACGCCAAAAGAAATTAAAGCAGGGACAACTAATGAGACAAAGCCCTGTCACGACGGCGTTTCACGTCTCTTTCTGAGGCGTCAATCTTCGCTTGAGCTTCTAATTTTGCGTGTTCGGCCATCACCCTTTCGTTCCGCTTCATATTTTGAATTTGTTCTTCAGAAACACCCACCGCTCGATACATTGCCTCCTTTGGTACAAACATTGAAATACCAACGCCTATAGCAATAAAGGGGAAGCAGCAACACGAAAACAGAACGGCGGCATTGATTATCCAGAGATAAGCCTTGGCTCGTTCGTACCGATCCCAGGGCATCGTTACGACAAAGGGCGGATCTTCAAATCTCCGCATTTCTAATCCTCCAATAAACGGGAAAAAGATTCGACTTTTCTGAATCGAAAAATAGAATTGTCGTCACTTGCAGCTTTTGGCTCATAGCGAGAGTGACGGCGAATTGCAGCTATTTGTTTGGGGTTTGCAAGGTTTGCAGGCATAAACTGTGAGCGTTGATAGATGAGATCTTCAAGGGTAATATTACCCGTTTCACCTCTGTCAAAAGCCGCGATTGCAGCTTTGAGAACAGCCCCCCCCAATCTCGTCAGGGGTGCATTCATTATATTCGTCAATGAGTTGCTTCCATTCCACATCAGTCCATTGGGGCATATCTACACAATACCGTTTTATATGCACCTGAAAATACCATAACGAGAGCCTTCGTGGGGAAGGTCAACATTGAACTTCCAGTTGAAGCGCCGTTTTAGCTCCGGGGGGAGTTGTACGATCCTGTTGCAAGTCACAATTGTAAAGACCTTGGATCGATGCTCTTGGAGCCATGTCAGCAGATACCCTGCAATGCGCTTTTCCGATCCATTTTCTTGACTTAAATCAGCAGTAGAAAAAGCCTTATCGAAGTCATCGAAAAATAAAATGCTGGGACTAGAAGCCTCTGCAACCTGCAACAAGTTACGGACATTCTCTTCGGATTGACCCAAAATAGGACTAATCAATCCACCCCAGTCCGCGCAGATGAGAGGAACACCCAGTCTTCTTGCGGCCTGCTTTGCAGCGAGGGATTTACCAGACCCTGGAATTCCCAGTAAAATCATCCCCCTTTGGCAACGGCAGTCCAGCGGCTTCAGCTTCTGGGGTCATCAATCGGCCTACTCGATCGATGACAGCCATGATGTTTTCATTCCCCGCTGCCTCGCAGTCGGGTTCTGGAATGAATTGGATGCCACTGGATTGTAGTTTGTTTCGCTTGTGAACGGCCGATCGCTTGCTCTGGGTTGTCATTCTCCAAAAGCATTTCTAACTCACGTTGATACAGCCCCATAGAGGCCCGAAGCAGGCGATCGCTATAAATACCGCGATCCTTCAGTACTTGGGCGAACGGCGATCGTGTCCATCATGGCCAAGTACTGACCGTAACAAATGGGGCCAAATCGGGAGGGATATCACCACGGGGGAGCACAATAATCCAGTGCTGATCGATCCCTTGAAAATGAGCATCTATGATTTGATGGACCGTCCTAGCTGAAACACCAGTATCAAGGATGCCGTTGAGAACTATAGGTCCAGTGATTGGGAGGCTAGGCAAGGTAGAGAGTGGTTCATTGTCGGTACTGAAATCTGTTTGATTGAATTGTCCATCCCAGCGCTGCAAGAAGGAGGACGAGGGACGCCAATAGTGAGCGGTCCCTAAGCTCTGTAGTAACAACGGGATCTCGGAAGAGGGGATTCTGTAAAGTGTAGTTTTCATCTCTGGTTTACCGTGAAAATGCTTTTTTTCTTTGTGGGGATTGAGTCTCGGAGACAGACTTAGACTGTTGAGCCTTTTGGGCTAAATCGTCAAGCTTCCAAACAATGGATCCTTCTACGTTAGGGGCTAACTTCCCACCGCTGAAAACGGTTGTGCCATTTTTGAGGGATATTTCAACACCATTCGCCCCCCTCTTAAAGTCAAAGGTCTTACCCTCAAACCCGCCATCCTTCCCCAGGACTCGATCGCCAAGTTGTTCAATCTTCGCCGGATCGACTAATTGGGTATAGTCAGCGACCTTCTCATAGAACTTTTCCATGCCCTTATCAATAAACTCAACAGTCTTCGGTGTCTGATTCTTCACGTACTCCTGAGCATTTTGATACTGCCTCTGCATAAATCGAGATGCCTTGTTTTGGACGATGGGCAACTGTTTCAAGGCCCACTCTTTTAGGCCATCCTGCTTAACGTTCTCAGCGAAAGTACTAAGGTTTTTTTGGGCATTTTCAAAGGTGTCGATCGCTGCATTTGCAGTTTTCTTAAAAGCCTCCGCGCCTGTCTCTACTCGTCCCCTTAGTACATCAGCAGTTGAGGAGGTTGATTTATCCTGAACTTTCCGTAAAGCATCCGCAAGCTCAAAAGAGGGGGGTTCAATCTGAGATGAAATAACTGGTGATTCATTGGCAGATAAAGGATTCCCAGCTTTCTCAATTGCCGACATCAACTGGGCCTCGGAAGAACCTTTCTCGATCCTCTCTTGATAAAATCGTGAGTACTCATCAACCAGTGGCTTGATGTAGCTTTCTTGCAATTGCTCAAATGGAACACCTGCATCAACTTGAACTTGAACATAGGGGCTAACCGATAGAGCTTTTTCTACGGCTTCGGGGGCCTCTGGTTTCCTGAATGCACCTAAAATGGCATTAGTGTCATGCTCTTTCCCCGTGTCCAGATTCTCGATTGCATCTTCGTAGAGCATAGAATACTCAGTACCAGGGAACATCGAATCATTAACACAGAGGTCAGAGAAAAACTCGTAGGTGCGTTTCGGGGAAACTTCTGGGTTTTCTTCAAGGTACTGAGAAGCATCTGAGGTCTCGTGACGCTGCTCAAATTGCATGTCCTCATAATGTTCAGCCAACGGATCGACGTACAGGCGATCGACCTGAATAGGTGTATATCTTTGCGCGAGATCCTGAGCATAAGCGCCCTCTCGAATAAGCTGACGGACCTCATCAACAGGCGCATTCCGCAACAAGGCATCCTCTAGCTTTTTACGGTCGTTCTGCTGCTCACGGTATGGGTCAAAAGGGTCAACCTTTTTACCTGAGTCTTCATTAGGCTGTACTGCCGATGTTTCGCTTGTTTTACCCGTGTCTTCAAAGATATCAATCTGATTGGGTAACAAGTCGGGATCGAATGCTTTTTCGATAGCCCCATTGGTATTTGAAAGGATAACGGTATCGCCTGACTTAATCCCCAAAAAACCTTTGACGGAATTTCCATTCAATGCCGATTCGAGATCGGCAACATATTCAGGCTTGACCTGCATCCCTTCTCTAAGAGGGTGTAAGTTCATTCGTCCCCGCTTAATAACGGTGTTCTCTAACCCATTGTCTTTGATGATTCGGTTTAGATCTTCGTCCATTATCTCTACCCCTGAAATTAGTAATTTTCACTCAAGAAATAATTCACAAATCATTAAAAAGAACTGATTTATCCTCAATTCGATCGACGAGAACTAAACCCAAAGCCTGAACAAATCCACACTGATTATTCGCAAAAACAGTGATAATTTTTGGCCGATCCGTCGATTTAGACGACAACACTTGGCCATTTAGTTTTAAGCCAACTGCGGGTTCTAAATCATCATCAAAATAAATGTCTTTAGAAATAATAGGCTCCTCAATTGGAGGAAGGTTGATTACGTCAAAAAGGTTGTCAAATGACAGCGGAAATTCCTGAATTAAAGGCTGAATCTCCAATGGGATTCTTGCAATTTCGGCGGCGGTAAATGTTACAGGCATGATTTTCCCTCTATTTAAAATGTTCCTAAACTGATGTTCTCAACCGATCGTTGCCGTCCCCATATAGCGGAAGCAAGGCTTCAGCGGCAAGGCGTGTATCCTCCAGAAGATGATCGACATTCTTTTGAGGAGAGCGTGCAATCAATTGCTTTTGAGTGTAGGGCCATTGACTCTTGGCCCATTTGACCATCTTTGAGTAAAGAGGCAAAACTTTAACCCTTGTTTTGTATGGGATGTACTCCTCCGTTGCGCTAGAAATCCCGCGAGTCTGAGCAATCATTGTCCCCTGTGGGATTTTCATGATTTGAGCAAGGGTAATTAACTTCTCTCAACCTCTGAA
>JAAURS010000349.1 GCA_012032135.1 Acaryochloridaceae cyanobacterium RU_4_10 | reverse complement strand
AAAAGGTTAGTGGCGGTCATATACCCCAAACCACCCACTTGAATGAGTAGCATAATGATGCCCTGACCCACCTTTGAAAAGTAGGTGGCGGTATCCACCACCACATGTCCTGTCACGCAAACCGCTGAAGTGGACGTGAATAAAGCCACAATCCAATTATTCCAATGCCCGCTGCTGGTTGAGAACGGCATCATTAATAGGAGCGTACCAGTCAGGATGACTGCAATAAAACCGAGGCAAATACTTCTAGAGACTGTCATCGCTGTTTTACTAAGGGGCTCCTATGCGCTTCAAAATGCTTGCATGGTATAGGTGATTTGGGCCTGCTTGAGACGGCCCAGGGCTTCGCCTAGGCGATCGCAATCTGCGATCAGACTCACGCGCATGTACCCTTCACCACCGGAGCCAAAGGCCGTCCCTGGTGTAACCACAACCCCAGTCTCTTGAATTAACTTCAAGGCAAAATCAGCGGAAGTCATGTTAATGGGACAAGGCACCCATAAATACATCGTGGCTTTGGTTTTAGGAATGCTCCAACCCAATTCTTCAAGTCCTTGAATTAAAAAGTCCCGTCGCGTGCAGTAGCGATCTTGCACCATTTGTAAGTGACTGTCAGGCAACTGAAGTGCGGTTTCTGCTGCTGTTTGCAGAACGGAGAAAATACCGTAGTCCAGGTTGGTTTTGAGCGTGCGTAAGCCCTGAATGATGTGGCGGTTGCCGACGACAAACCCCACGCGCCAACCTGCCATGTTGTAAGTTTTAGACATGGTGTGGAACTCCACCCCAATGTCCTTGCCACCTGGAATCTCTAGCAAACTGACGGGAGTATAGCCATCAAAAGCTAGTTCGGCATAGCACAGATCGTGGACGAGCAAGATTTCATATTTTTTGGCAAAGGCTACCATCTCTACATAGAACTCGCGGGGAGCAACTGCTGCTGTAGGGTTGGAGGGATAGTTAAAGTACAGGATTCTAGCCCGACGCGCGACGTCTTCAGGAATGGTCCCTAGATCGATCAGCCAGTCATTTTCTGGCTTCAGGAGCATGGAGTGCAGTTCGGCTCCTGCGATCGCGGGTCCGCGAAAGTGGGGCGGATAGGCTGGATTGGGCACCAAGACCACATCGCCGGGATTGATGTAGGCCAGGGCCAGATGGGTCAGCCCTTCTTTAGAACCGAGGAGCGGCAATGCTTCACCATCAGGGTCCAATTTGACTTGGTAGCGACGGTCGTACCATTCCGTGATGGTGCGGCGAAAACTAGCGGTCCCTTCAAAAGGCGGATACCCATGATTGGAGGGGACATTCAGGGCTGCGATCGCCGCATCAATCACTGGCTGAGGTGCGGATCCGTCGGGATTGCCCATTCCCAGGTCGATTAAATCGATCCCCTGTTGGCGGGCGCGAGCCTTGAGTTCCGTCGAGCCGAGCAAAGGGATAAGACGGCAATGAAATCAGACGGTCTGCCGGACGAATCCAATCTAAGGTCATGCCAACTCCTCCGCAATGGGGGCATTGAGTTCGCCAGGGTTGCCTGAGGAATTCAGCTTCACATTAAAGGACTTTGCTGCCGTATTCAACTCAAAAGTCGCTGTGGTTGAAACCATCGCCGAAAGTAACTGTACGGGCGTCACCGCAAAGGGCAAACGATGAATGTCAGACTCTGGCGAACAAGCAACCTCTGCCGCTTTTTCTAAAGCATCCAAGGATACGGAACCCAATCCTAAATCCTTGAGCGTGAGGGGCAAACCAATGGTTTGATAAAACTCGATCAATTGCTGTCGCGCCGATACCGCCAATTGACTGCCTTGCAACAATTCTTCCAACCGAAGCTGGACCAAAATCCCATAGGCGACTTTCTCCCCGTGCAGGCTGCTATGAACCTGAGAGAGATGGGTCAACCCATTATGAACCGCATGGGCCGCGACAGTTCGACATTGTGCGCCACCCATTCCGCCGATCGCGCCTGCCATGAGTACGGTTGCATCTACGACTTCCTGCCATACCGTGGAACCGGGCCGATCGATCGCCTCCACGGATTTTTGCAACAAAATATCCCGCAGGACTCTGGCTTGTTGGACTGCCGCAATAATTAGGGTCTGTTGAGAGTGACCGCTACTGACCGAGGCTTCATACCATTTGGCTAAGGCATCGCCGATTCCCGCAACCAATGTGCGGGTTGGAGCCGTTGCAATGACCTCATAATCCAACAACAATAAATTAGGACAATGGGGCAGTCCTACATCGTACTGAAAGGCTCCAGTCTCAGTATAGACGTTGGAAAGTGCAGTCCAAGCGGCGCAGGTAGCCGCAGTGGTGGGAATGGTAACGATGGGTAGGTTGCATTGGTAAGCCAGCAATTTGGCTGCGTCTAAGGCTTTACCGCCTCCCACACCCATAATGAAGTCTGCTGTGTGGGTTGCCGCAGCCTGACGCATGCGCCCGAGACTTTGTTCGCTACAGTCTTGGCCGTAGGAGATTTCTGCACTGACGAGCCCCTGTTGTTCCATAACAGAGAGAAGCCGTGGCCGAATGATTTCAAGCGAGCGATCTCCCCCTACAATAAGGGGGCGCTGTCCGTAACGTGCAAGGATTGGTCCCGCGTCTTGCAAGATCTGAACTCCGCGCATCACTTGAGCCGGAGCGATCGCCAGGGTTGGAAATGTCAGAAGACCAGTGGTGGGTATAGAGTGGGACATCTCAAAAGTCTAAACCTAATACCGTTCGATTAAAAACCATATTTTGTTTAACGGGCTGAACCTGCAACATCGAATTGGGGAAGCTGAACCAGATTCTCTTCAAATACTATAATTTGGGCATTGGGGTCATTGCGTTGGGAGAGCGATCGGTTTACTTCTCCAAGGTAAAGTGGCACAGAAATTCCCTCTTCAGGATGGACCACTGTTCGGGCACGAACCGTCAGTGTATTATCCGCGTGGCCCAAACGCCCTGGCGAGAAGGATGACCCCGCCGCCTGCTGGAGGGTTGCCACCAACTGCGATCTTGTAATTTCAGGCGACACTGCAATGACCGCCTCACCTCCACCCGTATCGTAAACTAAAGAATAGGGGACCGAACCTGGAATGGCAGTGCGGCTCAGTGGAGCCAACGTCAGGGCAAACAATCCCACCGTCATCACGCCCATAAAGCCCGTCACGCCCACCAAACGAAACCGGAAGCCCCACCGCAATACAAATGCCAGCCCAGTCAGTGCGGCAAAAATAATACCGCCAAACCGCTCCACTGGGTGTAGGTTGCAAAATTCTCAGGTGTGGGCATTAATCCGATTCCTCATTGGATACAAATTCTACGGCTGCGGTTTGCTCTAGGGCAGCCTTAAGCGTATGCCAGGTCAGTGTGGCGCATTTGATCCGAACGGGAAATTGAGCAACACCTTGCATGACGTTTAATTTCCGAAGTTCCCGTGGAAACTCAGCCTCTCCCTTCATCATATTTTGGAATTGCTGAACCATCTCCAACGCTTCCGGCAACGTTTTGCCCCGCATCGCATCCGCCATTAGGTCTGCTGAGGCCATGGCGATCGCACAGCCCTCTCCTTCAAACTTAACATCTTCGATCACGTCATTGGCTTCATTCAGGCGGACGGTCAAGTCAATTGTATCGCCACAGGAAGGATTGTGCCCCCGTTGACGCCGATCCACCGGATCGGTTTTGCCTCGATGTTTTGGCTTTTTGTAGTGCTCCAGAATGACTTGTTGGTAGAGCGTGCGAAGATTGTCTAAGGACATGACGAATGCAGACGGGGCTGAATGAAACGGTTTGAATGTTCACTTCAACTTTAGTGTGTTTTGGGTCTGAATGGCGACTCCGAATCGATGCCAAGGACCGATCGCGGGTAAAAGTAGAGTGTTTGCGGTTGTTGGCAACCTTAAAACTGGACCCAGCCAGAACGCAGTTGATATCTGGATTCGTGGATACTTATCTGCGGTTGAATCAGTCAGAGGAACAAGCATTTCAAATGGCACTGAGTAAACTGGAGGAGAGGGAACGGGAGGGTGTTATGCAAATTGTGACGAGTTGGATGGAACAAGGCATCGAACAAGGCATCGAACAAGGCATTGAACAAGGCATTGAGCGAGGAGAGCGATCGCTAATCCTTCGCCAACTCAATCGTCGGGTGGGTGCACTGGATTCTGTGACGGAAGATCGGGTGGTAAATTTATCGCTGGCTCAACTTGAATTGTTGGGTGAGGCGTTGCTTGATTTTTCGGGGATGGCGGATTTACAGGATTGGTTGCGATCGCAAAACGTACCCTCATAGCTATTTTGCAACTGATCGCACCCACCACCTAACTTAATCGCAGTATTCCAGCAACACCATGAGGAACGATTACATCTCCCGTCATCACCCACAAGCCAGATCGCATTTCCCTCACCAGCAACCCAACCACAAACTACTATGATTTCAATAGTCCGGACAGAATTAGACAGTTTTAGGGAGAGATAGCCCCGTAGTCAAGGAGCTTCTGGTAGCTGGAGTGGGATTTAATTAAAGTTGGGTCCAAATCAAACAAGGCAATAAATAATTCCAGT
>JAAURS010000348.1 GCA_012032135.1 Acaryochloridaceae cyanobacterium RU_4_10 | reverse complement strand
TCAATAATGGAGCTGTACGTAATTTTTGGATATAGGTCGCAACTTTAGAGTTTGGAAGACCCGTTTGTCCTCGACCTATTCCTCTGACAGCAGAGGCCCAATCTGTCGCACTATCTTGCGTACTAAAGTAGGCAGTCCATGGAGCAGGC
Source organism: Acaryochloridaceae cyanobacterium RU_4_10 (assembly GCA_012032135.1). GTDB lineage: Bacteria > Cyanobacteriota > Cyanobacteriia > Thermosynechococcales > Thermosynechococcaceae > JAAURS01. The sequence continues at coordinate 4,418 of JAAURS010000348.1, read as the reverse complement.
TCGATCGAACCAGATTTTACTGAAGCACGAACGGTTGAGGGTTGTGTAGAACTAATCAACTGCGACGATTTCGTTTGTGCTGGAATACTAGAACACCCTGACAGATAGGCGATCGACAATGCATAAAAGCCACAACTTAAAAGTTTCATCTTTTGTTCTGTTGGCCTCAGAAAAAACAAGGTGACTGAAATTCAGTCACCTTGATAAGTTAATTCAATTTATTTATGCCCCTACTGCCTCCTTAGCGGCGTAGAGCACCTCAGCATTGATTTCAGTAAAACCGCGATCGCGGGCAAATTTCTCAGTGTTACGCTTTACTTTGCCGCGCACAAATCCTGGAATCTTATTCAGCTCGGCTTGACCGTCAGGCGTCCATCCCATATCAGAATCCGCAGACATCGTTTTGGTGATGACTTCCTTGGTATCGTGACCGCCAAAAATTTCTAGCAGATGGTCTTCCATTCCCAACGTAAAGGAGTTATAAACCAAATCCACGACCTGGTTAGCGCCTTCATAGCCTAAGTAAGGACGGTAGCCAACAGGGAAATTTTGGATGTGGATGGGGGCTGCAATAACACCGCAGGGGATATCCAATCGTTTGCCCACATGGCGTTCCATTTGAGTCCCAAAAATTGCAGCGGGTTCGAGTTTTGCAATTTTGTCCCCAATCTCACCGTTGTCATCAGTGATGAGGACTTCATCGCAGTATTCGCTAACTTGTTCTCTGAACCAGTCACCATCGTGTTTGCAGTAGGTGCCTGCCATGACGACGTGAATGCCCATTTCCTTGGTCAAAATTTTGGTCATCGCGGCGGCGTGGGTGTTATCCCCAAACACAACGGCCTTTTTGCCCGTCAGGTTTTGACAGTCAATGGAGCGAGAGAACCAGGCAGCTTGAGACACAAAGCGGGTTTGGTCGTCAATATAGGCTTCGTAACTGACGTCTGCACCTTGAGCGTTGAGGGTTTTCTGAATGGCTCGAATGCAGCGGGCGGTTTCTACAATGCCCATTGGCGTGATGTCTACAAAGGGGGTGCCAAACTCCTGTTCGAGGTATTGAGCTGCTATCAAACCAATTTCTCGGTATGGAACCAGGTTAAACCAAGCCTGGGGCAAACGATGCAGGTTGTGCACTGAAGCACCTTCGGGGATTACTTCATTAACCTCAATGCCCAAATCTGCCATCAATTTTTTGAGTTCGGTGGCGTCATGGTTATTGTGGAAGCCGAGGGTGGTCATCCCAATAATATTGACGGAGGGTTTCTCAGTTTTACCTTGGGGAATGGTGCCTGCTTTACGGGCTTTTTCAATATAAAACTGAACGATTTGTCCGAGGGTGCGATCGGCGGCCTGAAGTTCGTTATAGCGATAGTGGTTGATGTCTGCCAACAGGACATCGCCCGTGGCGGTTTCAGCGGCACGTTCTACGAAGTTGTGGAGGTCTTCTTGCAAGATGCTGGAGGTGCAGGTGGGGGTCAGTACGATCAAATCGGGATGCTCTTCTGCATCCTTACGGGTGATGTTATCGACGACTTTTTCTCCAGAACCGCGTGCTAAGACATGGCGATCGACCACGCTGGTGGTGACGGGGGTGAAATCGCGTTCGCGGGTCAACATAGAGCGCATTACGTTGAAATAGTCATCGCCCAACGGTGCGTGCATGATGCCGTGGACATTTTTGAATGAACTGGCAATGCGTAGTGTGCCGATGTGTGCGGGTCCGGCATACATCCAGTAAGCCAATTTCATAACTTGAACTCCTAATATCTGAGTTGCGCTTTTGGGGGTGACATTTTGAAGCGGATACCCATCAAGCCTACCGTTGAAGCACAAAACACCTCGCGGCTTTGCAACAATATTTGATATTACTTGGGGTCCCATAATTCAATGTATGGCAGGCGTGTTGTACCACGTGGTTCGCAGTCGTTCTACACTGGAGTCGTTCAATTTCTGTGCCAGAATGGATCCCGTAGCTTCGTTAGCATCTCTGAGTCAATTTATTCAAGCCTGTCACGCCATCCAATCTGAACCCCCAGAAGATATTCGACGTTTTTTTTGAAGGGGTGGTTTGTTTTCCTTACGATAAGGAGCTTTTGCTTCAGGCATTTGTGTATCTCAACATCGAACGGTATTTACCCAACTGCGATCGCTGCTTCTCTTTGAAAAATCTCCAGACTTAGGAAACCGAACGGATTTAGGCAAGTGTGATTTTGTCTATCTCACCACCGACCAAACTATCTTCTTAATTGAGACCAAATATATTGACCTGATTGCCCACGGTACCACGGCCCAGCGGCGACGCACGAAAAAACGCAAGGATGTATTAGAACAGGTGGGTAAATTAAAAACTTTCCTGAGCGAACATTGGCAGCTTCCGATCGAGTACTTTGAATCTGCCGTCTTTACAACCGACCCCAGTTTGGCGTCCCGTGGTGTGGAACAAGGCATTACGACGGAGTTTGTATCCATTGAGGCGTTATTTGAGTGGCAAGTTCTAACCCGAAACCTATTGACATGAACACTTCTGACCTTTCTCCCAACCGGATTTACCACATTGCAACGGCGATCGCATGGCAAGCAGCACTGCAACAGGAGAGCTATGTTCATCCATCTCTATTTTCAGAAGGATTTATTCATTGTTCCTATCCGCAGCAAGTAGCTGAAACCCTGAAGGTACACTTTAAGGGGCAAACCGATTTAGTGCTCTTAGAGATCGATCCCACTCAACTGACGGCAGAACTGAAATTAGAACCCAGCCGCAATGGCGAACTTTTCCCTCACCTTTATGGTCCGTTGAACTTGGATGCAGTAGCCATCTCTACTCGCATCGCCCAAAAACAAGACTGAAGCAGGGATTTGTGTACAAACTCGGCGTAATTGTGAGGCTGCTTTTTGCAGGGGGGTGACCTCACTCGAAATCCGTTCATGGAGCAATGGTAAGGCCCAACTCCCTTCGCTTTCTGGCACCCAGGCAATCGTACTGTATCCGTGTCCCACAACAATGGTTTGCTGTCTATCCCCAGTTGTGGCTGTTGATGATATCCGAGATCTTTTAAGGTTGAGGCATCCGGTCGTGCCCAGTTTGTATGGTCCCCAGCCAGAATGACAGTCTAAACTCCAGTCTATACGGGGTGGATTTTTCGATGATCGGGAGCAACGAGATCGGCTTGTTATCCAGGCAGATTTTGCCCTAGCCCAGTCTATCAGTTTACTGGGTCCTGTCATTCTGTCTTATTTTATGACTGAGTTTGAGCGGATAAACTGAGGGGTGGTTGCTCTGGCAATGGAGCCGTACTTGCGAGACCAATGATGCAGGCTACTCCAAAAAAGGCCACAATCCCAATAATACAAAATGAAAACATCTGATTCATGTAATTATCAGTGACGAGTTGTCCTCTTTCTGGGTGTTGATGGCTGGATGAAAGGAATGTTTTATTGTTCATGGCTTTGCCCTTACGATCGCGTGCGATATAGTTATATTCCATCAGATCGGCATTCTGCGCTGTGATATCAGAGGGCTTGAGTTGCGATCTACATCACAGCCTTAAGTTCCTTTCACATCAGTACAAACTTTTTAAAGCTACGCTATTATCGCGATCGCTTTGCTCAGAGTAAGCCCAATGCCAAAATCTCAACCTTTACTCATTAACTCCACCCAAGATGAAAGTATTCTGCAAGTTTTACCACGCTTGCCTTTGCATTCCAGTGCCAGACTGGAATGGAAGGGTATTTATGTGCAACAGCATCAACAACCTGCTTGGGAGATGCCTGAGTATGCCCATACAAGGCATATGATTCTCGTGCATGGAACTGCACGAGTCGCTCCAACAGAACGTTGGATTGACGGACAGAGGCAGCAAGAATACCTTCAAGAAGGGAACAACATTGTAATTGTACCAGCAACAGTACTCCATCGAGCAAGTTGGGGACAGGAAGATCCCTTTTCTTTACTATTTCTAGATCCCGATCGTCTCGCGCAGATGGCCTACGAAACACTCAAAACAGATCGGGTACAACTTCTACCTCAACGCGCAATGCATGACCCATTTCTCAACCAAATGAGTCACTTACTCAATGCGGAGTTAGAGGCAAACCAATTAGGTAATCGTTTGTTTGTAGACTCATTGACAACCGCACTTTGCATTCACTTGTTGAGACATTACTCAAGTATTCAACAGCCCTTGCCTGAATATGTTGGAGGACTTCCCCCAAGAAAATTGCAACAAGCGATCGCCTATATCAACGACCATTTGGCAGAAGATGTAACCGTTACTGAGATCGCCAACGAGCTAGAGATGAGCCAATATTATTTCTCTCGGTTATTCAAGCAATCCATCGGTGCACTCACCCTATCAGTATGTGATGCAACAACGAATTGAGCGAGCCCAGTCTCTATTGAAGACGACTTCACTATCCGT
>JAAURS010000347.1 GCA_012032135.1 Acaryochloridaceae cyanobacterium RU_4_10 | reverse complement strand
GTTTCGGGGTGGAAGGTGACCTTTTCAAGAAGAGACAGGAGCTCATTCAGCCCATACAGGAGAAGATCTTCGTGGCCATAAGGGAATATGCGAATGAGAACGGCTATGAGGCCATGTTCGACAAGTCAGGAGAAGCCGGAGTGCTGTATGCCAACCCCAAGTACGACAAGAGCGACAATCTGAGCTGGAGCGAGCGTTGCAAAAGTCAGCTCGGCAGGTGTTGTATGAGGCACCCTTGAAGCTGGATCGGGTTGCAGCGGTGTTGGATTGCAGCTATTCTGCGTCCGGTTCCAGCGAAAAGCGTATGCGTCCGTTGGGGGTGGCTTTGGGCGTACATTATTTGCTGCAAGCTTCGGCTCAGGACTATCGGGCGTTTTGGACGATGACTGTAGAAGAACCGTTGGCAGTCCAAGCACGAGGGCAAACAGATCTGGCGACACCGATTTTGGATGCATTGGACTGGGGCGCAAATTTGGTCGTAATTGTTTCCGATGGCTGCGATAACGATCCGCCTCAGGGTGCTGCGGAAGTGCTGCGGATTTATCGAGAAAAGCTAGACCCTCAGCGTCGCGTGTCGATGATTCATTGCAACCCGGTCTTCAATCCTGAGGACTTTTCCTTGCGTCCCCTGAGTCCTCACATTCCTACGGTGGGTTTGCGGGAAGCGGAAGATTTGCCGACGATGTTGGGGTTTGCTCGGTTTGCGGAGGGGAATGTTCCCCTCGTAGAACTGGAAGATTACCTTGCTTTGCGAGTGCAGCAATTTCTGGGGAGTATTTAGCGATGGCTCAAAAACGTCATTTACTCGCGGATATCTCTCTGAAGGGATTGGCGATCGCCCCGTCCCAGGTCTGCGGTGCGATTCGGATTGTGCCGTTGTTGCGGTCTCAGGTGCGCGGGGATCTACGGCTGTTTAAGCGCAGCTATCAGGAAGATTTGACGGTGGTGGATGTAGGGAATGCAAGTTATTTGTCCTACGTTCCCCACGGATTAGTGATGTCTTGGAGCGACGATGGCGATCCGTTGGTGGCCTATGGCGGACAGTTCCAGAAGCGAGATGGGAAGGTGCTGCACGGCACTTGCGGCAGTGTCAAACTGATGCATCGCATGGCCAAGCGGGAGCAGGGGAATCAATTGAGGTTTTTACCGCTCCATTTAGCGATGGAGGGATTTCTGTCGCTGTTTTTCAAGGGGCCAAGTATTGCATGGCAGGAGTATTCCCGTTATGCAAAATCTCATGGGTTGGGGAGTCGATGGGAGTGGTCTGTAAGCGGACGGGGTATTGCAGGGTTAGAAGATGCTATCCGCGTGTTTGAAATTCATGAGGGGCAGGTGGGGGTTTTGCTCTTTGTGGCGGATGCGCTGGCTTCAGCGTTTGTGGTGCCAACACCAGAGGACTATCGGGTATTGCACCGGAGTTTGCTGGAAGATTTTTACGGCGAGTCGATCTTCCAATATGCTTGCATCTATGACACTGTTGCGCCCATGAGCTGTTCTATTGACGATCGATCTGTCGAAACCCTTGCAGATCTGCGACGGGGTGTGCTGCAAATGAGGTCGGATTGGGCGCAATTTCAAGGATTTATGGCTGAGGGGTTATTAGGTCGTAGGCTCAAGTCTCAGATGGTCTATGCGACGAATTCGTTTTTCCTTCAGCGGTTTGTGACCGATCTGAATCCTCATGCCGAGAATTATATTGGGGAGGCAATCGTGCGGGAGAATGGGGAGCTGGAATATCTGAAAACCTATTGTCTCTCGGCTTCGCAGACGAAGCGGGTGTACTTACTCAGTCAACTTGCCGAGCATAACTGGAATTTTGGCGGCGACGGCGGCGGCGTTGAACAATACGCTGGATGAGTTGGTGAAGCGACTGGAAAAGGTGGGGGTTGGTTATTTGATCGATCGGCAGGTAAGGGAACAGGCCGCGAAGCGGATGAAATCATAAATAAGTCTGTCAATCTTGCTGCTGGTGGAGGTGTTTATGGCAAGCATTGTTTTTGTCCTTAGGGAGAGAGCGCCTAGCACACACTCAAGCAATGGTTTGAACTATGGCGTTATGTTGGCTTTTGGATTGGGGCGATCGCAGATTTAAGCGTTGTCTCTAGATCGGCTTGAGTCTCTGGGCGAGGCGTTGTTAGATTTCACGAAGCCTGACGATTTGATTGGATGCGATCGCATTAGTGTTGCCCTTGGCTAATCGCCTAGCATGCGATCGAGTAATGGTTTGGGCTATCGTTCTATGTTGGATTTTGGGTTGAGGCTAGACTCGTTCATAGGAGAATACATGGGTGACGATCGGTTTGAATTGTCGTATTTTTGCAGGCTTCGGTCAAGCTCGCTATGAATCGCCCCAAAACTTTAGAGGAGCGGATTGCGCAACGGATTACCCGTAGTAAGGGTGAGGTCTTCCTTCGTAAAGACTTTGCAGATTTGTTGCTTGTTGTCATCTCAGAGCGTCTTGACATCAGTAAAATTGTGACTCTTGACAGCGACTTCGATGCATACCGACGCTATCGAACCTCGTCTAAGCCCTTTGAACGTATTTTGTGGCCAAGATCATGAGACGTATCAATCAAGCCTTGTAGAGTCAGATTTGGGATAAGTTTGCAATAAAAGGTTATTTTGTTCTCTGAAACTCTTGATAGAGCTAGCCTGACACATCGCCTCCTAAGCCATAGGTCGAGGGTTCGAGTCCTGCCAGCCCCGTTCGGTGCTAAAAGCTAATTCTCTACTTGCATCAGAGGGTTACTGTCCGTTTGCTTCACAGGTTCTTTATAATTGGTTTGTCCGCGTTGGGTTCGCGATGGGTTTGGTTGACCCAGATGCAGCCGAACAAACATTACAGATGTTCAACAGCTCTAAAATAGCTAACGGGCCTAGCAACAATGCGCTAGACCCGTTAGTAAACCGGACTTATTTGATTCAAGGTTACCTCCTCAACCTGACTGACTAGAAGGGATTCGTAGTTTTACTTGAGTCTACATAGATGTCTCTTTCTAGATCCTAGTTTGGCTTTATTCTTGTAACTCTCTGAGCTTAGAATGTTGCCACTTTGTCTATTTGTACCCTCTCTACTCTCCCACCTATATAGTAACATTTTTACTGTCTTTTGGCTGACATATTAACGCCTTATCGATCGAGCGATCGCGAGATCGAACTCTATTCTCTCTAACAAAAATGGGTAAGTTTTTCCGTGTAAAACTTACCCAAAGTAGGAGAAGACATTCAGATTGCTCTACTCTTAGCGATTGAGGCTCACTGTCAAGACTTGCCCTCAAGCCAAACCCTACTCAAGATTAATCTTGACGATTTTCTCTTTTCTTCCTCAGATTTTGGCAAGGTTAGGTTAAGGATGCCATTCTTGTATTCGGCAGTGACCTTGTCATTTTGGATGTGGGTTGGCAATGGAATGACTCGTGCAAACGAACCATAGTGGAACTCAGAGCGAATCATCCCTTCTTCTTGAGTCTTGCTTTCGGATTTGCGTTCTCCTTTGATTGAAACGGCATCATCCATGACTTCAACGTCTAAGTCCTTGGCTTCTAAACCTGGAACTTCTAGTTTCAATTGAACGGACTCGTCCGTTTCTTTCATTTCGACGGATGGAATGTAGCCAAAGCCTTTGGATTCACCATTGCCCGTATGCATCCATCGATCGAACAGTCGATTCATTTCATGTTGAAGGTTTTCCATTTCGCGGAAGGGTTCCATCAGTTCGAGACCCCTTAGCGGTTTCCAACGTGTAAGTGTCATAGATTTAACTCCTACTATAAACCTCTTACTTCTTCTTACGGGGCGGTATGAAGCGCCTGGCAAGAAAGTGTCTGGGACAGCGTTGTCATGCCTGCTTGTCCTCTACCTTTAATCTACAAATACAAGTTGAGGAATTTGTGAGGAATATTGGCTGCAATGAGTTGATGGATATGAAGCAATGCTTCACGAGTTCCTCAATTTCCTGAGTTAGGCTTAGGGCGACAGATGAAGGGTCCTATGAGCCAATGCCACTGCCCTAACCCCAGCGGGTTTGAACGAGGGCGGTACGTGCGATCGCTCCAAACCATTCAGCTAGATTCCTTCTCTACAAGCCCTTACACCCTATGACACACCTCAAACGAGTAGGCATCCTAACCAGCGGCGGCGACTGCCCCGGACTCAACGCTGTCATCCGAGCTGTAGTAAGCCCCGCTACCCTCACCTACGGCTGGGAATTAGTGGGCATCCCTTACGCCACGAAAGGCTTGCTGGAACGCAAGACAATTCCCCTTGGCGTTCACAGTCTAGACCTTAGAGGTATCGATCCGCTGCTCAATATGGGCGGTACGATTCTAGGGACCATCAATCATGGTGATACGCTAGCCCGTGCCGATGAAATTTTGGCTAGCTATCAGGCGATCGCCCTGGATGCCCTGATTGCGATCGGTGGAGATGGCAGCCTTGCAATTCTCCACGAGCTGGCGAAACGGGGGAGTTGGCAAATGGTTGCTATCCCCAAAACGATCGACAACGACGTGGCTCTCACCGAACGGGTGATTGGGTTTGATACGGCGATTAATACGGTTACGGATGCTCTCAATCGCCTCACGTTTACAGC
>JAAURS010000346.1 GCA_012032135.1 Acaryochloridaceae cyanobacterium RU_4_10 | reverse complement strand
CGCATTAGTGGTTTTGGCACTGCGATCGCACTTCACCGGATGTAGCAACTGCGATCGCCCTGTACCAAATCCGAAGCGATCGCAGGGCCAACAATGAACTCATAAAAACGGTGAGCGACTTTTTTTGCGACACAATGGGTCTGCGATCGCCATTCTCCTTTCAGCCTAAAATTTCCTCCAAGAATGGAAGAAGATATTCCTATTCGCTAACACTCTCCCTCAGCAAAAACTGCTCTGATTAATTGCTCAAACTTGCTCGTGTGGACTTGAGGGTTAAGGGATGGATAGTATCTAGTTCAGAAGCGGGTTGGCGGAGTAAGCGCGATCGCATTTCTTCGCTAAGCCCTTGGACTTGAGAAAAATCTGCCCCAGCAATACTTTCAAATTGCTCAAACTCCGCTTCAGTTAAATCTGCGGCTCTCAGATCTACTCCTGCAAGGTTTGCGCCGTTGAGTCGTGCCTCGCGTAACAATGCACCCGTTAAGAACGCTCTGCGGAGATCTGCTTGCCCTAACCGCGCACCCCTCAAATTTGCGCCCGTCAAGTCAGCACCCCCTAGGTAGGCTCCCAGCAAATTTGCTTTTTGCAGATCGGCATAACGTAGATTGGCCGTATTCAACGGTGCGCCGTTGAGATTTGCGCTCGGTCCCACAGCCCCCGAGGACTGATAGGCAAAACCTTCTGGAAAAATGGTTTGGCTGTCATACTGTGCCCCTTGCAGCTTGGCACCTGTTAATCTTGCCCCGCTCAGATCTGCCCTCCTCAGATTGACCCGATACAGACAGGCACCCTGTAAATTCGCTTGTTGCAAGATGGACTTGCTGAGATCGGCACCTCTTAGATCGGCTTCGCTGAGATCGGCTTCGCTCAGGTTTGCCTGAGAAAGATTTGCCCGAATGAAAATAGCTTTGCTGAAATCAGCCTTTTGTAGATCCAGACCGCTGAGAGCAATCTGGTACAAATCCTGTTGGCTCAGCGTCAATCCAGCTTTGAGAGTCGCGATAACGTCTGAGGGGGTCTTGTTTTTCTTCAATTCGATCATGGATTAAGTTCGATCGTGGATTAAGTTCGATCGTAGAGGAGAATCAGGACAGAATTTTAAAAATTAGGCAATGCCTTGCCTACAATCATAGAGTTGCTGCGTTACCATAGCGTGTTTTGTGGAGGTGAACCGATGTCCAGTGCCGCCCCGATGACAATGATGGATTTTTTTCGTAAGAGCGTTGGTGTTTGGTTTACTCAACGAACGGTGCATCATTTTGATATGGTGGCGGATGAATCAGGAGAGTCTAAATTACACGTGCAAGTCGTCGAACTCGACGATCCTCGAATTCAAAAGGTTTGCGAACCTCAAGGGGTCAATCCAGCGATCGCGGCTGGAGGGGCCAGTTTTATGTGGCAACCTCATGAAGAAGGACAAGAACCCAATCCAGACCAAGCGGCGGTACTAGTGGATGTGCCGGATGATGAGACTGGGCGATCGGGGCGGTTGTTACGGAATCAAGGCTATGTCGAAAAAATTCCAGTGGTAAGCCGCTACTGGTTTGGGCAAGACGGCATTTTGACCATTGATACGGACTACGACAACAACCAAGGTCAAGAACGCTGTTGGTTCGTGACAGATGATTTTCGGGTCCGCGTCAGTACGGTACGAATGATGAATGGAGTGTATCTCATGACCTATTGTTCGGAGCGCCGCTGCGTGAGTGATTCAGACCTCAATGCCATGATTCAGTTCAATCAGTCGAGGGCCGCTCTAGATCCGGTTTAAATACGTTAAGGATCTTTGCTTTGTTTCTCATATTCGAGGCAGTAAACCTAACAATCCTCTATCCTCATTGACTGGGACCAGCACATCTGTAAATCTCTATACAATTTATGTATAAACCCTTCCTCCAGCATTTAGAGCAATCCCTTCTTCAACGCTTTGATTTACAAAGTCGTCCCATTCCAGCAGGGCTGGCGTCACGGGTCAGCGATCGCGGTAAAAGTCCCGCCACCATTCAAAGTTGGTGCTATGAATGTCCAGAGTTTCGCAAAATCCGCTACACCTACATTGATGCGGGTGCGAGCGCCCAAATTTTCAATAGCGTTATTTATCCCAGCCATCATTCTGAGTTGCCCTTGTTGGGCATTGACTTTCTCTCTTTTGGGCAGGTTAAAAACCTGATTGTGATGGACTTTCAGCCTCTGTTTCAAGATGAAGCGTACCTGCAAAAGTACATCCATCCGCTCAAGACATTGCACGACAACTATCCAGATTTGGCTCAAAATCTGGAAATGAAGTTCTACGATGCAAATCAGTATTTCTCTAAATATTTATTGTTTGCAAAAACAGATCCTGACAAGGTGAAAACCCGTGTTTTTGAAGCGTTCCAGGATTATCTCAATCTTTACTGGCAAATGTTGGCAGAGGATACCCCCTTACACGATCCATCTGATATTCAGCGGATTGTGAAGGCTCAAAAAGACTACGATCAATACAGTGCCGATCGCGATCCTGCCTCAGGATTGTTTAGTAGCTACTTCGGCCATGAGTGGGCCGAGCGATTTCTCTACGAATTTTTGTTTGAGGACGCAAAACCTTTAGCGGTTGGGGCCGTCTTAAAGTAAGAAATTACATAAACCCAGCGATTGAAATCGCGGCTACAAGAACAAAACCCGCCTGCGCGGGTTGAAATTTTCTCCTTGTCCGCGCAGGCGGACATCGTTCTTGTAGGCGCGGTTTCAACCGCCAGCAAAAATTTTTGACTTTCAAAATGACACTATATCAGCCCTTCTTAGACTATGCGATCGCCCTTCTTCAAGAGCGCCTGGACTTACAGCCTTACCCCATTCCGGTTGGGTTTGAGTCAAAGTCTGCGATCGTAGGGAAGGGCAAACATCAGGATGAGGTGTTGACGACCAGTTACGGATATCAAGCTCCTAAACTCCGACAAATTCGGGCCGCTCACGTCCAAGGTGGCGATGCCCTCCAAGTGCTCAACTTCGTGATTTTTCCGCACCTCAACTACGATCTGCCTTTCTTTGGGGCCGATCTGGTGACGTTACCTGGCGGGCATTTAATTGCCTTGGACATGCAGCCCCTTTTTCACGATTCGGCCTACCAAGCAAAATATAGCGAGCCCATTTTGCCGATTTTTGAGTCCTATCAGCAGCAATTGCCCTGGGGCGGTGATTTTCCTGAGGAAGCCAGTGCGTTTTTCTCTCCTGCGTTTTTGTGGACTAGGCCGCAGAAGACAGAAGCGGTTGAGACGGACGTATTTGCGGCCTTCAAAGATTACCTCAATGCCTACCTCAGTTTTGTGGATCGGGCAGAACCCGTCACAGATGCTCGGGATTTAGCCAATATTGAGGCTGCCCAACTCCGCTACCTGCGCTACAGAGCGGAGAAGGATCCGGCGCGGGGGATGTTCACTCGGTTTTATGGGCCAGAGTGGACGGAAGAATACATTCATGGTTTTTTATTCGATCTGGAACGCCAGCGTTAGCGATCGCCTAACCGTCAAGGCTCAGTGAGCGATCGTTGCGATCGATTGTCTTTCTATAATGGGAGAATGTTCGCACTTGGATTGCTTTAATGTGACCAAGTGCTATATTTTCTTTACCCATCGCTTCTCACAGACATAGCACCAATGCTCTCTGCCGCTGAATTCGTCGCCGATCTCTCTAATCCGCTCACTGCCGCCTTTTGGCCCATGTTTCAACTGGACAGCCTCATGTCCACCCAAGGCGTTATGGTCATGCTCCTGATGGCCTACGCTGGGGCCATGTGGATGTTTTTGTCGAGCGCCCCAAAGGTTCACACCTTAATGGTGTCCGACCTTGATATTGCCCGGCAGTTCTATGAAGGCGACCTCCAATTAAATGCCGCAGAGGTGCCTCTTCACTACTATTACAACTACGAGCAAACCCTCGGTCTTTCCAGCATGGATCCAATTTACATGCCCACAGCCATGTCAAATCCCGCGCTCAAGAGTGGCAATGCGACGGAGGGGTTGTGGTACCAGCTTAAGAAGAATGTTCAGCTTCATATTATTGCAGGGGCCAGTCTAGGCGACAAAAATCGCCAGCGTCATGTTTGCTTTGACCATGACTGTTTGGAGCAAATTTTGCTGCGGGTGCAAAGCCGCTATGTCAAATTTAAGATCCGCCGCGACAACCCGCTCAACTTTTTGGTCAAAACCTACGAAGGCAAGGTCATTGAACTGGTCGAAATGTCCAATTAGCGGACGTGTTTGACGGGTATAATACAGCGCAAACCTTTCAGCTTCAGAACCTTTTATGTCATCGATCTGGCAGCCCGTCAAAACCTACGAAGATATCCTGTATCACAAAGCTGACGGCATCGCAAAAATCACGATTAACCGTCCCCACAAGCGCAATGCGTTTCGGCCTAAGACTATCTTTGAGCTTTACGAAGCTTTTATTGATGCTAGGGAAGACCAATCCATTGGGGTCATTCTCCTGACAGGTGCTGGCCCTCATACGGATGGCAAATACGCCTTTTGCTCTGGCGGCGATCAAAGTATTCGCGGTGAGGCGGGATACATTGGCGAAGATGGCGTACCTCGCTTTAAATGTTTTGGATTTACA
>JAAURS010000345.1 GCA_012032135.1 Acaryochloridaceae cyanobacterium RU_4_10 | reverse complement strand
GTGCGGCGCTCAACCCAACAACCTACCTAGCCCCTCCCCAGGAGGGGATGGATGAACGAGTCAATGATAAACACCTAATTAGTAGAAGACATGCCAAACTCGTGTTTAGCTAACGCCTTAACTCCCTGATTTTTCCGCGTCACCCACCTTAATCGGTTCAGACTCCAGCGTTCCAGAACGGTAGATCGTCACCCCTTTCAACCCCGCCTTCGCCGCCAGTCGATAGATTTGCTTGATTTCATCCACCGTGGCATGACCCGGCAAATTAATCGTCTTAGAAATCGAAGAATCAATCCAATCCTGCCATTTTGACTGCACCAGAATATGCCAACCTGGAGGCACTTCACGAGCAATCTTAAACGCCGCTGCTACCTCTGGATGCTGTTGAGCAAACTCCGTTCCCTTCAAAGAACCTGTACGTTTCACAATCTCCGCATCCGCTTCCGAGAAGTTCAGCGCTTCCAGATACGGATTCAAAATTTGAATCCAGTTTTGCTCATTCCGCGACGCATCCACAAACACTTGCTTCCACATCGTTAACCCAAAGTCTGGTTCAAACGCCCAAGAGCAAGAAGCGAGTTGGGCAATACTACCCGTCGGTGCAATGGATAGCACTGTCGAGTTCCGACGCGCCACTTGGGTTAAGTCTTGACGGGTGGAAGCTAGAGCTTCTTCCCCGTTGTAGCGGTTTCCTTCACTATCTACCCACAGTTCAAAAATATTACCCGTGCGGACCTCCGCAATTTGCGGCCAAACCCCACAAGAACCCTTCTCCGCCGCCAGCGCTTCCGAGGCGCGATACGCATGTAGCGCCATCCAACTCCCCCAGCGATCGATTTCATCAAGATGCTGCGCCGAGTCGTAGGGGATACGGGCTTGTTTGAGATAGTCAGCCCAGCCCATAATGCCCAGACCTAATTGCCGGAAGACATTCCGCACGTTGTATTTCTGGTCTGGCGTCGCAAATTCTGACACATCCAGGACGTTATCCAGGAAACGGACAGCAATAGCCACTGTTTCGGCCAAATCTTGCCAATCAATTTCGATTTCGCCATCGGAATTTTGACTGATAAATTTGGTCAGTACTAAAGATCCGAGATTGCAAGCACTGTTCGGCGGCAAGAAAATTTCACCACAGTTCCCACTCAATAATCCATTTGACAGGGTAAATGCGTGAGTTTCAGGGACGGTACAGCAATAAACCCGATCTGCAACGTGAGAGAATTCAATCGAGCTAATCACGTAGTCCGACTCATGGCCAACGCCTGTAATCGTCACGTCCGCTTCTGAGTCTGGAAATCCTGCCAAAACACGAGATTGGAAGGTTACGCTAGCTAGTGCCTCCCCGACCTTGAGATCTTTGAGTTTCTTGCGCGTACCATCAGCCAGGATAAAGGTATGCTCTGACGTTGCCTTCACCGATTCGCCATTTGTCAGCGTCAACTCAAAAACAGATTGCTCAAAGCCTGTAACCCTAAAGTTATCAACGAGCCGCCAATCTTGGCCATCCCAAATTTCAACAGCCTTACCGACCAAACTCTCGATCGGGCGAGATCCTTGGCGAGTCAAGATCGAGGTTTCACCCACCAAGCAAGGATTTGTACAAGTCACAAAATCACGAATTGGGCTGCGGCGTTTGGCGTTGTCGATCAATAGCAAGCCAGGGTCAGCCGTCGCGTGAGCATTCTGGGCGATCGTATCCCAAAGCCTACTAGCCGAATCATCACCCGCATCCAAACACCGGAAAAATTCATCATCCAACTGCACCGAAATATTGGCATTGTGCCAACGGCGATCGCGTTTCCCCTCAGGACTCAAATGGGTTTCCACCCAAGCCGTAGACAATTGTTGATTCAGCGCCCGTAATTTTTCTTGTCTTTGGTCTTGGGGCAAATCGCTCTGCACCAATTGAGCCATCTGCTCCACCACTGACTTTGTTATGCCAGCGTCGATCGTAGATTGCGTCTTAGCCTGAATAAACTCCCAAATATCGGGATGCCGCCAATCCATCGAAAACAAAAACGCACCCCGACGCGCCTTATTCCCCGTCGTGATTTTCTTAGAATTTTCAGACACCATATCCAGGACCGCACAAGGCCCCAATGCCTTCCCATCCTGAAACGGCGAACCCTTGGGCCGAATGTAGCCCTTAGACCCCTCCGCACCAATGTTGATGCCAACCCCACCTCTAAATTTCGTCGTGAGGACAGAATCAGACACCAGCTTCGTAATGTCGTGGATATTGTCTTCTGCCGAGAGGACAAAACAATTCAACATCCCTCGGGTTCCGTGGTCGCTGTTGGCCAAAATAGACCCACCCGGTACCAACTTCATCGGCACCAGAATAGACATAAACTTATCCTGCCAGTATTCACGCAGCTCAGGCGTGGCCTCAGCACTGGCCACAAACTTAGCAACCCGTTCCGCGACGGCTTCCCAAGTGTTTTCGTCATTAATGAAATATTTTTGCAGAACCGCTCTTTGGGATTCGCTGAGTTCAACAGAAGGAGACTGAGAGACAACCATACGTACAATCTCTGGGGCTAACGTCAACGATACTTCGGTCAGGGCAGATTTCTATATCTAGCGCTATTGTCCGTGAGAACAATCTGACCCCCCTAAATGTAGTACCGCTCCTCTGTGACGTCAAGTCATTTTGAGTTCGGTTTGATATTTTGACATCAAGCGACGTTTGATGGCGTTCATTTGATAGACCGTCGGTTACACCAGCAGCGATCGCGTCTGGGTCAAGACAGCCACCCCATTTGTGCCCTCCTGAGAAACTGTAGTTTCAACTACATTCGGTTAAGCAATGTAAATCTATACAAAGCTAATTTAAGTTCTGAACGATAAGCGATCCCCTAAAACAAGAGATCGGTAAGCTTTATATAGGAGTGTGATTTATATCAGTGTGTACATGTAATCTGCATCACAGGGCGAAAGCGTATTAAAATTCGCAGCCACAAAACTGTTATCGCAGCTTGCAATGCTTTCATTCTTCACCGCTACATTTGTGTATGACTTATGCTGTTAGATAAATCTTGCCATACCCCCACAACTAAGACCCCCCTTTGGGTGCAGTCTCTACAAGACGTGATTCAAGATTGGGTGCGTAGGGAAATCATTACGGAAGATCCCTATGATGACGAGCAACTAGCAGCTCAAAAACTTTACAAGCAATTCCGACAGATGCAGAAAAGCGATCGAAGCCAATCCAATCTGGTTGAGTTGTGAACTGTCTGGGTTGCCGTGATGCAAACGCCTTTAGGATTTGAGAAGTAAGTAATAAAGACGGCCTGGAGTATTGATCAAACCCGCTCTAGCTTTAGCTTTTGTACCCGTTCCCATAAAAATATCCACTCGCCCAGGCCCCTTGATGGCTCCTCCAGTGTCTTGATCTAAGGCAAAATGGCTCACGTCTTGAAGTTCAATGGTCTGTGCGGCATTGTAATACGGAAAACGCGTTTGAAGGATGGCTAAGGCTCCTGGCGGCATGATGGATTTATCGGTCGCAATGGAGCGTTCGGCAGTGACTGGAACACCTAAGTTTCCAGTGGCTGCGGCTCCGTTGGTTTCTTGGAAAAAGATAAATCTTTGATTGCGGGGGATGTATTCATCCAATTCCGTTGGATGAGCCTGAAAATATTGAATTAGAAAAGGCAAGCTTAGGTCTTCTAGGCGGACTTTACCTGCTTTCACCAGTTCTTTGCCAATGCTGACGTAGGGATAATTGGTTTTACTAGAGACCCCAATGGTCATAATTTTGCCATTGGTTAAGGTGAGACGGGCTGACCCTTGAACTTGCACCAAATAGGCTTCTAGGCGATCGCGCAGCCAAACCATTTCTTGCCCGCGCAGCTTGCCCTTGCTAGCCTGGAGTCCATCCGCACCTTCCAGTTGGCTGCGAGTGGGATGGGGTTGAGGCCAGCTTGCAAAGTCTGGCGGGGTTCTATACAAAGGGTAACGATACTCTGCGGTACGGACTCGGCTGGCCCGATAGGTTGCTTCAAAGTAACCCGTGAAATCAACAGTACCCCGATCGTCTTTACCGACAGATTCGTAAAAATCAAACTCTTTTCGGACTGATGCGGCCAAAGCTGTCGGAGATGTAGCAGTTTGCAACAACGTGCGGAAGCGCAGCACACTGCGACGAACCCGAGCGTGAGTTACACCAGGGACGGGATAGTTCCGGTAAGCCGCTTGGGATGCAGATGTGTCTAGGTAATTGAGGCTTTGGTTGAGTGCTTTTAACAACTTTTTTTTATCGCCAAGGCTACCATCAGGCAACTGCCAAAGTTGGGTATCTCGTCCCAGATTGGAAGGCATTTCCTGAGGGCTCACGACGCGCAGAGGTAAAGCCTTGACGGGAATTGGACTCGCCAGCAGGGGTGCGATCGCCACTGCCAAAGCAATACCGGAGCGGAAATTCCACATATGAACCCTCAGAATTTTGCACTAATAACGATCGACGCTGGACGCAAAGACAGGTTCCACGCGGATGCCCAAAATACAAGCGGGCCGAACCATCATATACTCACCCTGAATCGTTTTCATGGGGATATTGATTAAGTCTTTAGAGTCGTTTTTTAGGAACCAG
>JAAURS010000344.1 GCA_012032135.1 Acaryochloridaceae cyanobacterium RU_4_10 | reverse complement strand
GGTCAAATCACCTGGCCTGCTCCCAAAACCTGTAGCTCCTCCTCAACCCGCACCTTCAGCACAAACTGCACAGCCTACCGTTGCAGCAGCAGCTCCCAAACCCGTCAAAAAATCTAACGGCTGGGTCTGGATGGTAATCATTGGCTTAGCTCTGCTCGGTATGGGGCTCGGCGCACCCGCGTCATTTTTATCTCACTTCATCGTGTTTGTATTGGCCTGTTTTGTGGGTTGGCAAGTCATCTGGAACGTCACCCCTGCCCTTCACACCCCCTTGATGAGCGTCACCAATGCCATCAGCGGCATCATTATTTTGGGTGGGATGTTACAAATTTCAGGGCCGTTGACCTCACCGACTACGATTTTGGGTGCGATCGCCATTTTGGTTGGCACTATCAATATTGCAGGTGGTTTCTGGGTCACCCAGCGGATGCTCAACATGTTCCGTAAATAAATTGAGAGACCATCCATCTCGTCTACAGCAGCAAGAACTTTTCAGAGCGATCGTCATTTATGAATAACAGTCTGGTAACAGTCGCTTATATTGCGGCCAGTGGTCTCTTCATCTTGAGTTTGGCGGGTCTTTCTAACCAAGAAACGGCTCGCAAAGGAAATCTATTTGGCATCATTGGCATGATTATTGCCCTAACGGCTACGGCTTTAGGGAGTCATGTTTCAGTCACAGGCTACACTGCTTTGGCAGGCATGATTTTGCCAGGAGCCTTGATTGGTGCTTTTTTGGCTTCACGGGTGGCCATGACCTCCATGCCAGAATTGGTCGCTGTTCTCCATAGTTTTGTGGGATTAGCGGCTGTGTTAGTCGGCATTGGCAACTACCTGAGTCCTGAATCTCATTTGGTGGGTGCAGAAGCGATCGTGCATCAAATTGAAATCTATCTGGGTGTTTTTATTGGGGGCGGTGACTTTTCACGGGTTCAATTGTGGCTTTTGGGAAGTTACGGGCCATTATTAGCAGCAAGCCTTTGATGCTTCCAGGTCGCCATCTTTTGAATGTTAGCCTTTTGGTCGCGACGGCTCTTTTGGGCGTTCAGTTTGTTGGGGCGGCATCACCCGCAGGATTGCAACCGCTGCTGATTATGACTGCGATCGCCTGTTTGTTAGGCATTCACTTGGTCGCTGCGATCGGTGGGGCGGATATGCCCGTGGTGATTTCGATGCTCAACAGTTATTCGGGTTGGGCTGCGGCTGCGGCTGGGTTTATGCTCAATAACGATCTGTTGATTATTACGGGTGCGTTGGTGGGTAGTAGCGGGGCGATCCTGAGCTACATCATGTGCAAAGCCATGAACCGCTCTTTTATCAGCGTAATTTTAGGTGGCTTTGGTGCGGAAGGCGGTAAAGCCCCAGCTAAAGGCAGCGAACAAGCCCCCGTGGGTGAAGCAACCGCCACAACCGTTGCTGAAACCGTGGAAATGCTTCGCAATGCGCGGAGTGTGATTATTGCCCCTGGATATGGGATGGCGGTGGCTCAAGCCCAACATGCCGTGGCCGATATTACTCGGATTTTGCGCGATCGCGGTGTGAATGTTCGCTTTGGCATCCATCCGGTAGCGGGTCGGCTTCCAGGACACATGAATGTGCTGTTGGCTGAGGCAAGTGTGCCCTACGACATCGTGTTGGAAATGGATGAAATCAATGAAGATTTTGAGAAAACTGATGTGGTGTTGGTAATTGGGGCCAATGATACGGTCAACCCCAGCGCGTTGGAAGATCCCAACAGTCCTATTGCTGGAATGCCTGTTTTGGAAGTGTGGCACGCGGAACAGGTGATTGTGCTCAAACGCAGTATGGCGAGTGGCTATGCAGGTGTGGATAATCCTTTGTTCTACAAAGAGAACACAGCGATGCTCTTTGGCGATGCCCGTCAAAATGTGGATGCCATTCGCGGTGCTTTAGTGCAAGCAGAGTCTCCTGCAATGGCAATGGCATAGAGAGAAACATTTGAGTCTTCAAAAAGCGTTGGTGCAAACATTGCACCAACGCTTTTTGATGGAGTTGCCACCGTGATTAATAGGGAAAGTACCATGATTTGAATGAAGAATGCAATGGTAGCCTCATTGAAACCGATCGGCGCGAGGCTCTATGCGAACTGATAGGTTTAGCAGCAGAGGGAGCTGGTTTAGAGTCAGGTGGGAACGATATTACGTATGAATGGCGTAATTGGTAAAAGTCATGGTTCTGACGATCTGGTAGGCTACTTTTGTCCCGAACTTGCGCAACAAAATGCATTTGTTGTTCTCACACTCGAAAACCATACGTATTGCACTGACTGGTTCCGGTACGGGAAAATCATTGAGGAACATTTCTGTTATGCTCCAAAACATCCGATAGTGCCTGTAATAACCGATCGTTTTCAACCTCAGTCCGCACCGCCACCCGAAAAAAGCGATCGCCCAATTCCGCAAAGCTCATACAATCGCGAATCAAAATCCGATGGCGTTTCAGTAATGCTTCTTGCAAAGCCATCACCGATTCGTCGCAACGCACCAATATAAAATTAGCTGCGCCCAAAATTGGATAAAGCTCTGGTAATTCTGTAAGCCCTTGAAAAAGTTGAGGTTTTGCTGTCGCTAACCAACGATGCGTCTCAGATTGAAACCCCTCATCGTCCAATGCCGCCATCCCCGCCGCGATCGCAACGCATTGACAGACCAAGGATCGCGCCAAGCTTGCCATTGGTGCAGGAGATCGGGATGGCCGATCGCATAACCCAACCTGAGTCCCGGAATACTGTAAAACTTCGTCAGCGATCGCACAATAACTAAATTGCGATGATGGGCAACCTCAGGGATTAAACTGTAATTTGCCTGAGAGGGCAGAAAATCCATAAACGCTTCATCGGCGATCGTGAGATGCGATCGCTCTAGTACAGGCAACAAATCACCTTTCTGAAAGACTTGCCCCGTAGGGTTATGGGGATTGTTCAGCAGTAGCCCTGCTGTGGAACTGCCTGGGTTTGCCAGAAGCATTTGCCGCAATGAATTTAAGTCACCTTGCGTTTCTACGGCAATGGGGTAGGTGCAAACATCTGCTTGAAAGGCTCTGAGGGCACGCAAATAATCACTAAAAGCTGGGGTGAGAAGATAGGTTTGATCGAGATTGCTGAGGCTGCGGCACGCCCACGTCAATAGCTCCGCCGCACCATTCCCCACTAAAATCCAGTCCGCTGGAACTTGATGAAATTGCCCGAGCCGTTGGCGCAGAGCCGTTGAATGGGGGTCTGGATAGGAACAAATATCCCCTAAGTGTTGCCCAATTGCACTGAGTACAGACTGGGGGGGACCTAGGGGATTAATACTGGCCGAGAAATCTAAAATTTCTGGGGAGGGACAACCCGCCTGAGCCGCAGCCCAGGCTAGATTGCCTCCATGTTGGGGTCGAAGTAGCGACAAACTGTTTGAGCTAAACGTTGTTCTTAGACCAGCTTACTCAGCCACCGTTTCTTTGAACAATTTCCCTGCGGAAAATGCAGGTACCTTGGTCGCAGGAATTTTCATTTTGGCCCCCGTCTTTGGATTGCGGCCTTCACGCTCTTTGCGCTGGCGCGATTCAAAGGATCCAAAGCCTACAAGTGTCACCTTCTGATCAGAAGAGACAGCATCCACGATGGTTTCGAGTGCAGCGGTTAAGACTGCATCGGCTTGCTTCTTGGTGACGTTTGCCTTATCGGCAATCGCGTCTACAAGTTCTCCCTTATTCATGATTGAACTCCTCTATGTCATTCACCATTGGTTCAAAATTCGCAGCAGCCGGATCTAGTTTTTGGGGATTCAGTCATAAGTTCTGTAAGGAATCTATAACTGAAGTTCCTATAACCCTGACAGGTGACGAGTTTCAATGGCCCATTCTAATGGGTATTCGTTAAATATAAAACTAGTAAAGCGAGAAAATATAAGGATTTCAGAATTTCTTAGGGTCTTTTTGTTTTGGTTTGATTGCCAATCTTTTGGAGGCCGCTAGGAGCTGATAGCTAAAACCCTTTACTAACAAGAGCTTCAGCTCCTTGAACGATTTTGCGTTGTTGTAAAATTAAGCTCAAAAAAAACAAAATTTTTTGAGCGCGTAACGCTTGCATCCCTGTATTCCTATGGATTCTGTAACAGTTCGTTACTTTTAGAACAAATTTTGAAGGTATCAGAGGCAAGTTCAACAGGTTTGGGTTGCTCCATGAAGACTAAAAGGTCGCTCAAATTTATCATTCCTTTGAGTGCAGCAAGGAGTTAACGAAAGTCTATGCCTAGTTTGCGCGATCGCTCTCCATGCTTTTCCGTCAGTCCATTGAGGAACTGCGCTCCTGCAATGTGATGATTGACGGGCTCTTTGGCTTTAGGTTAGAGCGATCAATAGAAGGAAACTTAGCTCCTAGACGAGAGGCCCCGCGCTGTACCTGTACCCAGGTATCTCGTCGGGATGAGAGGCGCGGCGATTTGTTGCCAAAAGTGTAATAATTGCTGTGGCACTGCGGAAACGCCTAGATAGCCAAGACTGGGGCTGCCCTTGCACATCGACACAAACGTACAGGATTTTCCTGGTGAACAGTGCGACCTGTGTGAAACAGAACATCAATTGTTTTCTGCTTAA
>JAAURS010000035.1 GCA_012032135.1 Acaryochloridaceae cyanobacterium RU_4_10 | reverse complement strand
CTTTTTCCGCAGCAATGGCTAGCAATTCCTCTGCCTGCAACTCAGGCATACTTTGTTCGCCGTAATGCTTCACGGCAAAACTGACCGCTGATTTCAACTGAGATTCAGTGTCTTTTGAAATCTGCGTTGGGAAAATAGTGGGCGAAGCTTTCCAGGTCTTCCGCATGATACCGCTCTGTGCAGGTGCATCCCCTCCAAATCCGATCGCAGCAGGTGCCTGAGGCATTCCAAATTCAATGACGCCCATTGGGTCGCCTGTCTGTGGCAAAACAATCCGTGGCATGAAATATTCCCGGACCTTCAACCGCGCCATGTAATCGGCATTCCCACCCAAAATAATATCGGTCCCGCGACCTGCCATATTGGTGGAAATGGTCACCGCTCCTTTACGTCCAGCCTGAGCCACAATTTCTGACTCGCGCTCTACATTTTCGGGTTTAGCATTGAGCAGGTTGTGGGGAATATTTTGCTGGAGCAGCAGCCTAGACAACACCTCAGATTTCTCAACACTGGTGGTTCCCACCAAAACAGGTCGCCCCATTTCATTCATTTGAATGCATTCTTGAGCAACGGCCAGCCACTTCGCATTTTCAGTTTTGTAAACCACATCCGGCAAATCTTGTCGCCGATTGATGCGGTTGGTTGGAATGGTCGTGACTTCCAGCTTATAAATTTTGCCAAACTCTGCCTCTTCTGTTTTAGCCGTACCCGTCATTCCAGACAATTTGGGATACAGCAAAAACAAGTTTTGGTAGGTAATGCTGGCCAGGGTCTGTGTTTCGTTTTGGATCTCAATATTGCCCAGCGTCTTGGTTTCTTTTTCGATCTCTAAGTCTTCCTTTGCCTCAATAGCCTGGTGCAGACCATCGCTCCAGCGTCGCCCTGTCATGACCCGCCCAGTAAATTCGTCAACAATGACAATTTCGCCATCCTTGACGATGTAATTCACATCTTTGATAAACAGTTCCTTGGCCTTAATGGCATTAAAGATATAGTGCGCCCAAGGCTCTTGAGGGTCGAATAAATCATCAACCTTCAATAACTGTTCTGCAAAAATAAACCCTTCATCATTTAAAACGACGTTCCTGGCCTTCTCGTCCACTTCGTAATGCTCTTCTGGCTTCAGGGAAAGGGCAATCCGAGCTGCGTCTAAATACTTTTCAGTAGGACGTTCGACCTGCCCTGAAATAATCAAAGGCGTCCGCGCTTCATCAATCAAGACGGAATCTACTTCGTCAATCACGCAGTAATTGAAGGGGCGTTGCACCACCTCTTCCATTGAGGTGGCCATGTTATCGCGGAGATAATCAAACCCAATTTCGCTGTTGGTTCCATAGGTAATGTCGCAGGCATAATTCTTTTGACGTTCCATCGGCGTCATGTTCTGCTGAATCAGCCCTACGCTTAAACCCAAGAATCGATGGATCTGTCCCATCCATTCCGCATCCCGACGGGCCAAGTAATCATTAACCGTAATGACATGGACCCCTTTCCCAGAGAGCGCGTTGAGATAAGAGGGTAACGTGGCTACCAAGGTTTTCCCTTCCCCCGTCCTCATCTCAGCAATTTGGCCATCATGTAAAATCATGCCGCCCAACATTTGGACGTCAAAGTGACGCAGCCCCAAAACCCGTCGAGAGGCTTCGCGAACCACTGCAAACGCTTCAGGCAAAAGGTCATCCAGGCTTTCACCCTTCTCTATACGTTGTTGAAATTCCTTGGTCTTGCCTTGAAGATCCAGATCGGAAAGGCCCTTCAGCTCTTCTTCCAGAAGATTGATTTCAACAACATCCGGTTGATATTTCTTGAGCTTGCGCTTGTTTGGATCGCCCAATAACGTTTTCAGCATGATTCTAAAGCGTCAGACCTGGATTTCTACAAAATTTTAAAAAAGCACGACCCCAGTTGTCGTTGGACTCCCAAACAACAGAAAACCTGGGATTTTAAAGAAATTTAACATCTTGTGCTGCTACTCAATCCTAGCACTTTGAGGGTGGTTCAGCGGTTGGTAACGGTTTCGCGCTCTACCTCAATCCATTTTTGAGCGCAACTGGACGATACGGATTGGACTGACCGAATCTTAGAACCTATTGTCCGACTTCCAAACGAGCCTTTTCGACAAGCTCGGTGGTGACAACCTCAGTATTGGAGGCTCGGGCCATTTCTTCAATGCGCTGACGAGCTTGGGTTCTCACAAAAAATGGAATACTCTTGAGCTTCGTCTCAGCTTCAAGGGTCCAGCGGAGTTCATCAGTTAAATGAAATTCATACATTTTGTTCCAGCGCCTCAATCATTCCCGATTTGCCCTCAAGTGTTGGGGGTTAATCTCATTCTAAAGAGTCTAGACGGTTTGAACAAAGCCCTGATTTCCCATCTTTAGCTAATAAAAATGCTTCTGCCCTAGGCAGAAGCATTTTTAGAACCTAGTCAGAAAATCGAAATTTAATTCCTAGTCAAGGTTAGGCATGGACAGTACTGCTTCTGTCTCCCGATCGATTCCTTTTTCAAAGCCAGCCGCAGCAGCGCGCGCGCGCCCTGAATGCCAGAGGTGACCGATCAAGAAGAAGAATGCCAAAACAAAGTGAGAACAAGCCAACCACGCACGAGGTGAAACATAGTTCACCGAGTTGATTTCGGTTGCGACGCCACCCACGGAGTTCAAGGAACCCAAAGGAGCGTGGGTCATATACTCAGCCGCACGGCGTGCTTGCCAGGGCTGAATGTCGTTTTTGATTTTGTTGAGGTCAAGACCGTTGGGGCCACGAAGCGGCTCTAACCAAGGACCTTTGAAATCCCAAAAACGCATCGTTTCTCCACCAAAGATGATTTCACCACTGGGCGATCGCATCAGGTATTTCCCAAGACCCGTTGGGCCTTGTGCGGAAGAAACATTAGCCCCTAACCGTTGGTCGCGGACCAAGAAGGTGAAGGCTTGAGATTGAGATGCTTCTGGACCCGTAGGACCGTAGAACTCACTGGGGTAAACGGTGTTGTTGTACCAAACCATACAGGAGGTGATGAAGCCCATCATGGACAACGCACCCAAGCTGTAGGAAAGATACGCTTCACCGGACCAGATAAAGGCCCGACGCGCCCAACCAAAGGGTTTGGTCAATACGTGCCAAGTTCCACCTGCAATACAGATGAGGCCAATCCAAATATGGCCGCCTACCACGTCTTCTAGGTTGTCAACGCTGACAATCCAACCGTCGCCACCAAAAGGAGACTTGGTGAGGTATCCGAAAATAACAGCAGGGTTCAAGGTTGGGTTTGTAATGACGCGGACATCACCGCCACCGGGAGCCCAAGTGTCATACAACCCACCGAAGAACATTGCTTTTAAGACCAACAGCAACGCACCACAACCCAAGATGATGAGGTGGTAGCCCAGGATAGAGGTCATCTTATCCTTGTCTTTCCAGTCATACCCAAAGAAGGATGAGTATTCTTCAAGGGTGTCAGGTCCACGCAGTGCGTGGTAAATGCCACCCAATCCTAGAACTGCGGAAGAAATAAGGTGAACGACCCCAACCACGAAGAAGGGGAAAATACTGATCACTTCTCCACCCGCACCTACGCCCCAACCTAAAGTTGCAACGTGAGGTAGCAGGATAAAGCCTTGCTCGTACATTGGTTTTTCTGGCGTGAAGTGAGCCACTTCAAACAAGCACATTGCACCTGCCCAGAACACAATCAGACCTGCATGAGCAACGTGAGCGCCCAGCAGCTTACCGGACAAATTAATCAGACGAGCATTACCCGCCCACCAAGCAAACCCGGTGGATTGGGAGTCGCGCCCGCCCGCCATCACTGAACTATTAGAGAGCGTTACCACGGGGCAGAACCTCCTCTGGGAATACAAAATGCTCGTGAATTTGGTCTTGAGGAGCCATCCAGGCGCGCAGACCTTCGTTCAACAGAATATTCTTCGTGTAGAACGTCTCAAACTCAGGGTCCTCAGCCGCCCGAATCTCTTGACTGATGAAATCATAGGACCGCAGATTCAACGCAATCCCAATAATCCCAATCGACGCCATCCACAATCCCGTCACTGGCACAAACAACATGAAGAAGTGCAGCCAGCGCTTGTTAGAAAACGCAATCCCAAAGATCTGAGACCAAAACCGATTGGCCGTCACCATGGAATACGTCTCTTCCGCTTGAGTGGGAGTGAACGCCGCAAATGTATTGGACGCCTCACCATCTTCAAACAACGTATTCTCAACCGTCGCTCCGTGAATCGCACAGAGTAAGGCTCCACCTAAAATACCCGCAACACCCATCATGTGGAATGGATTGAGGGTGAAATTGTGGAACCCTTGAATGAAGAGAATAAACCGGAAAATCCCCGCCACTCCAAAGCTGGGGGCAAAGAACCAACTCGATTGACCCAAGGGGTACATCAAAAAGACAGAGACAAACACTGCAATCGGTCCCGAAAAAGCGATCGCATTGTAAGGACGAATCCCAACCAGGCGAGCAATTTCAAACTGACGCAGCATAAAGCCAATCAGACCGAACGCACCGTGGAAAGCCACAAAGGTCCAAAGTCCACCCAACTGACACCAGCGGGTGAAGTTGCCTTGAGCTTCCGGTCCCCAAAGCAGTAATAGGGAGTGCCCCATACTGTCAGGAGGAGTAGAAACAGCCACGGTCAAGAAATTACATCCTTCGAGGTACGAACTGGCGAGGCCGTGCGTATACCAAGAAGAAACAAAGGTGGTACCGGTCAACCAGCCACCCAGCGCAAAGAATGCACAGGGGAACAGCAGTAACCCGGACCATCCAACGAAGACGAAGCGATCGCGCTTGAGCCAGTCATCGATGACGTCAAAGACGCCTCTCTCTGGCTGTACGCGCCCCATTGCTATGGTCATGGACAGACTCTCCAACTAGAACGCTTTACAAAAAATGGTTTAAGTACAAAACCGGACAAGCGCTATACACACAAGTCAGATAGATAAAATTCGCAGAAACCGGAATGTTTACGAATCTTTATGATTTCATATTAAAGATTATAAGAACAAGTTCTCAGATTTATCTCTGAGTATTAATGCTTATTCGGTCATCTCCACCCTAGTAAGTATGGGAGGGTAACCCATTAGAACAGTTCTATGGAAAGGATTTGCAACTCCCTACCTATTCCAAAGGCAAGAGATTTCTGAAAAAGCTTTACATTTACTTTATATTCTTAACAGATCGTTAGGCTCTTGCCTTCTAGACCTGGAACCCCAATTCCTGAAGCGTTTGTTGCAGCCGTAAACCTTCCGCAGGGTTGCGCGTCTCATACAGTGCGATCGCCCGTTGAAACGCAGGTAAACTGAGATGCACTTGGCCGATTTTGAAATAGACCACCCCCAAATTCTGATACGCCTCTGGATAATTCGGATCGAGGACAATGGCTTTTTCGTAGGCGGCAATCGCGTCTTGAAATTTTCCCTGAGCTTTGCAAACCAGACCCAAATTATAGTGAGCGATCGCTAAATGGGGTTGTACGGCTAACACTTGAGTGAGAAGGTTTTCTGCTTCCGACCACTGGCCTCGATCGGTGTAAAGTGCGGCAAGATTGATGTAAGTGGCAATCTTCAGCAGAATGGGCAGGTCCACTCCCAGCGCTCGTTCGTAGTGCTGCTGGGCAAGCGAAAGCTGTCCGGTGGTCACATACGTTAGGCCCAAGTGATAGTGGAGTTCGTAAACAACCGGAGATTCAGCTTCAGGTTGGGAAAGTCCCTGTTCTAAGGTACGGATGGCTTCTGCAATTCGACCTTGAATGTGATACAGTCCGCCCAGTTTGCTGCAAATATAGGCATCCTGAGGGTGAGTGCTCAGATATTTGCCCATGATGCGTTCTGCTCTTTCTATTTTGTTACGCTGGGCAATGGTGCCGGGTTTGTAGCCCTCATGAGCGATCGCTAGGGTGGAAAGGCAACCCACCTTCCAACGGTCAGATTCTTGCATGAGAGCCTTAACGCAGTCATCAATGCATTCATGGTAGGGTCGCTCAAAGTGAATGCGAGGGTGTCGCCGAATAATCGAGCAAGAAGGGTGTACGGATTTTGGAGCGCTCGATTTCGTGACGCAGGAGGGTAATGGCAAGATAGTCAGGATTGGTGATGGCCTGTTGCAGTTCGGGAATGCAATCGGCCATCAGGGTTTCATCCGCATCCAAAACCAAAACCCATTCGCCCTTTGCGTATTTGAGAGCCTCATTCCGCGCGAGGGCAAAGTCATCTTGCCAGGGTTGATAGTAAACCGTCGCACCAAAGTCCTGGGCAATCTCCACCGTGCGATCGCACGACCCAGTATCTACCACAATGATTTCATCCACAAGGCCCTGCACGCTCTGCAAACAATGGGGTAGCTTCTGTTCCTCATCATTGACCATCATGCAAAGACTCAGCCGGACAAGGTTGTTTGGGGCGCTTGAAGCGGAGGAACGTTGGAGTGGCATCGCGCTAAGGTGCTGATTACATTGCTCTATACTTTAACTTGGCTGCTAGAACGAAGTCAGAGCAATCCAGAATTCTGTTGAGAAGACTTGACAGAGCAGGGGAGATCCTTGTTAAGATAGGCAAGCCTGTGATGCTTAATGGGGCGTCGCCAAGTGGTAAGGCAGCTGGTTTTGGTCCAGCCATTCAGAGGTTCGAATCCTTTCGCCCCAGTTTTACCTGTCTAATATTTATTTCAAAACTGTCTTCTGTTGTGAGACAGTTTTGTTGTTTGCTTTGTTGTTTGACCAAGGGAACAGAATATGAATGCCGTTTTACCTGAAGCGATCGCGTTGGATTTTGATGGCGTTCTGTGTAATGGCTTAAAAGAATATTTTCAAACGTCGCTACAGGTTTACCGCCAAATCTGGCCGGATTCCTGTGAGGGAAAAGATGGGGAGTGGGAAGGTGCATTTGGACGGCTGCGCCCCGTTGTGGAGACGGGTTGGGAAATGCCTTTAGTGTTGCAAGCGATGTCCCAAGGGATTTCTGAGGGAGATATTTTAGAGAACTGGCCTTCGATCCGCGATCGCATCATGGTGCAAGAGCAATTAGATCGGGCTTGGCTGGGGCAACAAGTGGATACGTTCCGCGACCGATGGATTGCTGACAATCTATCAAGCTGGCTCAGCCTCCACGAATTTTATCCAGGGGTATCCGCTCAATTGCGTCAGTGGATCGACCAAACGTTTCCAGTGTTTATTATCACCACCAAAGAAAGTCGATTCGTTCGAGCCCTTCTGGAACAAGAAGGCTTGTCGCTGCCTGCCTCCGTTATTTTTGGCAAAGATTGCCAGCAACCCAAAGCCCAAACCCTTCGCGACCTTCAAGACAAAGGATTTGAACGCCTTTGGTTTGTTGAAGATCGTTTGGCCACATTGCAGAGCATCCAAAAACAACCCGACCTTCAAACAGTGGGGCTATTTTTGGCAGACTGGGGATACAACACAGAGGGCGATCGCACCGTCACTTTGGCAGATCGGCAAATTGGTTTATTATCTCTGACACAATTCGGCCAACCCTTTGAACATTGGCGCATTGACTAGAAAAGGAACGGATGGACGTTCAAACAGGCACTTCTGTCGATTGCCCCAGGGCAATGAGAGTTTGCTTAAGGTCGGCAGCAACCTGTTGCTGTTCCGTTGCAGTAGAGTCTAGGGGATGCCAAACGCTTTCCAGGGTTTGCTGCAAATGGGTCAACTTATCTTGAACGGGCTGTAAAATTTGCTGCATCAGCTCCACACGGGCAGTCAGTTGAGCCACTTCTTTACGACGCAGATCTAAAGCTTTAGATTGGTTTTCTAAATTGGCTCGTGCTTCAGCTAAAGCGGTTGAAGCAGAATCGACCTCCCCCTGAGTTTGTTGCAGCGAAGTTTGCAGGGCAACTTGCTCTCCCTCAAGCCCTTGGAGGACTTCCTGTAGAGATTGGCGCTGGGCACTAATGTCTTGGAGCAATGGATGGATTTGTTGTCTCAATCCACCTCCATCAGAATCAGCCGCCCCTTTTCTTTGGCTTAAAATGTCTTGATGCGCTTTGAGAACTGCATCGCGATCTTTGAGGGTTTGTCGTTGTCCCTGAAGCGTATCTTCAAGCAGTTGATAGTTTTGTTGCTCGTATTCAAGATCGGAGGCTAAATTTAAGCGATCGTATTCACTCGATTGGTTGATTTTTGTTTTTAACTCCTCAATGGTCTGCTGTTGTAATTTGAGTTCTTCTTCTTGGTCGGAGACGAAGTGATAGAGTTTTGCCAGTTCTTTTTGTAGCTTTTGAACGGTATCCTCCAACTCCTCTAGAGGTAAATTTCGCAATGCACTGAGATCCACTTTTGCATCGCCAGCAATGCCATCTTGAACGCGCTGCAAGCCTTGGTCGATTTTATCTTTATCCTGAATTTGCTGGCTCAACCATCCCTGAAAGGTTGATTTGTGCGCTAGCGCGTCTTGATGCAGTCTAAGCTTGATTTGAAGTTGATGGAGTGCGTCTTGGTCTTGATGCCATTTTTGCCAGCCCTGTTCGAGTTCGTGGACTTGTCTGTCTAAGTCAGACTGGGCGGATTCCGCTCGTCCCCGATCTTGTTCTAGTTGGTTCCAGAACTGTTGCAAAATAGTCTGCTGTTCGCTTTGAAGGACTTGGAGGGTTTGTAAGGGCTGGTGAACTGCATTCCCTTGTCCCAAGGTTGATTCTAAGCGACCGATCAAGTTTTCTAGATGTTGAACTTGATCGTCACTGAGGGCTGTTTTTTGTTCTTGGGCATGTTGGTTTTGGGCGGTATGAAGTTTACCCCAAGCCTCTTCTAACTGTTGGCGATCGCGTTCAATTTCTTCTTTAAGTTCTAGAATTTGAGCCCGTGTTGCTTCAAATTCTTCGCGCTGAGCTTCAATCTTTTGAGATTCTGACTCAAGTTGTTGGAGTTCTTCAGAACGCACTTCAATATCAACTTCTCTGCGCGTCAGTTCTTGACTTTGGTAAATCAGAGACTGCTTCCAGCCTTCAATTTCCTCTTCTTGAGTGCGGAATTTTTCACGCATGCGTGAGAAGTTCTTTAAAATCCCGACAAGATGGCGGTTCGCATCTTGGACCTTTTTAACTTGCTGATTGTTATCTAGCTCGACTAAAACTAAAACCCCGGCATTGTAATCATTGGCAATCTCAACGGGTATCATTTCTTCGCCGGGTAGCGTGCTCCAATTTTGTTCGGATTGTTGGCGAGCCAACAGTTTTAACTCTGTTTTGACCCCCATGAATCCGGTTTTTTTGTGCACTTCTGCTAAATACAGCACGCTCAATGCCCTCTTCTCTAAATATTGTCTAAGTGTCTAAGTTGAATTGTTTGAAGAGGCCCAAAGCTTGGGTGTGGCCTCATTCCCCCAGTCTTGTCTCTAACGGAATAACTCAGACCAACCTATCCAGAATACGTTTTAGGCTGCGATGGAAAGCTTGGCAAGTGAGTACAACTAGGGTACCCATCATTCTATCTTTTGGTAACGGCTTTATCGTTTTGTTATACATCCCAAACAAAAATCATAGCTTCCCCCAATTTTGTCTGAATGTATAGAAGTCCTCCGAATTAGATTACAGCATCATACTGTTAATCGCATCTTGGGTCACGGCGGCGATCGCCTGGTCCGTGGCTTTGGGTAAGTGGTAGTAACGCCCTCCAGACTGCGTTGCCAATTCTTTGGCAAAACCCGTTGAAATGAACTTATTTTCAGTATCAATCATCAATAACTTCAAATTCAAGCCCCTGATTCGGGCGGCAATATCCAAAAGCTCTTTTTTGATGTCTGGCTTTTCGCCTTCTGGAGGTGGTTCGCCCAAAGAAGTACACAGCGGAACGTTACCCCGACCATCGGTGATGGCCACAATCATGACTTGGCCAATTTCACCCATAGACAGTGCGTTGAGTCCCACCCGAACGGCTTGAGTCAGTCCGTGGGCTAACGGGGAACCACCGCCACAGGGGAGGGTATCTAAACGACGACGGGCAGCTTCAATGGAGCGAGTGGGGGGTAAAAGAACCTCAGCGCGATCGCCTCGAAAGGGGATTAAGGAAACTTGGTCGCGGTTTTGGTATGCCTGGGTCAGCAGTCGCATCACGGCACCTTTGGCGGACTGCATCCGGTTGAGGGCCATAGAACCCGATGCATCCACGACAAATACAACCAGGGCTCCGGCTTTACGGGCAAGGCGTTTGGACCGGATATCGGGTTGTTCTACAATTACGCGCCGTCCGGGATTGCGTTGGCGTCTGGCTTTTTGATAAGGAGCTGCGGCTCGCAAGGTGGCATCCACGGCAATGCGTAATGTTTTGCCTTTGGGCAACATCGGCTTGATGTACCGTCCCCGATCCTGGGAATACACGACGGTGCGGCTGCCGGATTTGCCCTGTTTGTGGGCCATTTGGGCAAAGTACAAGACGGAGGGGTCTAGGATTACCCCCTCTGTGTCAAAGATGAATTCTTCAGGAATGCTGGGCGGCTCTTCTGGTTCGGGCTGGTCCTCTGGTTCCTCTTCTTCTTTGTCCTCTTCGGGTTCGGGTTCGCCAGAATTGTCGGGGGGTGGCGGCGGTGGGGGTGGCGCATTCTGGTCTTCCGGTGGCGGCGGGACTACAGTGGCTCGCGGCACAATGACCAACTCCACGGCTCGACGCAAATCATCCGCATTGACATCGCTGCGGCCTTCTAGGGCTGCATTGGCCTTGGCAACTCGTACCGCAAACAGTTCCGCCCGATGTCCTTGAATTCCACCCCGCAGCGCTTCGTTGACGAGGTAGGCAATTTGTTCTGGTTTAATCCGCACATCCTTGAGCCACTCCCGCGCCAGGATGATTTGGGTTTTGAGATCGTCGAGTTCTTCGTTGTATTGCTCCAAAAAGGCTTGAGGCGAGTTGCCATAGGCAATGACTTGATCCACAGCTTGAACTCGTTCGTCTACGCCAATGACGCCATCGGCAGAAAGTGCGATCGCAATCCGATCCAGCAGATGATCGCGGAGGTCTCCTTCTTCTGGATTGAAGGTGGCAATAAAGATCGGACGACAGGGATGCTGAAAACTCAAACCTTCCCGTTCAATTTGATTGCGACCGTCGGTCAAGACAGACAGCAATAAATTGGAAATTTGATCGTCCAGCAGATTGATTTCATCGACGTAGAGGACGCCTCGGTGGGCTGCCGCCAACAATCCTGGCTGAAACACGGTCTCGCCGCGTTTGACGGATTGGGTGACATCCACGGAACCCAACAAGCGATCTTCCGTAACACCTAAGGGAACTTGAATAAAGGGGGTTGGAATGATGTCGGTTTCTGGTTGAGGTTTGCCATCCACGACAGGGATACGTCCCTCAGCCAGATCTAGTTGGAGATGGTCATCCCAGGCAGTGCTGTCTGTAGGGTCGCAATTACAGATGGAATCCTTCACCACTTCAATGGGAGGCAACAAGGCATGTAAGGCTCTTGCCATCACTGATTTTGCCGTGCCTCGGCGTCCGGCGATCGCCACTCCCCCAAGCCCCGGATCGACTGCGGCTAACAGGAGGGCCAATTTAATGGCATCTTGTCCGATGACGGCAGTGAGCGGAAAAGCAGTAATAGTGGGGGCGGTTGAAGCGGGCATAAGAGGATGTCTGAAAAGTTTTGAATATGACTCTATACTTTCGTGGATCCACCTAAATCCCCCTTTTTAAGGGGGACTTTGAGTTTATTCCCCCCTTTTTAAGGGGGGTTAGGGGGGATCGAATGCAGGGATGATCTAATTTTTCGACTTTTCAGACATCCTTTAAAGTGCTTTATCGTCGGAGGAGCCAGTCTTCTAGAATACCAAGATCCGGGAATCAAAAAAGGGCGATCGCTTCTGCGCGATGTTTCTCTAGGGTGGTTTGCGGCAAGGGCCCTTGCAGGTGAGACCAAGGCAACACCCGATCTAAGTCCCAGTCTTCATACACATAGAAGTCAAGGGGTGGTAACTGGCATTTGAGTTCCTTAAAGACGCGGCGATAGCTGCCCAGAGAGTCTCCGTATTGACGGGTGCGCTCCAGCAAATGAGACAGACGGCGATCGCCCCTAGAAATCAGCGCCTGAATGACAGACCAGTTATAACTTTCCGGCCTAAATTCAAGGCCCATCATGCGGAACTGCTTTTGAAGGCGTTGCAAACGCTTTTCCGCCTGAGGTTGCACCCCAAACCATTGAAAAGGGGTATGAGCCTTAGGCACAAAGGTGCTGCACCCTAATGTCATGCGGAGTCCCGGCACTTCACGCTTGAGCGCTTTCATGAGATCGAGGGTGGCGTCTAAATCCGCCTCCGTTTCTCCTGGCAAACCCACCATTCCATAGAACTTAATGCTGCTCAACCCCCCCGCTTTGGCATGGGTTGCCGCTTCAAAAATGGAGGCATTCTCTAGTTTTTTGTTAATGATTTGTCGCAGACGATCGGACCCGCTTTCAATGGCGATCGTGACGGAGCGGGTATCGTGAGTGGCCAGGATCTGAGCTAGTTTTTGGGTGACCGTGTTAGTGCGGACTGAAGCAATACTCAGCCGTACGTCATCGCATTCAGGGCGGGTAAAGAAATTGAGCAGATCGTCAAACTCAGGATGCTGGGTCACGGAAGCCCCCAGGAGGCCAATGCGATCGGTGACCTGTAACCCCCGTTCGATCGCTGGAATTAAGGTTGCTTCTAAGCTAGGGGTCCGAAAAGGTAAAGTCAAATAGCTGGCCAAACAAAAGCGACACAATTCTGGACAACTGCGAACCACCTCAACCATATAAATATTTTCCCAAGCCGCACGTTCGGTCACTACCGTGGAGGTACAGAGGGTATTGCCTCGGTAGGTTTGTTTCTGGACTTGGGCTGGGGTATCAGACTCAAAGGGGACAATCTGGGTAATGGGTCCATCCAGACTGGCGTAACGCACCTCATACAGACTGGGAACATAAAGACCGGGAATCTGGGCTAAATGTCGGTATTGGATGGGACGGGGGGAATTCCGTACCTGCTGGTAAGCATCCACAAACTGGTGCAAAAGTTCTTCACCATCACCCAATAAAATGACATCAAAAAAGTCGGCAAAGGGTTCTGGATTGGCGGACAGCACAGGTCCACCTCCAAAAATGAGAGGGTGGCGATCGTCGCGTTGTGCGGATCTGAGTGGAATAGATTGCTGTTCGAGTAAATCTAGGATATGGGCGTAGTCCAGTTCCCAAGATAAAGAAAAGCCAAAAATTTCAACATTAGAAGGGAGAGGGTCGGTATTGTCTGTAAACAGACGACTGACGGTTAAGTCAGAGCGTCCTGCCAATAAAGCCCATACCGCTTGATAACCAAGGCTGGTAATTCCAATGCTGTAGGTATTCGGGAAGGCAAAAATAATAGGAACCGCGTCTGATTGAGGTACAGTCGGCTTAAATAAAAGTCTTTCAGCAGCAAAAACAGACACAGATTTGGCTAAGCTCAAGACAAGATCGATACTCCATTCTTTAACTGTAGAGCAATTTTAGGGTTGCACAACCGGAGTTGAACTTGTAGGGTTATCGATACTACACTGGTTCGTTTTGTTGGGTCTATCTCACAAAAATTGAGGCATATCGCCACAAGGAACCAGTAAACTAAGAGCTATCAAAGAAATGTACCCTAAGTTTCAGAACATTGCCGCAACAATACCCAAATTCACAAGAGATTTGCTGTGGCGATGTTCTAAAGTGGGTGCAAACGGCAGCCAACAGATGGGGTTACCCCATGGCATTTGTCACAAGGACGTTTCATGCAACAAGCTTTGCCAGTCATTTATTGCCCCAATTTAAAGTGTCGTACAGCTAACCGAGAGGGAGACCGCCTCTGCAAACAGTGCGGCACGAGTTTGCCACAGCGTTACCTTTGGGTGGTGGGCACTGACTCGACAGCTTATCCAGCGGGCAATCCTCTGTTAGACCGATATCTCTTTAGAGGCCCTCAGGTGGTCATTGATACTCAGCCTGGGATTCCATTGGCAAGTTCTTTTGATATTACCGATGACATCCAGCCGTATTTAAAGCTTTTTCCCTTTCGTTTGCATCTCCCACAAGTCTATAGCTTGCTGACAGTGGAGTCTCCCACAGGTTCTGTCCCTTTGGTTTTGTTGGAGGGTGTCCCCTTGGCACCGGGGGACTTTTTTCAGACGGATGCCTCAGAAGAGAGTTCGTTCCAATCCATTGCAGTTGCCGAAGTGTTCGCAGACGCCTGGAAGAAATCTTTACCTCTGCGCCAGGTGAATTGGTTGTGGCAAATGGCACAGTTGTGGACGCCTCTTAAGCAAGAGGGGGTTGCAATGAGCTTAGTGAATCCCAACTTACTCAGGGTTGAAGGTCCGTTACTCCGATTGCTGTCCCTGGAACTGGATGCGGGAAAATCTCCGTCTTTAGCCGATCTGGGACGGTTTTGGGCAAAATGGTGTTTGCCCCATCTAGACCGATGGCGTCCGAGGTTTGGAGATCTGTGCGATCGCATGATGGAGGGTCAGTTCAAGACCATCGATCCGCTGTTGGATGAGTTGGAAGCCTGGTTGAAGGCGGTCCGTGTCTCCCATCCCATCACAATGGATATTGCCACGCGAACGGATTCTGGCCCCATTCGCGAACACAACGAAGATGCTTGTTTTCCGCCTCACGGAACGGTGACCCAAAATCTCACTCAAGGGCTCGCCATCGTTTGCGATGGCGTGGGGGGCCATGCGGGTGGGGAAGTGGCCTCTGCGATCGCCATTTCTGTCTTAACCGCCCACCTTCAGTACATGCCCCTAGAGGAGATGACGCCCGAGGGAATCATGTTGGAATTATCCACTGCCGTGGGATTGGCCAACGATCTGATTTCGCAACAGAACGACCAAGAAAATCGCCACGACCGCGATCGTATGGGCACTACGGTTGTGATGGCCTTGGCCAAAGAGCACGACCTGTATCTGTCCAATTTAGGGGACAGTCGGGCCTATATGATTACAGAAAAAGGCTGTTACCAACTCACCACCGACGATGATATTGCCACGCGTGAAGTGCGTTTGGGATATCTCCCCTATCGGGAAGCGTTGCGGCAACCAGGCGCTGGATCGCTCATTCAAGCCTTGGGGATGGTGCCCTCATCCATGCTGCGCCCGTCTACCCTAAGGGTTTTGTTGGATTCAGACTGTTTGATCCTATTGTGTTCCGATGGGTTGAGCGATTTTGAACGAGTGGATACCCTATGGCGAGAAGATTTGCTCCCCCTCCTGTCAGGTCAAAGCGATTTAGCAGAGACATCCAAAACGCTGATCGAACTAGCCAATCGCTTAAACGGACACGATAACGTCACGATCGGTCTCGTGCACTGTCATGTGAATCGCGAATCTCAGGCTCCCACAACTGTTACCGCAGTCGTCGATCGCACGTCTCAAGAAAAGCCTCTTCCTAAAACCCAGATTGTTCATCGCCCCCCTAAAAAAAGTTCTCCAGCAAGCCCGTCCAAAGCAAGCGGCAAAAAATGGCGCTTTTGGCCGTGGCTATTAGGAGTCAGCGCGTTGTGTGGCATTGGAGGGGCCGTGGCGATGTGGGTTCAAACCCAAAAAACGGGTGTGTCCTCTACGCCCACACCATCGGTGCCTGCTCCCTCTGAATCCTTGTCACCGACTGTGTCCGGCACGTATTGGAAAGTCCAGTTTCCTCCTTCTGGTACGGTCTCTTCTCCCGCTCCAGAACCTAAGCCAGTTCTCATGCTCAGTGCTATTGCAAGTCCAGAGGCCCAAAAATTGGGTGCTCTGAAGGAAGGGATGGTGTTGAAAAAACTGGAGGTGTCTCCGACCCAAACCCAGAGTCAATGGATTCAAGTTCAAGTGTGCCATTCCCCTCGGCCTGATGCGCCTAAACTCAAAGGCAATCTGGTCTCACCGTCTCCAGATCCAGATCTCCCTACCAAAGCTCCCACCAAAGTACTGAGTTTGAAATCTGGCGATCGGGGTTTTATCCAAGATGATGCTCGGTTTAAAGCGGTGGTGGTGGAGTCTACAGATTTAAACGAACGGAGCTTAGAAGGCTGTGCGCCAGCTGAGCCTCCCGCCCCCTAAAGTTTGCTAAGATTTCCAAAAATTCCTCATGAGCTATCTCGCTAATATCCTAGAACAGCCCGATGTTTTGCGGTCTGTGATCCAAACCTATAAAGAAGCCCCAGAATGGGAGCGTTTGCATCAGGGTTGGGTGGAGCGGGCAACGTCTCATCGCTTGGTTTTAACGGGGCTTGGAGCTTCGTTTAACGCGTTGTATCCGGCTCGGTATTATTTGCATCAAAAGGGGATTGCAGCCCTGCATCTGGATACAGGGGAGTTGGTTCACTATTTACCAGACCTTTTGCAGCAGCCTTTGGTCTTAGTGGTGGTGTCTCAATCGGGTGAAAGCATTGAAATTCAAAGATTGCTCCAACAAATCGATCGCATGGGTCCCGCTCCATCCCCTGTATGGATTGTCAGTGTGACCAACCAACCTGGAAATGGGTTAGATCGCGCCAGCCATTTATCGTTTCAGACCCGCGCTGGGGCTGAAGTGGGGGTAGCAACGAAGACGTATACCAGTACCTTGGCCCTCCTTCATTGTTTGGCTCGCGCGATCGCAGGGGACTTAAGACCTCAAGATTATGTGGATCTCATGCAGGTTGCAGATCTCTGCGGCCAGTTTTTGAACGGTTGGGAGGATTGGATAGACCCTGCGTTTGAGGCGGTTCGACAGGCGACCAGTTTTGCGCTGGTGGCCCGTGGCCCTTCGATCGCCTCGGCTTGTAATGGGGCGCTAGTGTTACAAGAAGCGGCGCGATGTCCGGCATCGGGGTTGTGGGCAGTCAGTTTCGGCACGGTCCAATGGAAATGCTGTCCCCTCAATTGGCGACGTTGTTGTTTGCACTACCCGGTCGAACGTTGGAACTGAGCCAGCGGATGGCTCGGGATATTAGCGATCGCGGAGGTTGCCTCATCACCATTGGTTCGGGGGTTCCTGGGTTGCAAAATATGCATGTACCGTTACCTGTGTTGAATGAATGGCTCAGTCCAATGGTAGATATCGTGACGATTCAGTTATTGGTGGCTAAACTAGCTGAAGCGGCTGGCATTGTACCAGGTCAGTTTCGGTGGGCTGGCAAGGTGATTAAACAGGAGTAAGACCCTTTACAGAACCAAAATTAGCGAATTAAAGTTGGAGCCTGCGGCTATCTGATTTAAGCTGTCTACAGTTCTTCTTGTTGAGCGCATATACTTTAATGCTGAAGGCTGTCATGTCACCATTTTGTCGCTGGATTGCTTGGGGCTTAGTAAGTTGCCTCATGGTTCTGTCTCTAGCGGGATGTCAACTGTTTCAGTTAAAAAGCGCCCAAGCGCGGGTGCCTCAATTGGTTTTGAGTAGTCTTAGCGATCCCAAGACCTTCAACTTCGTGCTTCAACAAGAAGTTAATGATGTTTTGCCGCTCATTAATGAAGGGCTGATTACAGAGAACGGTGAAACTGGGAAAATTGAACCCGCCTTGGCAGAATCCTGGAAAGTTTCACCGGATGGGAAACAAATTATTTATACCCTGAAGGAAAATCTAAAGTGGTCTGATGGTCAGCCACTGACTGTGGATGATGTGGTTTTTACCTACATGGATGTCGTTCTCAATAAAAACATTCCCACAGATAGTCGAGATGTTTTGCGAGTGGGTAAGTCGGGTGCGCTTCCTACTGTACGGAAACTCGACGATCGACAGGTTGAATTTTCCATCCCCGAACCCTTTGCGCCCTTTTTGCGGGTTACGGGACTCCCGATTTTACCGAAACACATTTTGCAGAAGTCGGTTGAAACAAAAAATTCTAAAGGCAAGCCTAATTTTTTGTCTGTTTGGGGTGTGGACACCAAGCCTTTATCTAATATCGTTGCGGCGGGTCCCTATGTTATTGATAGCTATCGAGTGGGAGAACGGGTCACCTTACGCCGCAACCCTTACTATTGGCGACGCGGTTCAAAGGGGGAACCCCAACCCATCATTGAAAAAATTGTAATTCAAGTGGTTGAAAATACCGATACGGATCTGTTGCAGTTCCGGTCTGGTGGGATTGATGTGACGGGTGTGACACCAGATTATTTCTCTTTGCTCAAACGCGAGGAGAAACGGCGGGGATTCAAAATCTACGATGGCGGTCCGTCTCTCAATACGCTGTTTGCGTCGTTTAATCTCAACCAAGGCCGCGATGCTAAGGGCAAACCCTTTGTGGACCCGATCAAGGCGAAATGGTTTAATACCATCGAGTTCCGTCAGGCGATCGCTCATTCCATCGA
Source organism: Acaryochloridaceae cyanobacterium RU_4_10 (assembly GCA_012032135.1). Classification (GTDB taxonomy): domain Bacteria; phylum Cyanobacteriota; class Cyanobacteriia; order Thermosynechococcales; family Thermosynechococcaceae; genus JAAURS01. The sequence goes on along the minus strand of JAAURS010000035.1, from coordinate 2,186 downwards.
TCGTCGCAAAATGCTCAACAATATTTACCAAGGACTTGGAGATCTCCAGCATTCCATGATTGGCGTGCAAAGTCCGTATTATCTCTCGCCTAAAGAGGGACTTAAGACCTATGACTATAGCTTGGACAAAGCCAAAGCTCTTTTGCTGAAAGCCGGATTTAAGTACAACGATAAAAAAGAACTCTTGGATGCGGAAGGACATCGGGTCAGGTTTTCACTCGTCACCAATGCGGGTAACAAAATTCGGGAAGCCTTGGGTGCCCAAATCAAGCAAGATCTATCGAAGGTGGGCATTCAAGTTGATTTCAATCCGATCGCGTTCAACGCTCTGCTTGAAAAGGTCAGTCGTTCAAAGCAATGGGACTGTTTGTTGCTAGGGTTTGCAGGGGGTGGCGTTGAGCCCAACAGTAGCTTTAATATTTGGGCGACCGATGGCGGGCTGCATCAATTCAATCAGGGGCCAAATCCTGGCGAACCGCCCATTGAAGGTTGGGTGGTTTCTGACTGGGAGAAAAAAATTAGCGATCTTTACATTCAAGGGGCTCAAGAATTGAATGATGCAAAACGAAAGGTCATTTATGCTGAGGCTCAACAGCTCATCCAAGAAAACTTACCCTTTATTTATCTCATTACCCCCCTTTCCTTTGAGGCCGTTCGCGATCGCATCCAAGGTGTGAAGTATTCTGCTCTAGGCGGTTCGCTCTGGAACCTCTACGAACTAAAAATCAAAGAGGAGTAAAGCACGAGCTGTGTTCCCAATCTGTGGATCGGATCTCTAAGAACAATGGCTCTGGCCGATTGAGACGAAAGGAGATAGAACTACCATGCCCAGAACTCAGATTATCCAGCCCGATCAGTCCTATACCTTTGCCGACTACTTCAAACTTAACTTTGCCCCGCAAGACATTCTGGCTTATTTCAACGTTTCACTCCAGCGTCGATCCTTAAAACTGCCCCACTATTCTGGCCCCCTCGATCGCCTGCTCGATCTCAAAGCTCGGATTGAAGAAAGCTTGCCCCGTCTTAGCCTTACCAGCGAAATGGCGCGACGGGAATTTCTAATTGCCCCAGTATTGACCGATGTACTGCACTACACCCAAGCCACCCTCAACATCGAGTATCCTGTTGCCGTTAACGCCCAACTCAAAGGGTCCCTAGACTACCTCCTTCAAAATCACCAAACGTTTCTTGTGATTGAGGCTAAAAACGAAGATCTAGAGAGAGGCTTTGTCCAGCTAGCGATCGAATTGATTGCCCTCGACCAATGGATAGACTCAGAACAAACCATCCTACAGGGTGCCATCTCAACCGGAAATGTTTGGCAATTCGGTCAGTTCAATCGACAGTCTCGTCAAGTCACTCAAGACCTCGATCTTTACCGTGTTCCCGCCGATCTAGACGATTTATTACGGATCTTAGTCAAAATTCTGGAACCCTAACCCACATGCTCGAATCTGAATCCTTGCCCAATCCCTTTTAGCCCAAGAAGAGCAAAAATCCTCTATGGTTTTGAGGAGCACAATTATAAATTTTCCGGTTGGTGCAATGGAGCTTCGTGTCATATCGGTCTCTGAATTATTAGCAGACTCAATCTCTCTGGATAGGCCAGTTTTGGTCACTCATATTGAGCATCTAGATCATCTTCAGACGCTAACCGATTGGCTGGAGCCAAAAGCTTTACGTTCCCATCCCATTACTTTTATTTCTTCTCAAACCGGACACAGCTTTACTCACTCTGTCTCAGACATTTCCGCCATTGCAGGTAAATCCCTACCACTGCAAGCTTATATTCCTCCGCAATTGACCACCCAAGCGATCGCCCTTCAATCCCTCATCGATGTGGTTGCCCAACTCCGCAATCCCAACGGTGGTTGTCCGTGGGACCTAGAACAAACTGCCGAAACCCTCATCCCCTACATCATCGAAGAAGCCTACGAAACCGTCGATGCCATTCGACAGGGGGAGCAAACTGCGATCGCCGATGAATTGGGCGACTTATTGCTCCAGGTGATTTTGCAATCCCAAATTGCCAGCGAATCCCAACACTTTACCCTCACCGAAGTGGCCCAAGGCATTACTCAAAAACTGATTCGGCGTCATCCCCATGTTTTTGGAGACGTACAGGTGAACAGCATAGATGAAGTCCATACCAACTGGGACAAAATTAAAGCCGCTGAAAAAGGAGA
>JAAURS010000343.1 GCA_012032135.1 Acaryochloridaceae cyanobacterium RU_4_10 | reverse complement strand
GATCGCATGGGGGACCACACCGGGATGAATCCCGCCGATGGAACTGGGAAGACATTGCGATCGCGTAAAGCATCCCGAATCCGATATTCTTCTGCTGCGGCAAAGGGCAAACTACCGTAATGAGCTGGGTATAGGACAGCATCCGCTCCACCAAAAGCCATCAAAGTTCCCAACAACGCCGAATAACTAAAGCCATAGTCTGGGGAACCGCACCATGCACCCGCAAGCGCTGGATGGGCAAAAATCGGTACAGTAATGTCTGGATCCTGAGCTAAAGCTTCTAAAACTGAGAACCCATAAGACAAAACATTCAACAATAATGCATTGGCTCCCTCTGAAACCAACCGTTTGGCTTGGTCTAAAAGTTGGTCTGCTCTGCCCGTGACATTAACCGCATAGAGCAGCGATCGCCCCGTCCGTTGCTGGGCTGCTTCTATGACCGGACGGCAGGCTTTCAGGCGTTCTAAAGTGGGCGCACTTTCAAGATCGCCCAAAATTTCATCATCTTTAATAATGTCCAATCCGGCTGCTGCCACCTGGGCAAGAATCTGGGCGTGGTCCTCCGCAGATAAACCGAGTGCGGGTTTGAAGATTGCCATGATGAGGGGGCGATCGGTTGTGTGGAGCAGCGATCGCAGGCCCGAAATGCCAAACTTAGGCCGTTGGCCGTACCCAGCGGGCAATCGCAACGCCATCACCTTGGCGGGGCCAGCCATAGAGTATTTGCCAAAAATCATCGTCAGCAGCGAGGCAATATCCCCTTCCACATTGGCGACCGGAAAGCGCACCGTTGCTAGCGCGGATCCGTCCGCTTCAGTCCGTACCTCAACAACCTCAGCCTTATGCACCGCAAAAGACGCTTCACGATGGGCAAAACTGGCGTCCCAAGTCCCCACAGTTTGACCTAATGCGATCGTCTTGGCTTGTTTTGCGGCATCCACCCCAACAGGAAAACGGTAATCAACTTCAATCTGCATAGATCTATACCGCCAAAGCCTGCATCCGAATCACCGTATCCGTATAGTCTGGCGTCCATCCCGTCGTATCCACAAAGTAACGCACCGCTTTAATCCGACGCAAAGATGTGAGATAAAACCAGTGCTCCGTACCAGCAGGGACATTGATATATTCTTCCGGCTGAATAGTGAGTTCCATCTGGCTCCCATCTGGACACACAAACCCAAATACGCCCTCACCATCCACGATGTAGCGCACTTCATCATCGGCATGGGTATGGGGACGGCTAAATTTTGCCAGAAGTCCATCCAAGTTGGGGGTTTCTGGATTCAGGACGATCAAATCTCGAGATTCATACCCTCCAAGGGATTCAAAGTAATGGTCTAGCGATCGCAATACAGATTCCTTCTGCGTTTCATCCAAACTGGGCTGGGCTAAGAGTGAATGCGTAGACCCATCTTCTGCGATCGGCCATCGATTGAGCCGAACATCCAATCGGCTCAAATATTCATCAATGCTCGCTGAGTTCGTTAGGGCTTCTCCCTGTTCTAATTGCAAAATTGCCACAATGTCTGGCTCCATTAGAGTGTAGCAATCTAGTTTAACGATTTTTTTCATCAAACAATATCCAAAACCCTTCCACACTGGATTTGGAAGATTTCATCAAATTGAATACTTATCTCTAAAATGCATGAAAATTTCCGTAAAAACCCTGAGGTCACTTCGCACCAGAAACATTAAATCTTTCAAAAAGTTATTTATACCAGTATCAATTAATACATACAAAAATATTTTTATAAAATCTAAAAATCTTTCAAAAATTGATCGACCCAAATCAATCTTGGGGCACCCTAGGGTAAAGCTACTTTTTTTCTCTTCTAAGCTTAAACCCTCTCCATGACTTTGCTTGAAGCACAGACAGTCCTGATACAGACGGATTGAAAGAACCAATCAAGCTTCGATCCATTCACCATAAATCCAATTTTTTTTTATCTGCCAGGAGTTTTTTATGTTTCGGCGACGATCGGATGCACCAGACAAAATTCGAGTTGGGGATGTTCTGGTCCATAAAGGATTAATTGCCCGAGAGGATCTTGCTTGGGCATTGCTGGAACAACAAAAAACTAAGTTAAAGCTTGGAGAGGTTTTAGTTGAAGCAGGGTTGGTCACCGATCGCCAACTCAAAGAGGCTCTAACCGAGCAAAAGTGGCGGAACTGGACTGCTGTCGCTTTATTTACCCTCAGTTCCTTGGTGGCAATTGCGCCAAAACTGGTTGACACCCATCCCGTAGTGGCTGTGCGCCAATCCGACCAAAACGCAAAGACTCGTTTTATTGGTGGGTCAAACTTAACAGCCTCGAATAGCTTGCCCAGCGATACTCCCCAAACCACACCCTCTCGCTATCCTGCCCCAGCGCCCTTAGCAATGAATCCAACAGTCAATTCGCCCTTGGTCGGATTTTGTCATCCTTTAAACGGTCTAGGCTATGTTTCTCAGGGAATACGGGGCACAACCCATCAGGGTAGAATGGAATATGCCTATGACCTAGCCATTGGCATTGGCACTCCCGTCTACGCCATGCGTGCGGGTGAAGTGATAGGGGTTCAGGACAAGTATCCTGACACAGGCGGCGGTCCTGACAAGGTTTCTAAATTTAATTACGTCATGGTTGAGCATGATGGCGGATATAGGTCTGTTTACATTCACTTGCAACAAGGGTTCCGAGGCAAGGTTCAAATTAAAGCAGGCGATCGCGTTGAAGCAGGTCAATTGATCGGCTATAGCGGCAACTCAGGCTGGAGTTCCGGCCCTCATTTACATCTTGAAGTTCAAGAGCCTGGCAGCCCCTATACCTTTACACAAACAGAACCCTTTTCTGTGGCTGGTATGTGTCAAAACAGCACAGTGGCGAGAGCAGGATCCTAAGCTTTCACGTTAGGAGAGAGACATTCTTCTGCTAACGTATCCTTAAGTACCTCCTTAAAGTGATATGGCTGAAGTTCTGCTCTTTAATGCGCTCCGTGCTGCGATCGACGAAGAAATGGCCCGTGACTCCACCGTAATGATTATGGGGGAAGATGTGGGTCACTATGGAGGGTCCTACAAAGTAACGAAGGGTCTTCATAAAAAATATGGAGATCTTCGGGTCCTAGATACCCCCATCGCCGAAAATAGTTTTACCGGAATGGCCGTTGGCGCAGCCATGACGGGGCTAAAGCCCATCATCGAAGGGATGAACATGGGCTTTTTGCTATTGGCTTTTAACCAAATTTCTAATAATGCAATGCTGCGCTACACCTCGGGCGGCAATTTTTCCGTACCCATCGTGATTCGAGGTCCAGGGGGTGTGGGCAAACCAGTTGGGGGCAGAACATTCCCAACGCCTAGAAGCTTATTTTCAAGCGGTGCCGGGATTGAAGATTGTAGCCTGTTCGACCCCCTACAATGCCAAGGGGTTACTCAAAGCAGCCATCCGCGACCCCAATCCGGTACTCTTCTTCGAACATGTATTGCTCTATAACATGAAAGAAGAGATTCCAGATGGAGAGTACATTGTGCCCTTGGATAAAGCCGAAATTGTCCGTCCCGGCAAGGATGTGACCATTTTGACTTACTCCAGAATGCGGTATCACGTTTTGCAGGCCGTCAAAACCCTCACGCAACAAGGGTTCGATCCTGAAGTCATCGATCTGATTTCGCTCAAACCCATTGATATGGACACCATTGGGGCGTCCATTCAGAAAACCCATCGGGTTGTGATTGTGGAAGAGTGTATGAGAACAGGGGGCATCGGCGCTGAATTGGTCGCTTCCATTAGCGATCGTTTCTTTGACGAACTGGATGGACCCGTCATTCGACTGTCCTCCCAGGACATCCCGACGCCTTACAATGGTACGCTTGAAAATCTGACGATCGTACAGCCCGCCCAGATTGTAGAAGCGGTACAGAAGGTCGTAGCTTTGCAGGTTTAGGCCAGTGCTGGGATAGAGATAGAATGCTCTGTCTGGCTTGTTGATGTATTCCCACGGTGAGCATCCAGTGATTGCTAAACAAAGATTTTTGCTGGCGTTGATTTTGCTCCTAATATTGGGAGCAATCGTTACGATCGCCCAAATTCCAACCCGTTTGGGTCTGGATTTACGAGGAGGGTCGCAATTAACGCTCCAGGTTAAGACAACGGACAAGGTTAAAGAAATTACCCCCAGGATTCTGGAAGGGGTTCAAAAGGTTGTAGAAGGACGGATTAATGGCCTAGGGGTTTCAGAATCTGTGGTTCAAACCTCCGGTCAAAGTCAGCTTTTGGTGCAGTTACCCGGTGTAAATGACCCCAAGCAGGCAGAACGAGTTTTGGGCGGTACGGCTCAGCTAGAATTCCGCAAACAGAAGACAGGCACTGAGCTTCTGTTCAAGGATGCGCTAAAAACTCAAGCGGATTTACAGCTCAAGCTGTCTCAATTGGATAAGGTCAAAGACGCTAAGGCCATTGAAGAAATTCAGGCCAAACAAACCACCAACCAAGAAGCGATCGCATCTCTATTTGAGCCTTCCGATCTGTCGGGGTCTAACCTGGCGGATGCGTTTGCCGAACCCACAGCAGTCAATTCCAAAGCCTGGGCGATTGGGATTAAGTTTGATGGCAAGGGCGGCGAGTTGTTTG
>JAAURS010000342.1 GCA_012032135.1 Acaryochloridaceae cyanobacterium RU_4_10 | reverse complement strand
AAAAGATATAGTTTCATCTTTTTTCCAGTGGTGCTCAATAGCATCACTCTTTGAGCTACGTTCCATGATTCTCCTCTTTTTTCTTAATACTACCGCAAAATCTCAGCCCTAGCGTGTGCCTTCCGCTGGAAACTCCCTCACGCGCAAATCCTCCGGCCATTCGCTAGGGCTTGCGCTTTTGCGATCGTTTAGCTTAAGCTTGCTACAGCATTAATAGCGATCGTCATCAATGCTGTAAGTGTTGTCTGCATTAACCCCCGTATTCATTAGACAAAAAAGTTCCTAACATTTTCAAAGTATCTAGTTTTGAGTAGTACTCTAGTTTTGCTTTATCGTTCTGAGTTGCATCAAAAAGAGCACTTACCTCGTCTTCAGTGGCCAGACGCATAAACATTTCAGCGCTTGCAAGGATATTATCGGTTAGAGCGCAGTTTGAAGGTATTTCAGCAAGTCGTTGGAATCGAGACATTCCAAAGCCAACTCCATAGCCATGTGACCAAGTGGAGGTTTGTCTGGAAATATAAGAATAACGAATATCCCGCTTTCTCAAACGAAAGCCAGCGTTAAGTTCTATATATCTTGAACCGCTTACTGTATAGGCGATAAACTTGCCAGCAAAGGGAAATACATCAGCGTGTTGGGATGCTTGAATCCACTCTTCCTTTTCAACTTCGGTATGTTTGTCTATGCTTGAATCCATTTTCTTCCCTAACGAACTACTCCTTCGCAATATTCTACCCCAACAAATACGGCCTAAACGTCCAATTCACCCTCACTCCGCAGCTTCTTGAGGCTTTCGGAACTGCATGAACCCAATTATCTTGGCAACTGGGTTCCATCAGCAGCAGATCCCCGTGGCTCAAATCAAAAGAATGCGTCTGCCCTACATTCTTGCGCTTCATCTTAAACGATCGCGTACTCCCAAGGCTAATGCTGGCGATAGCTGGCCGTATCCCAAGCGTAGGCTCGTCATCTGCATGATACCCGATGGAGTCCTGGGCGCTGCGATATTGATTGCCGATCGCGAGCTTGAAGCGATAACCCGTTTGGGCTTCGACTTGAGCGCGAAGCTCTGAGAGAAATATTGGCCAGGGCTTAGCGTGAAGCTCCACCGAGCTGGAGTAGGTATAGAAGATTTTGGGCGAATCGCCAAACATTGATTCTAGACGTGGCAATGGTACGGGCCTACCGAACATTTTCATCTGGTTTTGCTGCCAGTTGAGCGCTAGACTTTGCTCTAGCAGGTTATCGGCTTGGGTTTGGTTGAGGAATCCTGGCCAGTATTGTACTGGGGGTGAGTCGATGTTTGCGAGTAAGGCGAGTTGTTGCATGGTATTATTCTAAACTTTCTAAACATCTCTCGACAATCATTTGCATCACAGGCGGGGTAACAGCATTCCCGCACTGTTTCACCTGCTCTCTCTTGTTGCCCAATACGATGTAATCCTCTGCAAACGCCATCGCCCTCTTGATTTCGCAAGGCTGTAGCATCCGAAAGTAGCAATCCTCTACTGTGAGTGGGTTGATTGGTTCAGCGAGGTATGTTCTTGGTTGAGTAGATACAGTTGCCATCGGCTCATCCACACCACCAATCGAGATGCGCGGTGTATAGTAGTTCACCAGGAACGGCTGAACTAGGGCATGACGATCGCCTGTGGTAACCGTAGGCATTGCGGCATTTATAGCGCTCACCTGTTCGGAAGCGCTGTAGTAACTGGTCAAGAACGGCTGCACGAGTCGATGGTGAACGCGACCATCACCGCCCATCACAGTTGGTAGCGGCTTGTTAAGACTGCGCTGTACGCCTTCAAATCGCTCAGTGAGGATAAATGGTTGCACTAGTGAATTATGGTCAACCGTCGTCACCGTGGGCAAAGCTTCACTGATTGCCGCCGCTGCCGCTCCGGTATAGTTCCGCACGATGTACGGTTCAACCCCAACCTTGCAAAATTTCTCAAGCCCCTTCTGAATCCGCTCCAGAGTTGCGACCTTGAGCGGTTGTTTGCGATCGCCCACTCGCTGACTCGGCAAACTCCAATCGATCGCGGTGTGTGCTGGGGTGAAGTACGGCTCCACAACTTCGGCACAGAAGGGACAGCGATAGACATACTGATTGCGCTTGCCATAGCGTCCCCATTTTTTGAGCGGGTCTTTCCAGGATTGAATCGCTTGCACATCGCCATGCTTGGCACAATGAGCTAGAGGGGTGAAATTCAAGTTTGGTTTGCGGTTTCCTTTTCTCCAGAACACGATGTAAATGCGATCGCGGCTCTGCGGTGTCGGTGGCGCGAACATGCTGTTAAAAAACACTGTCTCGTGTTCGTAACCCAGTGTGTGCATTGTCTGAAGCCAGCTATCGAATAGCGTCCAATACCGAACCTCTATCACGTTCTCGACGATGATGAGGTTGTATTGGTGGTACTCAGCAAACCTGACTACATCCCACATCGTTGCGCGCGATCGTTCTTCAGCGGGGTCAATTACCTGGGGGTTAAATAGGTCAAGTTGACCCAAGTTTTGCGCTTCTTGCCTTTGGACAAGCTGTGATTTGTGCATTCTGGCGATGTGATTAATATGTCGGTACTGGGGTATCTGCGAGGGTCACAGGCACTGATATCTACGCAATCGTGAGCAGTATTGGGGAAGTTCGTATTATGCGTTTCGACGGCCCTAGTCCAGTGGTTGATCGCCATCGCAATCTCGCAACCTGCCTGAGCTGCGCCACTGCTTGAGCCGCCACATCCGCAAAATTGGTCAGTGACAGTAATAAAACTTTTCTTTCTGGGCATCAGTCTACTCCAAAAAACTTTGTAGCGAGTAGTATCTTGCGGCGATGAATACTAACAAAGTAGTATTATCTCACAAACTAAGTAGCAGTGTTCGGGTAGTAGATTAAAATAATTGATCGGTTCTACTTTATTGATTTGCTTTGCCGATCAATACTAGGGAAGCATGTCAGTTAATGCTCTGGGGATGACAAGGGGTCTCTAAGTGCCGATATGTAACGATTCTGAATTAAAGGGCACTTAAAAAAATAGGGTGAACAGAGTCCCCCTAAGCAAATAACATGTTCCCTGAATTCTACCAGAAAGTTTTACGTGCTTACCTAAGCGAAAGCCAATATCTTACGTTGGAGCTTTTGGTCTTGTTACTCCAGAGCCATCGTCAAGTCAGCTTAGGTCGTCTGGCAACGGTGTTTCCTCAACCGATTCAATATGACAGCCGCATTCGCAATCTACAGAGATTTTTGATATTACCCCAACTGAGTTTGAAAGCTTTATGGTTTCCCATTGTTAAATATTGGCTAGCCCAAGAATTTAAGGGCAGACACCAGAATCGAGCACAGCGACGATATCTCAAGAGATTGAAACATCATAAAAGTGACGCGTTGGTCGTAGCAATTGACCGAACGCAGTGGAGGGACAGAAATTATTCATGCTGAGTATCGTCTGGGGAAAACACGCTTTTCCACTGTATTGGGAGATCTTAGGCAAACGCGGTAATAGCGATTTATCCACTCAGAAAAAATTGCTTAAAATAGCGTTGAAATTATTAAAGCCCTATCCAGTCGTTGTTTTAGGCGATCGTGAGTTTCATAGTCCAAAGCTTGCAGCATGGCTCGATGAGCGAGGAATTCACTTTGCTTTTCGCCAGAGGAAAAGTGCATTCATTCAAGACTGTGACGCTGAGTATCAAGCCTTGAAGACCCTGGGATTTCAACCGGGAATGTCGAAATTCTTCTGGGGTATTTTCTGCAATAAAGCAGAGCATTTAGGCCCGTTTAATCTTGCCGCGTATTGGAAGCGAAAATATCGAGGCAAAGGCCCTAAAGAGCCCTGGTATATCCTCACAAATTTGCCGACGCTTAAACAAGCTCTAGACCTTTACAGAAGTCGATGGGGCATTGAGATGATGTTCAAGGATTGTAAGAGCGGCGGATACAATCTTGAGGATACTTTGGTCAATACTGAGCGATTTTTAGCCCTGGTTTTGGTGATTGCCATTGCTTACAGTTTGGCCACTTGCCAGGGACTTTTACTCAAGCAATTGGGGGTCCAAGTTTATGCCACTCGTCTGAAAGAAGATAAAAGTTCGCATCCTCGACATAGCGATTTTGGGATTGGATTGTATGGGTATCTTTGGAAGTATGCCATGGAAGTGTGGTCTGATTTGGCAGAAGCTCTCATGAGGCTTAAACCCCATAAACGGTACTATTTTAGACAGGGCTTAAACGCTCTAAGTGTCTTTCAGTCTGCCTTGTATCCTTGTTGTCATCCCTAGAGCAGTTAATGATGCTCCGGCAAAAGTAAGCCTGAGACGGATCTGAAGTATTGCGTTTGCATTTCCGGCGACTCCTTTAAAATTCAAGGCAAGACAAATCTGCCCCATCCGATTCGCCGCCATCTCGCAATAGCGTTCTTCAATCTCAACTCCTATTGCTTTCCTGCCATGCTCCTTGGCCGCTAGTAGGGTTGTTCCGCTCCCACAGAACGGGTCAAAAATCAGATCTGAAGACGTTGACCACCAATTAACCAGCCAGGAAGCATGAGCTAGTTTTCTTGGGCATGGATGCGCTGTTTCTTTCCCAAAACTCCGCGCCAAACACCTACCAGGAATTAGAC
>JAAURS010000341.1 GCA_012032135.1 Acaryochloridaceae cyanobacterium RU_4_10 | reverse complement strand
TCCGCTGCGATTTGGGCGATGGAGTTTGGATCGAGTCCTGGGATTGTTAAAATTACCGATTGCTAAGCCTGAGAGCAACCCACTCTATGAAAAAAGTGGCGCGTTTGGAACAATTGCAGCAGGAACAGCAACAAGTCCTTGAGGAAATTAAAACCTTAATGATTCAGCAGCAGGGGAGTGAGGTAAGGGGCGATCGCCCCCTATTGAACCCGTCCAAGCCCAAGTAAGTTTGAAGCTTGTGGCAAAATGCCAATGGCTTCTATGATGGCTTTAAGATTTCCCCTTTAGCCTTGCTGTCCTTAAAAACCGTCCCGCTTTTTTGTCCGCCTTAGATAACAATCCAGGATCCATGCTGATTAACGGTCGTTACCAAATCTTGCATCCACTTCAGGAAGGGGGCTTTGGCCATACTTTTCTGGCTGAAGACACCCAGCTTCCCTCGCGACGCCGATGCGTGATCAAGCAGTTGAAACCCGTTCACCACAATCCTGAATTTTATCGGTTGATTCAAGACCGCTTTCAGCGCGAGGCCGCCATTCAAGAAACCTTGGGGGAAGCCTGTCCTCAAATTCCGCGTTTGTATGCTTATTTCTTAGAAGGGGATCTTTTCTATTAGTTGAAGAATGGATTGATGGCGAAACCCTGCGGCAAAAATTGGTGAGGTTGGACCCTTCTCTGAAACTGCGGTTCGAGACATGCTGGTGGATGTGCTCTCCACCATTGAAGTGGTTCACCAGCATCAAATCATTCACCGAGACATTAAACCCGACAATATTATTCTCCGCAAACGGGATGGCAGACCCGTCTTAATTGACTTTGGGGCAGTCAAGGAATCCATGGCCACAATGGTCAATTCTCAAGGTGAAACAGGCCGCTCTATTGTGATTGGCACCGCAGGTTACATGGCTCCCGAACAATCCGCCGGACGCCCCATGTTTTCTAGCGATTTATACAGTTTGGGGTTGACGGCCATTTATCTTCTCACGGGTAAATCTCCTATTGAACTCAACGCAGATCCGCACACGGGACAGATGAATTGGCGATCGCACGCCCCCCAAGCCAGCGAACCTTTTGTGCGCGCCCTCAATTGTGCCATCCACATCAACCCCTCCGAACGGTTTGGCAACGCCCATGCCATGCGGGAAGCCTTCCAGAAGACCGATCCAGCTTACGCGCCCACGCTGGTCTCTACCCCTCAACCCGCCACACCGCTCGTAGACCCGACTATGCCCCGACAGGTAGCTATTCCTCAGCCCATTCCTCAACCCCAACCTGCTGCCACTCCACAGTCCGTTTCGCCCACGTTAGCCACTCAGGTCGTAGCTCCGGCAGTCTCCTCTTACAGTGGGGGGCAGCGCATCGACCCCCCTGCTGCGTCCAATAATCAATGGATGAAATCTGCTCTGATTGGGGGCGGCATTGGCGGGGCTTTATTAGTAGGATTCTCTTTGGCAAAAGGATTCAGTCCGGCCCCTGTGGTTTCGCCTTCCCCCAGCCCGATCGCAAGTTCTGCTCCGGTAGAATCGACGAGCCCCTCAGCCTCGACAACCCCAACCCCTATCAGCAGTCCATCGGCTTCCACTCCGCCCTCCCCAGAACCCAGCGTTTCACCCTCCCCAGAACCAGCAGTTACAGCTCCTGCTACCTGTGGAGATCAAGGTGGCAGGGGATTAAGTTGGTATCCAGTGTTCATTAACAATGCCAATTTAGGACAAGTTCAACGGGATTATTGCCAAGATGCGATCGCCAAAACCCGCGATGACGGAACACCAACAGTCCAAGTCGCCAGTTTTTTGGATCGACCTCGAGCAGAAGCCTTCGCCAGGAAAGTGGGGGGCGATGTCGGGCAACCCTATCAACTCGAGCCGCTACCCTCTCCTGTATCTCCGTCACCCTCCCCATCCATCAATGTTCCACCCGAAAAGAGCAATGACCGGACCAATGCCGTCATTATTGGAAATAAAGGACAGACCAACATCCGCAAGGGGCCAGGAACGAAGTATGCCCCACAGCACTATGCCTATCCCGGCGATCGCGTCAAAATTCTTTCCAGTGCTCAGGATGCTGGTGGATATATTTGGTATGAAGTTTATTTCCCTAAATCGGGTGCATCGGGATGGATTGCCGGACAGTTATTGCAGCCGGATTAGGCTGAACGATTATGAAATTTCTTCGTTCTCTTAGCGATCGCTGGCCCTTTATTGCACTGTCCCTCGCCACCACTGCGATCGTGTTGTGGGCGGGTTTGATCGTCCGCTCGGTTTTTGAACCCCAGACGGCAATCCAGACCAATGTCTCCAGTTCTGCCGGTCCGTCGTCCACACCCCTTCCGTCTTGGATTAAAACCGCCCCACCCCTTGTGGCTCCCCTTCCCCAACAGTCAGTTCCCACCCTTGCACCCACTGCGACTCCAACTGCTCCCGCTGCAAAATCTCCGCCCCCCAAGGTCCAGCCGTCAGCCATTAGTCGCAATTCCCTACCACAAGCGCGATACGGTCATCTGCCCTATGCGGAACACCTGCCAGAGAATCTGGTTAGCATCGGGACCTACGGTCAAGGTTCCAATCAAAGGACGGAATCTTTAGACAAAGAAGCTGCTGCCGCGTTTGAGCAAATGGTTGCAGATGCTAAAGCCAGTGGGGTTCGGATTATTCCCATTTCCGGCTTTCGGACCATCACGGACCAAGAAAAACTATTTGAGCGGCAGATTAAGCGGCAAGGAAGTCCAGAGGCAGCCTCTCGGCTCAGTGCGCCTGCGGGATACAGCGAACACCATACGGGTTATGCCTTAGATGTTGGAGATGGGAACCATCCTGAAAAAGATTTGAAGTTTGAATTTGAAGAGACGGCTGCCTACAAATGGATGGTCGATCGCGCCCAAACCTATGGGTTTGAGCTGTCTTTTCCAAACAACAATGTACAGGGAGTTAGTTTTGAACCCTGGCATTGGCGCTATGTTAAATCTGGCCGTGCCGCCGCCATTTTTTCCGTTGCCCATGCCCTCCAAGGGGGAAGCGCTTCAGGTAATGCGGCCATGGACGACCTTCAATAACCCACGGGATAAAAGCTGTCTGTGTTAGAATGATGGCCACAGATTATTTTCGGCTGCGTTACTCTTTAATCAGCGTCCCTCCGAATCTAACTCTCTTCATTCACTGATTCTGGAGATGTCATTCCATGTCAATTTACGTCGGCAATCTATCCTATGAGGTCACCCAAGACGATCTCAATCAAACGTTTGCAGAATATGGCACTGTCAAGCAAGTCAAACTGCCCACCGATCGCGAAACAGGACGTCTGCGGGGCTTTGCCTTTGTAGAGATGTCCAGCGAAGCTGAGGAAACGGCTGCCATTGAAGCCCTTGACGGGGCTGAGTGGATGGGTCGCGACCTAAAAGTGAATAAAGCCAAGCCTCGTGAAGATCGCGGGAATTCTTTTGGTGGCGGTGGCGGTGGTCGCCGTTACTAAATTTCAGAGCTGACAATTTAACTCTGAGGTCTTGAGGGCAGACGAAGAGTCTGCCCTTTTTGGTTGGTTAGGGTTGATGGGGGGGTCTCTCCGCAATCCACTCCTATGTAGGTCAATTTAGAAAAGGAAGACAATATGACCCAAGTGATTCCAGGTGAAAGTGAAGGAATTGAGTCAACACTCCGTCGATTTAAGCGAGAGGTCTCTAAGGCGGGGATTTTTCAAGATATGAAAAAACACCGTCACTTTGAAACCCCCATTGAAAAAAGTAAGCGCAAAGCCCTTGCCAAACACAAACAGCGCCGGAAGCATTTTCGCTTTTAGCCTAACCCTTATATAAAACCCATGAAAATTAAAGTTCTAGATCTTCAGATGGGCGATCGCATCATTGCGTACTGTAGCAACAAGCGACAAACTTGCACCGTCAAACATGTTGAAGATGATGGTGAAACCAATGTCACCTTGACCGTTTCTATTTCTGGGCATTATCGAAGTTCTGTTTCACGGGCAGTTTTGTTCCGCCGCGATGCTTTGGTCGATCTGGCGAGTTGATTCTCCGCACTGGTCAAACTGCTGCGAACTGACACGTCAGTGCTTGCGCGATCGCCTGCCATAATGGAAGCTGTTCCTGATGTCTAGATCGTAACTATGCACCGTCTTGCAACGCTACCGGGAGGCTGGAATCCATCTGCTGACGGTGTTATTTTTGTGGAGCAACAACCCGCTCCAATTGTTATTCTAACGGCAGCGGATACAGATATTCAAACCTTATCCGTGGCAGCATCAAAACTGCCGGATGACTTTCCAGCCATTCGCGCGGTCAACTTGCTGCAATTACAGCAGCAACTCACGATTGATACCTATGCCGATGATGTTTTAGCGCGCGCACAAGTCATTATTGTGCGCCCGATCGGCGGACAGGCTTACTGGAGTTATGGGTTGGAGGTGGTTAAGGCGATCGTCCAGGAGACGGGGGCGACCTTAATTGTGGTTCCAGGAGACGAACATCCAGACCCTACTTTGATGAGTCACTCCACCACAGCCTTTACGATCGCGAATCAGGTGTGGCGCTATTTTATTGAGGCAGGAGTTGAAAATTATCAAAACCTGCTGAAGTTTGTTGCAATAATCACCGTCATTGCCTCGCTGAGTCGGA
>JAAURS010000034.1 GCA_012032135.1 Acaryochloridaceae cyanobacterium RU_4_10 | reverse complement strand
TCAAAGAATCCATCTCACGGGAGCACAGTGGGATGCCGAAAATGTCCCCTCAATCTTGGCTCTACGCTGTGCTTACCTCAGCGACCAGTTAAATCTTTTTTCTCTCGCGAGAGGATGACGTGCTCCCCTTGGTATACTTGGTGATGCGATACATTCTAAATCAATAAACGCGTTATTTTTCCAGTAAAAATTGAGTGCCAACGTCAAATCAGAGTCTGTATAATCAAACTTCTGTTTTTGCAAATTTTCAACAATATTTTCTAGTCGAGCTGAGGACAGAAATTCACGAAAACCATTGTTTTTAAGCTGCTCAGTATATTCGTGAAATTCATTCAAATCTTCTCTAAGAGCTAAGCATAAAGAATTTAAATTCAACTCTTCAGTGTCAAGAATGAAAAGCCACTGGCAATGTTGGGATTTTTCTTCCAGAAAACACTTTAAACGCTTTATTTTTCGGAACTTATCACGAGTAAACATATATTTGACTCCAAAAGGAGTTTTACCATATTTTCAAGTACTCACAACAGTCTAATATGCTTGATTGACTTGTTGTTTTTCCATTTTAATCAGCCTCGAAATCAAGAACTTATCCAGCCTTTGCAGGCTAATTACAGTACTGACGAGGGTTAACTCAAATCTTGCACCATTTTCAACAGTGTTGTTCAGCACCGCCCTGGAATAAATTCTGGGTTAAGAGCAAAAGTCCTCACTTATAGGACTGGAAAAGCGTTTAGTCCATTTCAATGGACTTAAGCTATGAGCCAGGAAATTGATTTCCTGGCGGTTGGTGCAACTGATGCAAGATCTCAGTTAGGCTACATTTTTGTCAACGAAGCATAGCCGTCGATCGCTCACCAAACACAGTATATTAAATCGAGCGCTAACTCAGGTTAATCCATTGACTGAACAACGATCGCTATTTTCAGACCTCGAGCTGAGACACATACGCCATTCCAGTTTAGATGCCGTACCTCAATTAGAGATGAGTGCCGAAGCATTGCAAAACTGGAAACAGCGCGTGTTTCAATACCAACAACAAGTTATCCAAGACGCAAAACCCGCTCAAGGCAACCTCTTTAACACCTTCAACCCAAACACCCCAGAACCGATCGATCCCTTTAGCTTGCCGCCGCAAAACATAGAGTTTTGGCGATGGCCAGCAGGCGAACCAGGCTCAGCCGCGTTTTATTTTGTCGTCGATCGCACCCAACCCTTACTCCTTTACGTGGGTGAAACCTGCAAAGCCAACCAGCGCTGGAAAGGTGTTCACGATTGCAAACGGTACGTCCGTAACTACATTGCAGCCCACCGCATCCATCACTTAGACGTCTCCGTCAGCATCGGGTTTTGGACTCACGCCCCCGCAGAAACCCGTCCCCGCCAACGCATGGAACTAGAACTGATTTGCAAATGGCGATCGCCCTTCAATAAAGAAAATGCACGTCATTGGGGCACCCCATTTATCTGGGGAAAAGTTTAAGGATCGTGAATTAAATCAAACCCAAATTTTTGTAGGGGCAGACCTATGTATCTGCCCCTACCACCCTAATTCTGGATCTTATTTAATCCGCGATCGTGAGTTGATAAATTTTAGGGATTGCAGCCAAAATCTTGGAAAAAGTCAGCTAAATATTTTGGAATTTCATAAATTCTATCAAATCCTTCATCTGTGTTGGGTAGGGATTCGTTGAGGCATTGGTTCATGATGTCAATGACTACTTCGGTCACTTGCCGATCGCGTTGTTGATTCCATATTTTGCATTGCTCTAGGGGAGTTTTGAGGTATAGACCAATCCATTGAGCAGATAAAAGATTAGAGAGCTTTTGCAATAGGTCTATGCGATAGCGACGGTTATAGTTTGTGGCGTCATAGATGACAGGGTGTCCCATTAGCATGGACTGTTGAATTTGAGTGAGGACTTGCTGCTCAATGGTTTGCCAGTCGCCTTGAATGCTTGAGTCACCATAAAGCTGTTTGCGGATTCGATCGGTTGAGACAAGGATGCAGCTAGGGCACTGGATTAGCAGTTGCTGGGCTAGAGTTGATTTGCCGGAGCCTGGGATGCCAATGAGGATAAAGCAGGGAATGGTCATTGCGTTCAGAATCTGTGGATAAGACTGCGGTGGTGGTTCAGGGTGTGGGCTGCCAGTCGTTAGAGTTTTTGCCACAGCATCCACAGGGACCCAACAAGACCAGTATGATGAAACGAGTCTTCCGCTGAGCCTCCCATGTCCCGCACCTTTTGGATCGCACTCTTCATCGCCTTCGCCAACGCCCTCAGCTTCACCATCCTCATCCCCATTCTGTACCTCTACGGACGACAATTCGGCCTCAGCGACCTCCAAACCAGCCTCCTCTTCGCCATCTACGCCTCTGCCCAATTCATCTCCACCCCCATCATCGGCAAACTATCCGATCGCTTTGGACGCAAGCCCCTCCTCATCCTTTGCCTTGCCGGAACCGTATTTGCCAACTTCCTTGCCGGAACCGCCAGTACCGCCGCCATTTTATTTTTTGCTCGGTTCCTCGATGGTATTACAGGCGGCAACGTTTCCATCGCTCAAGCCATCGTCTCTGATATCACCGCACCCCAACAACGCGCCAAAGCCTTTGGGTTATTCGGAGCCGTCACCTTTGGGTTAGCCTTCATTCTTGGCCCCATCCTCAGCCTCCTCTTTCAACGGTTTTCCCTCGGGGCCGTTTTCTTAGCCTCCAGTGCGATCGCCCTCATCGCCCTCACCTTCGTCATTATCGCCCTCCCTGAAACAATTAAAACCAAGGCCGTCAAAGCAGAAAAATGGTGGGACATTGGCCTCAGCAACCTCATCACCGGACTCGCCCTCCCTAAAATTGGTATCCTGCTGATCGTCAACTTCCTGATTGGCACCACCTTTACCATCTTCACCTTTGGGTTCCAGCCCTATTTCATCCATGTCCTGTATCAAAACAGTAAAGCCCTCACTCTATTGTTTGTAGCCCTAGGTGCTGTCGCCGTTGCAGTACAGGGTAAAGGGATTGGACTCCTCACCCAACGCCTCAGCCTCGTCAAAATTCTGTTTTTGGGCTTACTCATGCGGAGCGTCACCTTTGTCCTCATGCCCATCGTTCCCAACATCATCTTTTTTGTCTGCGTTTGTTTGATCTTCTCCGTCTTCAATTCCCTCGTACAGCCCACCATCACCACCCTCATTTCTCTCAACTCCAAACCGGAAGAACAAGGGACAACCATGGGCCTCAACGCCTCCTATCTCAACGTTTCTAACGCCTTTGGCCCCATAATCGCTGGGGCAATCGTGCATCAATCCAACCCGCAAACCTATAGCTATCCGCTCTTTCTAGCTGGAGCCTTAACCTTTATCGTGTTGCTATTTGCCATCTCTCAGCGACGTCAATATACTCCAGCGCAGCAGACATCCTAAGACCGCGTTATAGTGAGTGGTTGTTCTAAAGATTTGCGGGAGCACGCACAGTGGCACATACGATCGTGACGGAAGTTTGTGAAGGTATTGCAGATTGCGTGGACGCGTGCCCGGTTGCCTGCATCCACGACGGACCAGGGAAAAACACCAAAGGCACGGATTGGTACTGGATTGATTTTTCCACCTGCATTGACTGCGGCATTTGCCTCCAAGTCTGCCCCGTTGAAGGTGCGATCGTGGCAGAAGAACGCCCCGAATTGCAAAAGACCCCAGCCTGAGTCTTCAAAGCTTGCAAAGGGGTGGGCATATCTTAAGTGGGACTGTTATACAGGGGATGGATAGCCCATTCCTGTTTCCCTGCATGTTCCCCCAACTTCTTCTGCTTTCAAACCTCACTCACCCCACGGGCCTAGTTATCAACGGTGCAGCCCAAACCGAACAAATCGGTTGGTCCGCCAAATTTGTTGGAGACCTCAATGGTGACGGGGTTGCGGATATTGCCATTGGGGCACCGATGGCCAATCCCAGCGGTCTCCTCAAAGCTGGGAAAGTCTATGTCATTTTTGGCCAACAGGGTAGCGGACGGGAGACTCCTCTCAACCTCGCAAACTTTACAGGTAACATGGGCTTTGTGCTCTCGGGACTGGCTGCAGGCGATGGGTTGGGCTGGTCTGTCAGTGGTGCGGGCGATCTCAATGCCGATGGTGTTGACGATCTGCTCATCGGCGCACCCTTTGCGGGTGCAGGTCAAAAAGCTGATTCAGGCCAAGCTTATGTCATTTTTGGACAACGCGGTCGGACACGGGGGCCAGATTCCCTCAATCTTTCTACCCTCAACGGACGCACTGGATTTATCATTAACGGACAGCACCCAGGCGATCGCCTGGGATACTCCGTCAGCACCGCAGGCGATATCAATGCCGATGGCGTCAGCGATATTTTGGTGGGTGCGCCGATGAGTCGGTCCTCCCACGGCAGAAAAAGCGGTCAAAGTTATTTCATCTTTGGACAGCGGAGTGGTTTTGATGCGAAGTTTGACTGGACCCGTCTTAATGCTGCCACAGGCGTTGCCTTAATAGGCGGCGCGGCGGGAGACCAATCAGGTTTTTGTGTGGCTCAAGCCGGAGATCTGAATGGGGATGGCGTCTCTGATGCCATCATCGGCGCGCCCTTTTCCTCCACAAAAGGCATGAATTCAGTCGAAGTTATGTGGTGTTTGGAAAACGGAACGGCCTGGGCGATCGCATCGATCTTTCTCTCCTAGACGGTCGCAACGGGTTTGCCATCAATGGATTCTTTGCCAAAGGGCGGAGTGGATATGCCGTTGCGGGTGCTGGCGATGTCAATGGCGATCGCATTGCCGATGTCATTATTGGTGCCCCCTTTGCCAACCCAAACGGACTGTATTCCGGTCAAAGCTATGTCGTATTAGGGAAACGGGGTGGATACAGTAGCACCCTGGATTTGGGTTCCCTGAATGGAAAGAATGGCTGGAGCATCAATGGCGTAACGGGGCGCTCTGGGTTTTCCGTAGCAGGGGTTGGGGATGTGAATGGCGATCGCCTTGGGGATGTGATTGTGGGTGCTCCATTTACCGCAAATTCAGGGCGGAATAGTCCGGGCCAAGGGTATGTTGTCTGGGGCAGGACTGCAAAAAAAACAACATCCGTCGTTCCAATGGCACAACTTTCCCCAGAAATGGGGTTGAAGCTGAATAGCAGCTTGCCGGAAGAATCCGTGGGTTATTCAGTGGCTGGAATGGGTGACTTTAATGGCGATCGCGGATGGACTTTTTAATTGCTGCTCCCTTAGCCAATCCCAATGGGTTAATTCATGCAGGCCAAGTGTACGTTGTCTTTGGTCAACCCCCAGAATCTGTTATTTCACCCCAAACCACAGCCAAACGCAAAACAAATAAGGCTCAAGGTGGAGCGGAATTAGAGAGTCCGCCCATTCCTTTAAAGCCTCCCGTTCTCCCCAATGCCAAAGCGAAACCCTCTCAAGAGCCAC
Source organism: Acaryochloridaceae cyanobacterium RU_4_10 (assembly GCA_012032135.1). Taxonomy (GTDB): domain Bacteria; phylum Cyanobacteriota; class Cyanobacteriia; order Thermosynechococcales; family Thermosynechococcaceae; genus JAAURS01. The sequence continues at coordinate 15,143 of JAAURS010000034.1, read as the reverse complement.
TCTTCCATCTAGAGCGCTAAACTAAACAGTGGGATTTTACAGAATTGGGTTGCTAGGACTTAAAATCATGCCCTTAAAGGCCGTTCTCTTTGATTTTAATGGTGTCATTCTGGATGACGAACCCATCCACGAGCAACTGATCCAAGAAACAATCCTCACCGAAAACCTCCGGTTCGCAGACGATGATTTTCAGCGGTTTTGTTTGGGCCGCAGCGATCGCGCGTGTCTCCAAGATCTGTTCAATTCGCGGGGACGGGTTTTATCAGAAAACACCCTCAATAAATTGTTGGCTTACAAAAGCGCTGCCTACCTAGACCGCATTCAGTCTATCGATCCATTACCCCTCTTTGATGGATTAGAAAGCCTCATCCAAGCATTTCAAGCGCATCAGTTGAAACTGGGGATTGTCAGTGGTGCCCGTCGCGCTGAGATCGAACGGGTTTTAGAAAAAGCCAACCTCCGTTCGGCCTTTGAGACGATCGTCGCGGCTGAAGATATTTCCACCAGCAAACCGTCCCCCCAAGGCTATCTCCAGGCGATCGCCCAACTCAATATCCAATTTACAAACCTCAACCTCCAACCTGCGGATTGTCTGGCGATTGAAGATAGTTTTCCTGGATTAGAAGCGGCCCATAATGCCGAAATTCCCGTTGTGGGTGTGGCCCATACCTACCCGTTCCATATGATGCAGCGACGGGCGAATTGGGCCGTAGATTCTTTTGCCCAACTTGAAGTAGAACGCTTGATTCGCGTTTATGCGGGGACAGAACTCAGTAGTATGCCCCCTGAGGAACCTGACCCGATGCCACAGCATGGATAAAACAACAGCCAGAGTCCGGCCAATATTTTTGATACAGCGCTTCCTTAGGATTTCCCCAGCCCAACTGCACTGTAATTTCTAAAGCCCCTGGATACTCTAATTTATGTAAAAAAGCCCACTCAGAGCGCTGGGCTTGATATTCAATTTGCTTGAGGTTCACGGACAGCGGTGGAACTTGTTTTCCCATCTTTTGATAGGCCGCCATTCCCTCCGTGACCCGCTGCCAGAATTCAAAGACAGATTCTTTATAGGTTGCCAAAACCGTTAAATCTTGCGGCAATGCAATCAAGTGCTCGTCCACCTCAGGATAGTGAATCGACTGTCCTTGGACTGCAAACGTCCGCCAAACTAGGCCAGAAACTTCGTGCTGGCGTTGATATTCATGAATTTCATCGCGGAAGTCACAAAAGGCGCGAAACTTTTGGATCCCTTCTACATTTACAAAAGGATCTACCACGGGGTTAATTCGCGTCGTTGTGGTGGTCAGGTTTAAGCGATCGCCGCGCAGACAGGCAGTCCGCTCCTGGGCTAAAATCTGGGCAAGTTCTTGAGTGGTATAAAGCCGAGCCATTTGTCCGACCTCATCTATCCCTCGATCTCTCGGCAGATTGCGGGTTTATAGGACTATAGTAATGGACTGAAATGGGCAATTAACTGCTCTGGAGGGAGCACCCCTTCTATGCGCTCAATCGGTTGCCCATTTTTGAACAACACGACGGTTGGTAACGCATGAACGTCATATTGACTGGCAAGCTCAGGATAACGATCCGTATCGATTTTGACGATCTGGAGCTTATCTTTCATCGCAGCTTGAACTTGGTCGAGGATGGGAGCCAACATTCGGCAAGGGCCACACCATGTTGCATAAAAATCAACCAATAAGGGCTTCTCGGCAGAGGCCAACAACTCTTCAAAACTTGCGAACTGCTTTTGGGTAGCCATGCCATCCTCTTCAAAGACTTTAAAACTGAACCAGTATCATTGCACTTAAGACACAGTAAATTTTTACTGTATTTCAATCCTATAGTGATTTTTGGTTCTTGGGAAACCCAAAAGGGGCGATCGCACCCCTCATTTCAGTGCGATCGCCCCTTTTAGTCAGTGAATTCTACTTGAAATTACTTGAGTGCTGCTGCGGGAGGTGCATTAATAGTGGACACTCTACAGCCGACAGGGGCCTGGTCCGCACCATCAAACACAAAGGTTGCATTGCCAGGACCACAAGTTGCCAGGACAGTCCCAGAACTATTGCTAGAAGAACTGGAAGGAAGAGTACCACCCCCTGAGGGTGTAGAAGAAGGACTCTCCGAAGGCGTGCTAGGTGTTCCGGGTGTACCAGATGCATCTGGCGGGGTTGTGGGTGCACTAGAACCACCTGCTGGTGCGCTCGGATCTGAAGGGTTGCGGGCATACTACCCCACCCGCTGGTGCGCTCGGATCTGACGGAGTTGTGGGTGCACTAGAACCACCTGCTGGTGCGCTCGGATCTGACGGAGTTGTGGGCGTGCCAGAACCGCCGGCTGGTGCGCTCGGTGCATCTGACGGCGCTGAAGGTGTACTACCTCCACCCGTTGGTGCGCTAGGAGGTGCATCTGATTGAGCTGAAGGTGTACCCCCTGTTGGCACGCTGGGAGCACCTAAAGGTGCTGAAGGAGAACCGCCCATCGGCGTTGAGGAAGGTTTGTCAGGTTCAGCCGCACCCACTCTAAAACTCGCTCCCAAAATTGAAGTGCTTAACACCAATGACGCGATGAGAAACTTGGAAATTTTCATGACTTCATCCCTTGCTTTTTCTTGCTTCTTTCTTGCGAAACCGCTTACGTTAGGCTCCTTTTAGCCCTAAGACACTCAAAATGAACCATGTAATAAACAAACAGGCCACGGTTATGCTGCTGTATTGTTCAAACTATGCTGACTCATCTCATGAACTAAAGTTCTTACTTATAAGTCATTGTTATTTTTGCAAATACAAACATACGGGTTTCGAATCATTGAGAGAATAGGTCCGTGTTATGTGTATTTTCTGTGCATAGAGGATTTAAATAATATTTACAATCTCCCTATCCTTTACCCTGACTGAAATTGTGGATTATGCGAGTTTTTTTTGATGACTGTCGCTTGTCCACTTTTTGCCAAAAGTTCGTTATTCTCTGAGTAACTTGAACCGCCAGGCGATCATGATCCCTAAATTTAGAATCAACTCTTTCTTAACTTTCGTCTTTGCTTTGGCTTTAAGCGCTATTGCAGCACCGATGCCCTCAGGTCTTGCAAATTCACCTAGCGTGAAGTCCGTAGCGCAAACACAGAAATCACCTCAAGCGTCAGATCGAGATCCGCTCAATTTGACTCAGAAGCAGAAAGAGCAAATTTTTGAGATCCAAAAGAATGCAAATAAGCAGATGCTGGCTGTTTTGACGCCCAATCAAAAAGCTCTTTTGCAAAAGTCTGTACAAGCCAATCGGTCTCCAGAACTGGTTCAGAATTCATTAAAGCTAACTAAAGAACAAGACTTAAAAATTCAGTCCATCCAGGCACAAGCCAGTCAACAGATCTTGGCCGTGCTAACGCCAGTTCAGGTTCAAACTTTAAAAAGTCAGGCACAAAAATAAGATGATTGTCTGAAGTTCTTCATTTCGATTTTAAAACTCACATTCTATTGATTAACTGAAAGTCTTCAATAGAGAATATGGAGGTAAGATTATGCAAGTCAATTGTTTGCAAATTAAATTAGCGAAATTTCTAAGAGAAATTTATTATTTAAATGTTTGCTCAGTTGTGGCCAAAGGTAAGGCCAGAATCAAGACCTATCACTATCAATTATCGGACATAAGACAAAATTTTGCATTTGAACCTTTGAAAAGGAATGGGAAATACTACTTAATGACGGCTCAGGAGCCCGGCGTGCAGTGTGGCGATCGCATTGCGCTTCATGATGAAACAGGCTATACAAAATACTGGGTTGCTAATATTGAGTATTACTGCGATCCGCCCGATATGTGGACTGCACAACTGAGACCTTTTTAACAGTTAAAGGGTTAATTTATCTGTAGGGGTGGAGGGTAAAGCACCCCTAACAGTTGTATTTACATCTCCCTAATACCCAATGCCATCATAATAAAACCCAGCTTTTTCTAGGGTTTTCTTATCTAAGAAATTCCGGCCATCAATCATGACCGGATGAGCCATATGTCCGGCCATTGCTTGGTAATCTAGGGTTTGGAACTGCGCCCATTCCGTCACCAAAACCAACGCATCGCACCCATCCGCGAGATGCTCGACGTCCATTTCAACAATGAGATTGGATAACCCATGCCCCACACCATTTTGAGACACGAGCGGATCGTAAGCTTTGACTCTGGCCCCTAATCGGGTGAGTTGTTCCACTAAAGCCAGGGCGGGGGCATCTCGCATGTCGTCGGTGTCAGGTTTAAAGGTTAATCCCAGCAACCCAATGGTTTTACCTTTCAACACTTTCAAAACGTTTTGGAGTTTTTCAATCACGATCGCCCGTTGTCGTTGGTTTACATTTACCGCTGCTTTGAGCAGTTCTGCATCATACCCATAGTCCAATCCGGTATGGATTAAGGCAGAAACATCTTTGGGAAAACAGGAACCGCCCCAGCCCAAACCTGCTTGCAAAAATTTTGTCCCAATCCGAGAGTCCAAACCAATCCCTTTGGCCACTTCCACCACATTTGCCCCCACGCGATCGCAGATATTGGCCACTTCATTAATAAAACTAATCTTTGTGGCTAAAAATGCATTAGAGGCATACTTCACCATTTCTGCCGAACTGAGATCCGTCATCACCACAGGGACGGGTTCCTCTGCTTTATTTTCAGCATACTGATACTTCACAATGGGCTCGTAGAGTTCCTGCATCATCTCAAGGGCTTTGGGAGAGTTGCTGCCTAAGACAATGCGATCGGGGTTAAAGGTATCGTAGACGGCTGACCCTTCCCGCAAAAATTCAGGATTGCTCACCACATCAAACTGAGCGCCGTTAACCGTTCCATCTGCTTTAGGTTGTTCTGCCATGCCATCCAACACCAACATCCGCACCCAATCTCCCGACCCGATCGGAACGGTTGACTTATTAACAATGACTCGGTAGCCAGAGTGAAGGTGATGGCCAATACCACGGGCAACGGCTTCCACATATCGGGTATCGCTTTCGCCTGAGGGCAAGGCAGGTGTACCCACTGCAATAAATAAGATTTCTCCGTGGGCAACTCCAGCGCCTAGATCCGTTGTAAATTCAATCGTCTGTTTTTGAATAGCGTCTTGCAAAATCTCAGCTAAACCGGGCTCATAAATAGGAGACTGTCCGCGCTGCATGAGTTTGACTTTTTCTTCATTGTTATCCACGCAGATGACATGGTGACCAATGCGAGCTAAACAAGCCCCTGTCACTAACCCTACATAGCCAGTCCCAATCACGCAAACTTTCATAATCCCCTCAATTCCTAAAATACAAAATATAGAGGCTCAATCTAAAAATCGAGACTGGACACAATCTTAACTTGTTAGCAAATAAATTATAGTGACGGGTGTAGTCTCGATCGCAGGCTTCCATTGCGCTCTAAGCAATAATTTTATCTTGGACCAGAGCCTATAATCATTCGCTGAGCGAACCTTGGCTGATGCCATCAAAAAAATTCCCTAGGGCTGGACGCTAGGGAATTTGAAATTCAATTGCAAAAGGCTGAGCTTAAGCAGGGGCTGCTTGAGCTTGGCGCTGAATGAGATTGAGAATTGAGGCTTTTTCCAAAAGACCGACCAAAACACCATTGTTCTGAATCACGGGCCAAGTCGATCCTTGCGTCTCTTCAATCAACTTCACCACGTCCAGTAAGGGCTGCTCGGCATCAAGGGTTTTCGAGGCTTCAATAGACTGCGCGACTTCACCCACTAAAGTTGTGGTCCACTGTTCGCTGGGGATATTTTGTAGGGCATCGACGGCGATCGCACCGACCAAGATCCCTTCAGCATTCACTACCAAGTACTTACGCCAGTTGTCGCGGCGGAGAATGAGTTGGTCTGCAAAGTCTCGTAGGGAGAGTTGGTCCGATACAACAGGTCCATTGGGGATAATTGCATCCGCAGCGGTCAATCCCACAAATTGTTCTTGGACCCGTGCAAACTGCGCCGAACGTCCTGCGTTCTGCAACAAGAATGTCCCGATTAAGACGTTCCAGAAATTGATGTTGCCCAAGTTGCCAGACAGAAAGAACGGTAGCGCCCCAGACACGATCGCAAGCCAACCAAACGCTTGACCGACCCGACTGGCGAACGTCACGCCTTTGTAGGGGTTGCCTGTAATCTTCCAAACGATCGCCTTTAGAATGTTTCCACCATCCAAAGGCAGTCCGGGAATAAGGTTAAACAAACCTAAGGTTAAGTTGACGTAAGCCAACAGCCCTACAATAGAACCCACTGGACCCGTAAGATGAGCTGTTGCACCCACCAGCGTCGCAATCCCAAAGATGAATAGGCTAACCAGGGGACCTGCGATCGCCACCCAAAAGGCTCCGGCTGGAGTGTCAGATTCTTTTTCTAAGCTGGCCAAACCGCCAAACAAAAATAATGCGATGGACTTTACGTCAATGCCTTGCCGTAGTGCCACAAAGCTATGTCCTAATTCATGAGCTACTACGGAAGCAAACAGGAGCAAGGCAGTGACGAGTCCCAGCAATAAAGGAATGCCTCTGGACAATCCAGGGAATTGAGCGGCGAGCCCACCGCCGTAGTCCCATGTCACCAGGGCTAAAACCAAAAACCAAGAAGGACTGACGTAAAAGGGAATCCCAAACAAGTTCCCGACGCGGATATTACCGTTCATTCTGCTACCTCTCAATCCTGAGATGCGAATCCTTTGATTCGTTTGTTGTTCTTATTGTAACGAAATGTTAAATTCACTCTCATCCCTGGATGACCGTAAATTCCGCCCATAATGGTTCGGTTGACGGGTGGGTCTGCGATCGAGTCAGCTAAGGATCGCGGATTAAATAAAACCTAGTGATTGAAACCGCGTCTACAAGAACGATTTGACAAGCTCTCTATCGCCACAGGCGAGGCTACACCAACGGCACGCTACTTCGACTGCGCTCAGCACAAGTCAGGGCACCGCAGTAACCACCTGCACGAACGAGGAACAGGTTTCAACTGCCAGCAAAAATCTGGATGTTATTAAACCCACGATTATGACTCATTCAGCAGCGTCGCGATCGCCAGAAAAAGGTTCAAAAATAGCCCCTCGTTTCACAAGATGCTGTTGTTGCGCTTCAGTGAGTCCCATACACAGTCCAAATCGAGCACCCGTCACATCGGCATCACTGAGGTTCGTCTCACTGAGGTTCGCTTTGCTAAAGAGAGCACTCTTGAGAATAGCGCCATTGAGAATAGCACCCTCAAAGTTTGCACCGCTCAGGTTTGCACCATTCAATATTGCCCCCCTTAACTTGGCATGACTGAGGTTTGCCCCGCTGAGATTGGCACACTTTAGGTTAATTCGCGAAAGAATGGCCCCGTTGAGATTGGCATCGCTGAGGTTTGCAAATTTTAGGTCAGTGTCACTCAAGCAAGCCAAGCTTAAGTTAACTCCCCTCAGTTGTTGGGCTTGAACGGGCCGATTGATCAGTTGGTGAATCAGCCGCCATTTTTCCTCAATCTGAGTTTTTGAATCAATTTCCGCATCTTTGAGAATGGCGTGGTCGAGGATAGCACCCCTTAGGTCCGCTTCCTTGAGAATGACACCGTTTAGCTCGGCTCCTTTGAAGTTTGCTTCGCGGAGATCTGCTCCTTTGAGGATGGCGTAGTCTAGGCTGGCTCCTTTGAGGGTTGCCCCGCTGAGGTTAACGGTGGTAAAGAGAGTTCCCCGAAGGTCTGCATAGCTGAGGTTGGTCCCGCTGAGATTGGCACCATTAAAGTTAACCCGCCTGAAGTTAGCATTACTGAAGTTGGCATAGGAGAGATCCACACCACTGAAATCAATACTGATAAGAGGATTGCAGTCTCGCCAATCATTCCAATTTTTGACGCCATTGCTCAAAAGCACAAGTTGTTCTGAGTTAGCCATCAATCCCCCCCACATGCGTGTGGTTCGAGAGTAACGTTTTGACGAAGAAGCGCAATAGGATGAGTTGGAAGAAAATTTTAGAGCGGGGTTGAGCTTGCTCCCTAGGCTAGCAATATAGTACGGAATGCTTTTTAGCTTTACTTTTTGAGTTTATGTAGCCTACAAGGGAAGCACCGCTCTGTTATGACTGAATCTGACGAATAGTTTGTTTTGCAGCTTCGATCTCCAGTTCGCCAAAGAGACCTGAAGTGTCAGAATCCAAATCAATATAGTCCTGAAAAGGGGACTTTGACAATTTCTTGTCCAGTAACGGTTTAGCGGATGGAACTACTTCGTCTTTCACAAAATCCTCATGGGGCAAAGGTGGCTGGGGTTGTTCAGACATAAGAAACTTTGCCTAATATTCTTTTTGAAAGGATACCCAGTTCAACCAGAAGATCTGACATGCCTAAACGTCGATCGGTTTTTTGTCTTTAAAGAGAAATCTTGCTCCTTTCAGATAGAAGCCAAAACCAAAGGGTATAAGAGAAACTCCCGATACAACCCACTTCAAATGCTTTGCAGTAATATAGGCAAGTGAACCGGAGTGCAATATTTCTTTATCCTATGAACCACACCACACCCGCTGACTTAATCGAACATCTCAACTGGCGTTACGCCACAAAAGTTTTGACCCCACCAAAACCATTCCAGCGGAAATCTGGACGGCTTTAGAGGATGCTCTCGTCTTAACCCCTTCTTCCTACGGACTCCAACCTTGGAAATTTCTAGTTATCACCAACCAGGAAATTCTAGAACAACTCAGGCCGTTGTCTTGGAATCAGTCTCAAGTGACGGACTGTTCGCATTACGTGGTTTTCACCATTAAAAAAAATCTAACCGCAGAACACGTCGATCGCTTTGTCGATCGCACTGCCGAGGTCCGGGAGCAGGCTGTAGAATCGATCGCAGGGTACCGCAACATGATGGTCAGCGATGTGGTTCACGGTCCCCGCAGCTTTAACGTCAATGAATGGGCCACTCGGCAAACCTATATTGCCTTAGGAAACTTTATGACCTCCGCTGCCATGCTGGGCGTAGACACCTGCCCAATGGAGGGTATTGAACCCAATAAGTACGATAAAGTCCTAGGACTCCATGACAAGGGCTTTGCGACGGTAGTTGCCTGTGCGGCTGGGTATCGCTCTGCCGATGACAAATATGCCGACCTAAAAAAGGTCAGATTCCCGAAAGCGGAAATGATTGAAACTTTGTAACGCAGGGACCCACAATCTTAAGGCGATCTGGAATTCTTGCCTATCCCTACGGATATGGAGTCCAATGTAAACCTAGAGAGATACTGAGGAGAACATGTTATGGGCTGGACCAAAGTACTGTCCGCTGACGCATTAGCGCCCGGAACGAAACAAGCGGTAAAGGTTGGAACAGAAAAAATTTTACTGGTCAACCATGAGGGCGAATTGTACGCCGTCAGCAATGTCTGTCCGCACCTGAAACTGCCGCTCAGCAAAGGCAAGATTACGGAATCTGGCGATATCGTTTGCCCGTTCCATCGGAGTGCATTTTGCCTCAAGTCTGGGGAAGTTAGTAATTGGACTCCTTTCCCACCAGGAGTGGGGACTGTTTTAGGGATGATTTCAAAGCCCAAGAATCTATCCGTTTTCCCAACTCGTGTTGAGGAAGGTAGTATTTGGGTTGATGTTTAGATACCTTAAACAATAGTAAGCGTTGAATCTTTCGCGCACCTGCCCCGGATCGCAGAGATGGGGCTTGAGCGATCGCCAAGTTCAGGCTTGATAGGTTTACAGGAGTGGATGCGATCTCCACTCCTGTAAGCGGCTTGGCCAAAGTAGGGTATTCATGATAGCGTTCGGTTTGAACGATCGAGATATTTTTATTTATGTTCGTATCGAGCAAAATAATTCCTGTGTTCTAACTGACGAACCGCGCGTTTGGCATCTTCCCGATTCCAATAAGTCCCTTCATATTGCCATCTGTCATCGTCATCACGACGGAAATAAACGATGTATCGATCGCGATCGTGGTGTTTATTCCCCAGAAAATAATCTTCAAGATCGTAGCGCTTGTTACCGATATCGACTCTAATTAGAGATCGGCTATAGTGGCCGTCGCGATCGTTAGCCATGGCTGGGAGTCCACCTGCTAAAAGACTGAGGGGAATGCTGACACCCACAAGTGAGATCGCCCCGAGCGCGAACTTGCGGAATTTAGGTTGTTGAGTAGCCATAATATGCGCTCCTTGTGGATTCACTGAGATTGACTTACTTTCAATAACCTCAATGTATTCCTATCCAAAAGGGTACGTATCGATCCGTATCACGAGGTAAACGTGATGTTTGTCAGTCTTTGGGTTCAGATAGATCCCTAATTGCCCCCAAACTCGCTCTTAACCAAGTATCACTTGCTGAATCCAACGATCCAGTGCTGCATTAACTACCTCAGGCCGCTCATCCTGAGGGCAATGTCCTGCATCCACCCATTCCAAAGTGGCCTGAGGGCAATAATCTAGAAATCGTCGGGCCTTAGTCGGCGTCATCCACGGGTCTGCTTCCCCCCATAGCAACAGGAGAGGCCGTTGTAAAGCACTCAACAATTCGTCCAACTTACGTCCTTGGGGAGTCTTGAAAACAGCAGAAAACACATCCAACGCACCCTCATCAAAAGCAGGGCGATAGATTTCTTCAACCAGGCGATCAGTTACAGCGGTTGGATCTTTGTAAACCTTCAACAAAATTTCGCGAATCTTTTTACGGTTGCGGGTTTGTTGAAACAGAATAAAGCTAATGATTTCGATCGCAAAGGGCAGTTTCAAGAATCCTTGGGTCAGGTCATTAAGGGTTTGCTGCCATGCCGGACGCTTGGTGTTGGGATCTTCAGAAAATGGCCCCGCACAATTGAGGAGAACGACCCCTTGAGTTAAGTCTGGACAATCCACTCCAAAACATAGCGATGCATACCCCCCTACAGAGTTTCCAGCAATAAAAACTGGGGCTTGAATGACTTCAGTACAAAAATCCCGAAGTTGGTCGCGCCATAGGTCAGAACTGTAGATAATTTTGGGTTTTTGCGATCGCCCAAAGCCCAGCAAATCGATCGCCCAAACCCGATAATGCTGAGAAAGCACCTCAATATTTTTGCGCCAATGGTCCGTTGACGCGCCAAACCCATGCACCAGCAAAATATTAGGCCCAGTGCTTCCAGCTCGAACATAATGAATGCGCCAGTCTCGCCAGGACCAAAAAGACAATTCCTGCGTCTTAGGGAGTAGAGTATCCAGCGTCATAACGTTCCTAAAGTTGATTCAATAGACCTGTTCTTAAGATAAACGACGTCACACAAAGGAGGGAAGATGAGCCAAACTTAAAAAAATTCAATTATTTGCGAAAGGCCGTCTCCAAATTTCTGTAGAATCTAAGTTAAGTCGCGTTTAAGTTAAGTATCGCAAACGCCAGCAGCAGCAGATGCGAGGAGGTTCAGTCATGCTATTTCCTGACGATATTATTGGCCAACAAGTGTGGCTGGAAGTTCAGAAAGATCCAGACTTTCCCAATCTAGATCCCTACCGCGTGAAGGCAACCATCACCCAACCCACGTCTCCGCCTTGGTTTTATGCTCGCTATGAGGATGCACCTCGAGCCATACGAACCTCGGGACACTGGTTGACACTCAGAGAGGCTGAGGATGCCGTTCTCTATAGTCCAGTGATGGATGAATACGAACCGGATGACCTCGACCTAGAGGAAGATGATGACTGGAACGACTTTCCCTATCGGGATGATGAGTTAAACCTCAAGTAGCCCTTTACCCTTCTCCAGATTTGAGGATTGGAACGCGTTCATTCTGTTTTGCGCGTTGGGAAAGCCGCTTGGTAATTTGACTGAGCAGTCCGCTCAGTAACGCACCACCCATCAACAGACCTAATGCAGGCGTAAAGACGGGTTCCCAAAGCTTGTACCAAAGATCGAACCCTAAAGGAACCCCCGCACTCCGCCCCACTAGTGCGGCTACAAACCACGCAAAGCTGCCCAGCACAAAAAAGGTGTTAAACACCAGTAGGGTATTGAGTCCATTCAGAAGCTTGCTTGTCATCTGTAACGCTTCACTTATTCCAGAATCCAGGCTTTGACCTTCCTGAGACTGGTCCAGTCCGGTTTGCGTTTGAGTCCATCCGCTAAGCTTTGCTCGACCTCAGCACTTAGCTCGGGAACCATCATGAGCTGCTGGATGATTTCAATATGGGAACGGACGCCCTTTTGTCCGGTTTCCAGCATTGCCATTGCCAAGTTGACGCGGGATTGCGGATCTTGAGGATTGAGTTTGACGGCCTTTTGCGCGGCTTTGTAGGCCAAAGCAGGCTTATCTTCAATCAAGTAAAGCCAAGCGAGGCAGGTCCAGGCTGGGGCATTGCGTTGCGCGCGATCGCAGACTTCTTTGAAAACAGGAATCAGCGTATCGGCTGCTTCCCCGGCTTGGTACCGTTCGATGCCGTCATTAAACAGGTCTTCAACCGTTTGTGTCGTAGTCATGTATGTGCTTTAGGTGGAGAACGAGGTGCCACAACCACAGGTTTGAGCGGCATTGGGATTAGTGAACTTAAACCCACCCCCAATCAGCGCATCGCTGTAATCGAGCATCAACCCATAAATATACAGCATACTCTTGGGGTCTGAGACAACTTTGAACCCTTCGTAATCATAAACCTCATCGCTGGGTTGAATATTGCTGGGGTCTTCAAAGTCCATCGTGTAGGACATTCCAGAACAACCGCCGCCCCGCACCCCCACGCGCAAACACAGATCTTTACCGTGTTTGGCACGGAGTTCCAAGACATGCGCGAGGGCTGAGTCGGACATGAGGATGCCCTTTTGTTGGGGTTGGGTGGCTGTGGCTGCTTCAGTCATGGCAGGTTTCACTTTTTTGAGTTGTGCGAGGATCGATGTTCCTTAAAGTCTATTGTAAGTCACCCCTTTGGTGTGTGCCGTTTTGTGGCAGTTCGCAATAGGAGGGTAAAGGTTTGATGGGTGCGATTTGCCAAAGGCAATGCTAACGCAAACGCCTTACCAGGGATTGCCCACCATTGTGATTCCACTCCAATAGTAAGGATGTGCGAGGTTGATTTGAGCTTCTTCTGCCAGTTTGGCCGAGAGCGGAATAGTGGTTTGCCCCGTGGTTAGCTGACCATTTTGAATTCTAACTTGTCCTTTGAGCATGGCCACCTGCGCCAACCGCAGTGCCTCACCTTTAATAGGGGCTGTTTTTAAGTTGCCATAAAAACTTGACATCAAGGCCAACGTCCCCAGATCGCTGATATACCAGAGACCCCCCAGTGCCGTTTGCACCCCTGCCGAAACCGCCAAACCAGTAAAGCCTAACTCTGCATCCAGATCGCCCAGAGCAGTACGACAAGCACTTAAAACGAGCAAAGATACAGGAATAGGGGTAGCTTGCGTCAGTTCCAGATCTTGTAAGCGATTCAACGCTATTTTGTCATTCCAAAACTGGATATAAGAACGATCTGGGCGACCTGCTTGGAAATCGCCGTGGGTTGCTAGATGGACGATCCCAAAAGATTTAGAAGTTCGGGCTTGTTTGAGGTTTTCTGGCGTAAACGTTTCATTCAAGAAAGCTTGCCCCGGCCAGAGTTGTCCTGCAATAGTAGAAAGCTCTAACGGCACAGATGGCAGCGCAGCTTGATCTTTAAATTCCGCTGCTCCCATTGCTAAAACCTGCGTCTCTTTAAGGCTAACGTGACGGGTATCTGATAAAGCCAAACTGGGCATGAACCCTACACTATACCGTTCGACGATGTATCCAGTTCCGTCATGAAGTGCGGCTACGGGCAGAGAGCGCAACCCTTTATCCATCACAAAGACAAGGTTATTAATCTTTCTATCCTTCAGATCTGCATCTATCGGTGACATAAGCCACTTGTAGATTTGTTGGGATTGAGGCAAGTAAGTGTTTGCATCCTTAAGCCCTAACAACGATCCCTGAAATCGTTTGACCGCTTTAACCACTTTCCCCCGTGTAGCATCGGGAACTTGTTTGCGAATCACTTTGCCTTTGGGGGTGACTAGTACAACGACCATCTGGTCTGTTTCTTGGTTGGGAAGTCCTTTAGGATAGAGCCGCTCCCACCCACAAGAATCAAATTGCCAGATGGGGTCACTAGGGCTAGCCGGTTTTGCAGACAAACACTTGTCTTTTGCTTCTGAGCCTTGTTCTTCTAGTTTTTGGGCAACCAAGCTGCCTCGCAATGCTGAAGAGAGATCTGTGGAGGCTACTAGGGTTGAAGAGCTACCTGGTTTGCTGGCAACCGGTTTGTCAGGCGCTGGCGCAAAGTAGACATACACAAGAGCAGGATTAACCCCAGGAACGTCAGAGGAGACTTTACTGAGAGCTTTCTTGAGCTTGCTCGAGGGTGTCAGGCTGAGGAGTCGTCGTTCCTAAATAACCCGTCATGGCCAGACTAAATAGTAATCTAAATCTACGATGGGCGCGTCAAATGGAGGGGAAATGTTAGCAGGTTGCAACATTGACCTGCGGGGAGTGCCAGCAGTTTGTTCTTGAATAACATTTGGATTGGGTGTGCCTAACTTGTTGATGAGACGAGTAGGTTCGTTGACTTTGTCATCGTCAACTTCTGGGCTCGGGCTGGGCTCAGGGCTCGGACTCGGACTCGGGCTCTGGCAGACGAGCATGGACCGGCGCTGGATCTCCGGAGGTCGCGCTCGGCCCGCGCCGCGGCCCAGCGTCGGCGTGCTCTCGGGTCATGGAAGCGGTCTCGCATTGCCTGTGTCCAATCAGCCATCTGTGCTCCAACAGGGCCGCCACTGCTGCCAATTCGCAGGGCGCTTGTTGGGAGGTTGATCAGCCCAGGCCTTGACTCAATCTACACAGCACACACATGGCTCAGCAAAGCATGCACAATTCAGAGCAAACAGCAGGAGTTCAAGGCTGCAGCTCATCCCAAGACGCCAACCACCAGTTACTGTTGTTTTCGAACGCACTGCTGCCAGGGATGCAACCAAGAATGCATATAGGTGTCTGAATGCAGAATCCAAACCTTGACTAGCTCTGTCAGCACCTCATCAAGCGCACCCTCTTGTCGGAACAGAGCCCAAGGCAAGTACCAATCATCAAAGCAGTTCCGCCATAAGAAGCAGAGCCTGCAGCCTCGCTGCAAGCGCACTCTGGTTGACAGAATCGTAGACCCAGCCCTGC
>JAAURS010000340.1 GCA_012032135.1 Acaryochloridaceae cyanobacterium RU_4_10 | reverse complement strand
CGCCAACAAATGAAGCACTGAATTCGTCGAACCGCCGACGGCATGATGACCGCGATCGCATTTTCAAAGGCTTTGCGGGTGATGATGTGACGGGCAAAATCTGCTTGCGGATGGCTTCTACCAGTGCAAAAGCAGACTTCTCTGCACTGTCCGCCTTTTCTAAATCTTCTGCGGCCATGGTGGAGGAATACATCAAGCTCATGCCCATCGCTTCAAAGGCAGAGGACATGGTGTTAGCGGTATACATCCCACCGCAAGAACCCGCGCCGGGACAAGCATTGCGTTCGATGTCCATCAACTCAGACTCAGGAATGCGTCCGGCACTGTGTTGGCCCACGGCTTCAAAAGAACTGACGACGGTCAAGTCTTTGCCGTTGTGGTGACCGGGTTTAATGGTACCCCCATAAACAAAAATGGCTGGAATATTCATCCGGGCCATGGCAATCATGGCTCCAGGCATATTTTTATCGCAGCCGCCAATGGCCAAAACGCCATCCATGCTCTGGCCGTTGCAGACGGTTTCAATAGAGTCCGCAATCACCTCGCGCGACACCAAAGAATATTTCATCCCTTCGGTTCCCATTGAAATACCATCGCTGATGGTGATGGTGCCGAATCGCTGGGGCATGGCTCCCGCAGACCGCAACCCTGCCTCCGCGCGATCGGCCAAACCATCGAGCCCCATGTTGCAGGGGGTAATAGTACTAAACCCATTGGCCAGTCCCACAATCGGTTTCGTAAAATCTGAATCACCAAACCCCACCGCACGTAACATCGCGCGATTGGGCGATCGCTGAACGCCTTGAGTAATAATTTGGCTGCGGGTGTTATCGGCCATGGGAATATCTTTCCTTGTCAAAGGGTCGATTGAATGGGGTATTTTCATTATTCTCGCAGAATCTTGGTCGGTCTAACCCCTATTCCTTCAGGAACTCTGCAAGTTTAAACAGGTCAACCATAGAAGCCGTCTAGGTTAAACTAGTATTTAGGTTTAAGCCCATTCAAGGGATGGTCTGTCCGTTCAGATGGGCAACCTCAATCTATAAAAGCAAAAGAATTGTTTAGATGAAATCTATGTCGAAGTCAGCTACAGAAGAGTCTTGGACGTGGGAAGCCACTAAAACAGTAGGGCTAAGTCTGCTATTAGCATTTGGGATTCGGTCTTATGTAGCGGAAGCGCGTTATATTCCGTCGGGATCTATGGAACCCACCCTCCAAGTCAACGATCGCCTGATTGTGGAGAAGGTCAGTTACTATTTCCACGAACCCAAGCGGGGAGATATTGTGGTATTCAATCCCACTCAGGCGTTGAAGTCCCAAGGATTTAAGGATGCATTCATTAAGCGCGTGATTGGTCTACCGGGCGATAAGGTGGAGGTCAAGGAAGGGAGCGTTTATGTAAACAACCGTCGGTTATCTGAAGCTTATGTTGCAAATGGGAACATTACCTCTACAGAAACTTGTTCTTTAGAAGGGAGACCTGCTTTTTTAGCCCATGCTGAAACTATTCCCAAAGATAGTTTTTTGGTGTTGGGTGACAATCAGCGGCAACAGCTATGACGGTCGTTGTTGGGGGTTAGTGAACAGAGGCGAGGTGGTGGGCCGCGCGACCTTCCGGTTTTGGCCCATCAACCGCACGGGTGTGATTGAATCGCAGCAGGCACAAATGAACTAGACCCATTAAGTGCTAGATTGAGCTTTTTGCTCTAAGCGCAGCAATAAAAACTGCGTAGGGGTGTTGGCTTCAAATCCATTGTCGCTGACTAAAATCAAGCTGCGACTGCCATCTTCAAGGTAGGGACCCAGGATTAATCCTTCAAGATTTTGCAACTCGATGTTGAGATCGCTCAGGTTTAAGAGTTGCTTTTTCAGGGTGGGTGCAATGCTTTGGGAGTCCAAGGATAAATCGTGATTTCTAGAGGTATCTGTGGCACCCCCCGTTACCATTTGGTAAATCTTGGCGCTATAACCTGTAGAAGGACTGTAAGACCGTTCCAGACTTAAAAAATGTCCGCCGTCATCCACCGGAATGATGTCGCTCAAACCATATTTCTGGCTGCCTGGCATCGGTGGGTCTAAAGGGTAGAGGTTTTCCGAAATGAGGAGCGGTTCTGGCTCGCCAATCCAGTAATGCAAAAATCGACTGTAGTAAGGTCGATCGGTGCTGAGGGGGGTATCTTGGGTGAGGGGTGCTTCCAGGGCGGCAAAAAGGCGATCGCCCTCCGCATTAATGGCCAAAGATTCCAATCCTCGATCGGGTTGAACCCCTAACGTTTTTGTCCCATCTTCATTGAGGGTCCAATAGTGTTTGGGAAGGGGCAGATCCCCAGTCCATAGGCCAGATTCTAACTGAAACTCACTGAGACGCGGGGGGACTTGTGCGGCAATATTACCTTCGCTAGCCACAAAAATAGTGCCCTGATGGGTTAATTCAATCCCTTCGCCATCCAAACTTGCAGGAGCAGTCTCTGTTTTGAGGGGATCGGCTAATAGCGTGACGTCTTCAACAGTGATGGAAGGGTTACTTAAATCCTGACGATTGAGATTTAGGGTATAAAATCTGGGATTCGTATCGTCATCGGATAGGGCATAGATGCGATCGCGCTGGCGGTCATAGCTCAGGGCCGAAAACCCACCCACGGTTGTGCCCTTGAAGTCTGATTGCGGGAGATCGTATTCTCCTAGAAAGGATGCAGACAGATTGAGAAAGAGCCGCGACTCCGTACTGACGTGGAGTAAACTACAGCCTGTCATCAATAATGCAAAGCAAAGACTCAACGTTAGGATGACCTTGGGGCGGCCAAAATGAATCGGATTTCGGAGCATTAAGCCTAGGAGCTGCACAAATTTAATAAGTCTGGATGGCATAAAAATTCCCCCGTATTGTCAGTGGGTGGGATACGCTAAAAAAGGTCTTTGGATAAAGCAAGTTTTTATACCGTAAATGCTACAGACCCTTCTTAATCTAACGGTTGCCTTTGAATTTACATCACCCGGCGCAGGAATTCAGCTTGGGCCAGCAAACTTACGCTGGTATGGAATCCTGATTGCCAGTGCTGTTTTAATTGGCATGGCATTGTCCCAACGCTTAGCTCGGATGCGCCAGCTTAATCCAGACTTGGTAGGCGATTTAGTCATCTGGCTGATTGTAGGGGCTATTCCCGGCGCTCGAATCTACTATGTTTTATTCCAGTGGAATTACTACAGCCAGCATCCCGAGCAAATTCTGGCCATTTGGCGGGGTGGGATTGCCATTCATGGCGCAATTATTGGCGGAACCCTTGCCGCCATTCTTTTTAGCCGTCTCAAACAATGTTCCTTCTGGCGGCTGGCGGATATAGTGGCTCCTTCCTTGATTTTGGGGCAAGCCATTGGCCGCTGGGGAAATTTCTTTAATTCTGAAGCCTTTGGTAGCCCCACCAATGTTCCGTGGAAGCTTTTTATTCCGCCAGAACATCGCCCTTCTGGCTATGAGGCTGAAGCCTATTACCATCCCACCTTTTTGTACGAGTCTCTTTGGAATTTAATGGTTTTTGGACTTCTAATGGCTCTTTTTCTCCGGTTCCCAAAACTCAAACGGGGTACGATTTTTCTGGTTTACGCGATCGCCTATAGCCTGGGTCGATTTTGGATTGAAGGACTCCGTACGGATAGCCTCATGCTTGGCCCCCTTAAAATGGCCCAGATGGTGAGCTTAATTGGCATTGTATTGGGGGGAATGGGTTTAGTCTGGTTGTATCTGCTCAAGCGACCCTTACCCGATGTAAAGCTTCCGAGATCGAATTCTTTCAACGTATAGTTTTGCTTTATGACCCTCACTTCCACCCAACTTCTGCATCGCGAGCCCTTAGCACTGAAACACGCCGTCTATATTGTGGGTGCTGGCCCTGGCGATCCCGAACTGCTCACGCTTCAAGCCCATCGAATTTTGTCCCAAGCAGACGTTATTCTGTATGCCGACTCTCTGGTTCCCAAACAAATCCTAGAGGCCGTCAAACCCGAAGCCGAGGTCATTCATACCTCCAACAAAACCCTAGAAGACATCTTGCCCATCGCGATCGACCGGGTGCGATCGCACCAATCCGTCGTGCGGCTCCACTCCGGCGATCCTTGTTTGTACGGCGCAATCCACGAACAAATCCAAGCCCTCGCCCAAGCAGAAATCCCCTTTGAGATCGTGCCTGGCATCAGCGCCTTTCAACTCGCCGCTGCCAGACTCCAAGTCGAACTCACCGTTCCCGCTCTCGTCCAAACCATTATCTTGACCCGCATCAGCGGACGCACCCAAGTGCCTGCAACAGAGGAATTGGAAGGGTTGGCGGCCCATCAAGCCAGTTTGTGTCTGTACCTCAGCGCCAGACATGTAGAAGCCTCTCAAAACAAAATTATTGGAGCACTATGCCCCAGAAACCCCTGTGGCCATTTGTTTTAGATTGGGTTGGCCTGATGAAAAAATATGGGTTGTTCCCCTCACCCAAATGGCGCAGGTTACCCGAGAACAACAGTTAGAACGAACCACAATGTATCTCATCAGTCCCGCATTGAACCCAGAAGCCGCTTCACCCAACGCGCGATCGCGCCTCTACCACCCCGAACACACTCATCTTTTTCGGCCTCGCGTTCAAGAGGTTGACACCTCCAGTGACTCTGACAGGGGAACCCTCTAAACAGCTCGGTTGACCTGACAA
>JAAURS010000033.1 GCA_012032135.1 Acaryochloridaceae cyanobacterium RU_4_10 | reverse complement strand
AGTGGAATCGTGGATTAAGCAGGTCGATCAAAGAATCCATCTCACGGGAGCACAGTGGGATGCCGAAAATGTCCCCTCAATCTTGGCTCTACGCTGTGCTTACCTCAGCGACCAGTTAAATCTTTTTCTCTCGCGAGAGGATGACGTGCTCCCCAAGAGATTCTACGTGATTTGGTTCAAGATTTAGGTAAGTTAAACACGACCATCCGGCGGATCAATCGTGATGAGGGCGGGCTGGATCTAGAGCAGTTTGAAAGCCGCATTCGTCAAGTTTTAGAAGTTTAAGAAATTGAAGGAGTCCAAACTCCTTCCCCTCATCCCCACTCACTAGTGGGGATTGTAGTATGGTTTAGCACTACGGGGGACGCTTGCATCGGCAATGACGACTGCTTCGCCAAGTTTTACATAGCTGAGGAGTTCAGAAATTCTTGCGGTTACTTCAAGTTCATTAACGGTGATAGACATCGATTGTGTCTCTATTTTCTCTAATGAGATCGCTCCTCGACTATAACATTTGCGTTCGATCGCTCTCTACAAGGATGCTGGTTGGTTGGCTGCGATCGCCAGTTTTCTCGATAGCGAGGCACTTGGGTTTGCAGATTGTAAGCCTGGGCGTGGGCAGTAGTCTAATTGACGGGTTGCATTTCTGAGGAGGCGATCGCAGCATTCCCATTTCAGCATTTTGGGTTAGTTCGTTAAAATCTTAGCGTTAGCTCAATCAAGATAAAATGGTGTCACTCCCCCAACAGTCTATAAAGTTTTGCAATGGCAGACTTAGAAGTTTATAGAAAAGCTATTCAAACAGTGCTTTTAGAGTATGCCAGCCATCCGTACTCTTATGGAGAAGTGGAGTTACAAACGGTCTTTGATACGGACGAGATCGCTACCAAGTTGTCAGTGTTGGCTGGGAACAAAACCATCGTGTTTATAGCTGCTCTATGCATCTGAATATTAAGGATGGCAAAATTTGGATCCAATGGAATGCCACGGATCTTGATATTGCTCAAAAACTAGTTCATTTAGGAATTTCATCTCAAGGTATCGTGATTGGATTCCATCCTATCAACCTGCGTCAATACAGTGATTATGCAGTTCGATAGGATAGATGATTGGGCTTGGTTTAGGATTTTATTTTTGATGATGTTGACGAAGTCGCTTAACCTCAATATTTATCATGTTCGCCAAAGTGAAATTAAGCTTGCAGGGTCTTAAAGTTATTTCGCCAACAGTATCTATTCCTCTACCCGACCTACGTTACTGTTACTTGAAACACGTTGCATGATCCGCTCAACGCCTAAATTAAGGAATTGAAGCCATAGGTAAATGAAGTCAACCCAATACAAGTGACATGATATCAAAACTTTAAAGAATGGGAACAATAATCTGAATGTCTACATGTGTGTATTAGAAGATCAGTAATGACAACAGAAGTCGCAATTCTAAACAAATCAGCAGTGGCTCTTGCTGCTGACAGTGCTGTCACGATATCTCATGGGATTAACGGCGAGAAAAAGATATATAACTCAGTCAATAAGCTATTCTCGCTGTCAAAACATCATCCAATAGGAATCATGGTTTATGACAATGCAAATATAATGGATGTTCCTTGGGAAACACTTATAAAGTCTTACAGAAAAAAATTAGGAAGTCAATCTAAATCATTGCTTAAGGAATACGTTGACGATTTTCTTAAATTCATAAAAAATGATTTCTTCAATGAAGAAATAGAACAGCAATATATAGAAAGGATAATTATAGAGCAACTAGTATACTTGAAATCAACAATATCTAATTTGGTTAACCAAGAAATCAATGATTCTGGAGAAATATCTGAAAACAAAACGAAAGAGATTATCAAATCAATAATAGATCCATTTCACAATAAAATTCTACATGAAAAGACTATTGAAAATATAGCTCAAGACGACTTTGTAAAAATTTTCTTGTCAAGATACAAAACTCTCATAGATAAATTGATTGATAATATTCTTGAAAAACTTCCTTTAACCAAGAATGATCGAAAAAAGCTGATGGAAATCCCCGCTTTATTCTTTTGCAAAGAAATATTTATATATAAAACTGGAGTAGTTATTGCAGGATTTGGGGAAGACGAAATTTATCCCTCTCTTCACTCCTTAATTATTGAATGTTCAATACTTAAAAATCTCAAGCTCAAAAGAGAAGAAGGAGCTTGCGTAAAGACTGAGGGAGCATGTATTATGCCTTTTGCTCAAGATTCAACCATCCGAACTTTTGTGGATGGGATAGACCCTTCTTTAGAAAAGTTCTCCAAGCAACATATTGAGTCTATATTTTCTCAATATACAGATCTGATAATAAAATTAATCCCTGAGCAAAATAATTCTATTCAATTAGAGTTAAAAGAAAAAATACGAGAAATAAATAAACTTATAATTGACAGATATGATGAAGAAGTGCTAGAATTTAAGATGGTCAATCATATAGATCCAATCATTTCCGCAGTTCAGTTTTTGCCAAAAGACGAGTTGGCAGCAATGGCTGAAGCACTTGTCAATATTACATCACTTAGAAAAAGAATTTCAATTACACCTGAAACTGTTGGAGGACCTGTTGATGTAGCTATCATTCTAAAGGAGATGGTTTTATATGGATCAAAAGAAAACACTACTTTAATGAAAATTTGAATCATCAATTTTTTCGGAATTATTTTGATTAAAATTATTTGAGACAATATTATTATGGAAAATTCAAAAAGAGAAAAAGAGAGGAAAAAATCTAATGTCTATTCATCTATAGATGAGTGGGAGAAAAGGTATGTTCCAAAAACATGGCATGAAGAAAAATATCAAAGGCTGTCAGAAAATCCAGAAGAGTTGGCAAAAATATTGGCCGAAGATTTGATCAAAGAGGTTGAAGCGCAATACTCTTTATAGAGGTAGCTTGAGAGATTATACTTCTGCCAAACTTGTATGTTTTGGGAGTCTGTAAAAAGCTATAACCTATATAAGGCTGAACCCAAAATCATTCATCCTCATTGTCATGAATAGTCTTAGGTTTATTCTTTGCCATCTAATTTTTCTTGGTGACTCATGAGTCAGAAGACTACTTTAGCTTTTCCCGAAGCTCTTCAAACGCAGCGATCACCGGAACAGCCTTCCCCTCTGTCAACTCTTCAAGTCCCTGTCGGATACCTGCCACCGTTTCCAAATACTCCACATGGTCAAGAAGTTGCTGGGGGATATCAGCACTGCACCACCAACTCCGACAACCCGTTCAGCGTCAAAACCAACGGTGCTTTTGTCTCCCTCAAACGCTCCAGAAAATCGCTCGTGTTGCGCTTGAAATTAGAAAAGGAATGAATATCACGGCTTACATCCAGCATTAGATAACCTGCACTATTTTCCTGATTCTGCACTCTTTCCAACAAACAACGGAGCGCGATCATCCTAACTTCATATCACTGCGCCTCAAAAGAGATCACCTTCAGTCCAGGAATCCGATTGAACTCACGTTCATTTCCTGTGAGTACAGCAAACCCGTGTTGCAAAGCAGTCGCAGCAATAATAAGGTCATGGGCTCCAATCAATTCACCCCGTTGACGCAGAGAAGCATATAGCTCCGCATGAACCCGTGCAGACTCGGCAGAAAAATCCAGCACAGGGAAAATGGCTAATAAGCCTTCGACAAAAGCGCTTCGACGGTTGCGCCTAGCTTCAGAATTTGCTAAACGAACACCAACCAACAATTCCGAAACAGTGATGGCGCTGATGTATAGGTTGTCATGTGCTGTCTGTAAAGGAAACAAATCAGCACGAGCATCCCGTTCTGCTCGAATCAGCACATTAGTATCAATAACTAATCCCACGGCGAATCAGGAAGAGTGGCGTTTTTGCGGATATCTTGTAGACTTTCTTCAAACAAAACAGCATCATCCTTGTCAAGGCGCGGTAACTGCGCCCATCGTTCGTTAAACTCAGCAATGCTTAGCGTCACGGGAGGAGCAGCAGGCACAATCCGTGCAATTACCTCATTCCCTCGCTCAATATCGAAACTTGTGCCTTGATATCGGACCCGATTGATGAGATCCGAGAAATTACGGGCGGCATTAGTAGCAGAGATACGTTTTGTCATCTAAATACTGTACCTAAATTCTCATATAATCAGATTATCAGATTTAGAGAGATTCTTCACTAACAACCCCTAAGCTGATGAGCCAGATAAACCATCCCCTGATCATTGACCCCACAGACCTTGAAACCTGATTAAGATCTAGAAGGTAACGCTTTCAGGTTAAGCATGGCGCGGATTGTTCTCATTGCAGGGTTTGAATCATTTAACATAGACCTCTATCGCAAAGCGGCGGAACTTGTCGTCGCACGCTGCCCTGGATTGGATATTCATGTCTTTAGCGATCGCGACCTCACCACCACCCCTACAACCGTCGCTGAAGCCCTCACGGGAGCCGATGTATTCTTCGCCAGCCTGATTTTTGACTACGACCAAGTCATGTGGCTGCGCGATCGCACCCAACACATTCCCATTCGTTTGGTGTTTGAATCGGCGCTGGAGTTAATGAGTTTGACCCAACTGGGCAAATTTGCGATCGGCGACAAACCCAAAGGAATGCCCAAACCCGTCAAATTCATCCTAGATAAATTTGGCAACGGCAAAGAAGAAGATAAACTAGCGGGTTACATTAGCTTTCTCAAAGTTGGGCCAAAGCTGCTGAAGTATATTCCCGTGGGCAAAGTTCAGGATTTGCGGAACTGGCTGATCGTTTACGGCTACTGGAACGCAGGCGGTCCAGAAAATGTTGCGGCCATGTTCTGGACCCTAGCCGAGAAGTATCTGAACCTACCCGTGGGCGACATTCCGCCCCTGCTAGAAACACCGAATATTGGGTTGTTGCATCCAGACTATCCAGGCTATTTTGAATCCCCCAAAGCTTACTTGGCTTGGTATCAGCAAACCAAACCCGAATCTCAAACCTGGCCTACAGTTGGGGTTTTGCTCTATCGCAAGCACGTCATCACCAAGCAACCCTATATCCCAAAGCTTATTCAGCAAATGGAAGCGGCTCATCTTCTGCCCGTTCCTATTTTTATCAACGGGGTGGAAGGCCATGTAGCCGTCCGAGATTTGATGACAACAGAGTTTGAGCGATCGCAACGAACCCAAGGCATCAAAACGACACTTTCGCTTTCTGAAGAAGCGGTATCCGTAGATACGATCGTTTCGACGATTGGCTTTCCATTAGTAGGCGGTCCTGCTGGCTCTATGGAAGCAGGAAGACAGGTAGAAGTTGCAACTCGAATTCTTCAGGCCAAAAATGTCCCCTACATTGTAGCCGCGCCTTTGCTGATTCAAGATATTCATAGCTGGACGCGGCAGGGTATTGGCGGATTGCAGAGCGTGGTGCTGTACGCCTTGCCCGAACTAGATGGAGCCATCGATACAATTCCCCTTGGCGGTCTGGTGGGCAACGATATTTATCTCATTCCCGAACGAGTTCAACGTCTGACGAGTCGCCTCAAGCAGTGGATTAATCTGCGCCAAAAACCTCTTTCCGATCGCAAGATTGCCATTGTGCTCTATGGCTTCCCGCCAGGATATGGGGCTACGGGCACAGCAGCATTATTGAACGTCCCGCGATCGCTCCTCAAACTCCTCCAAGCACTCAAAGCGCAGGGGTACAATGTAGGTGAAGTTCCAGAAGATGGAGAAGTATTGATAGAGCAAATTCGGCAGGCGGATAATGCCTATACCGAACATCCTGGCTCAGAGGAAGATTACGAACGTCGCAAAGGCATTGCTACAGTTCACGTGCGTAAGTTAGAAAAATGGTTGGGGTACTTGCTAACCCATCGCATTGAAAAACAATGGAAAACCCTAACCGGAACGGGCATTTAAAACCATTGAGGACAACTTCTATCTCGGTGGGGTGCAGCTTGGCAATGTTTGGATTGGCGTGCAACCTCCCCTCGGAATCTTGGGCGACCCCATGCGCCTGATGTTTGAGCGCGATACTGACCCCCCACCCGCAATACGCAGCGTTTTATAAGTGGCTCCAAAATGGCTTCCAAGCCGATGCGATCGTTCATTTTGGGATGCATGGAACCGTTGAATGGCTCCCAGGATCGCCGCTGGGAAATACGGGTTACTCTTGGTCCGATGTGCTGTTGGGAAGTCTACCCAACCTTTATGTTTATGCTGCCAATAACCCTTCTGAATCAATCCTGGCAAAGCGTCGAGGTTATGGCGTTTTAGTCTCGCATAACGTACCGCCCTACGGTCGCGCCGATCTTTATAAAGAACTTGCCGCGCTCAAGGATTTGATTGCGGAATACCGCGAGGATCCTGCAAAGAACGATGTGATGCGGGAAGGGATTTGCAAAAAGATTGTTGATGCGGGGATTGATGCGGACTGCCCGTTCGCTGAAGCCAAGAAATTGGGTATTGAGTTTACGCCTGAAAACGCACGAATGTTTAGCGCTCATGCGTTTCTAGACTATCTGGTAGAACTCTATGACTACCTATTAGTTCTAGAGAATCGTTTGTTCTCTTCGGGACTGCACGTACTGGGAGAAGCTCCACATGCTGAGGCGATCGCCAGTTACCTCAATGCATATTTTGGGGACCAGATCTCAGAGGTGGCCATTGCTGCGATCGCCCAAGGCCACAATACCGCTGACGCGTTGGATGCATTCCACGCACAATTCCGTCAAGAACATCCAGGTTCAAAATTGCGGATCGACCCGCAGTTACCAGAGAGATTGGAAGAAGCGAGCGCTATCCGAGATCTACTGTCCCGAACGACCGACGAACTTACCAATCTTTTGCGCGGACTCAATGGAGAATACATTCCTCCCGCTCCTGGCGGCGATCTGCTACGCGATGGCCCCGGCGTGCTCCCCACAGGTCGTAACATTCATGCCCTAGACCCCTATCGAATGCCTTCCGCTGCGGCTTACGAACGCGGTCGTCAGATTGCCCAACAGCTCATTCAACAACACCTGCAAGAACATAATGGCAGTTATCCAGAAACGATCGCCGTGATGCTATGGGGTTTGGATGCTATCAAAACAAAGGGTGAGTCCCTAGGCATTTTGCTAGAGCTAGTAGGTGCTGAACCCGTCAAAGAAGGAACGGGTCGCATCGTCCGATATGAGTTAAAACCCTTGGCGGAGCTAGGGCGTCCGCGCATTGATGTGTTAGCCAATCTATCGGGTATTTTCCGCGATAGCTTCGTCAACATCATTGAGTTATTGGACGATCTCTTCCAACGTGCTGCCGATGCCGATGAGCCGGAAGACCAAAATTTTATTCGCAAACATGCTCTATCTCTCAAAACTCAAGGCGTAGAAAATCCTTCCGCTCGGTTATTCTCTAACCCATCGGGTGAGTTTGGTTCCCTTGTGAACGATCGCGTCACGGATTCAAGTTGGGAGTCAGGGGATGAGTTAGGGGATACTTGGCGCAGTAGAAATTCATTTAGCTACGGTCGCAATGAAAAAGGCAAATCCCGTCCTGAAATTATGAATACGCTCCTCAAAAGTACCGGACGCATCGTTCAGCAAATTGACTCCGTGGAGTATGGTCTGACCGATATCCAGGAATACTACGCTAACACCGGAGCGCTCAAAAAAGCCGCAGAACAAGAGCAAGGCCAAAACGTTACCGCCAGCTTTATTGAAAGTTTTTCAAAGGATACAACCCCGCGAAAACTAGAAGAGTTATTGCGGATGGAGTACCGAACAAAACTGCTCAATCCTAAATGGGCCAATGCAATGGCCGCTCAAGGCTCAGGTGGAGCCTATGAAATCTCCCAACGGATGACAGCACTGATTGGCTGGGGCGGTACCGCCAATTTCCAAGAAGGTTGGGTCTACGACCAAGCTGCCGATACCTATGCTCTAGATTCAGAAATGGCTGAAAAACTCTGCAAGGCAAACCCTGAGGCGTTTCGCAATATTGTGGGACGAATGTTGGAAGCCAACGGTCGCGGGTTTTGGCATCCAGATGCGGAGAAGTTAAAGGAACTGCGGGCTTTGTACGATGTAGCCGACGAAGAACTAGAAGGTGTCAGTGTGTAGAAATTTAAATTTTTCTTTTAGCAGATTTAATTCTTCCGAACATGAAATCAAAAGACCTTTTTATTAGAGTTGTCACTCTTAGTGGAGACATTTGTAAATAATCAGGTTAAAGTGGTTGCTACGGCTGTTTTTTAATATCGTTGACCTCAAGTCAAATCTTTTTTTGCTTGACTTTCAATCTACTAAGGCTGATTAAATGAGTCAAATCAAGGGGGGAGTCAAGGACTGGCTTTGGATAAGTTCAACTGCATTTGGGCTGGGGTTTTGCATTGGTTTATCCTTCAATCGTGACCTTAAGCAGGCCATCATAGTTGCTTCAGCCACTGTTCCTGCAACTAGTGCTGCCGTGTTAATCACTCGACAGCGCGAGAATCGCGCTGTCAGACAGAATCTAAATTCTCTTCACGCTGAAGTTCGTGAGCTAGAGTCACAGAAGAATGATTTTCTCTCTTCTATTGTGAATGCCACAAACAGAATTGAGCAGCTCCATGTAAATATTGAGGAATTGAAAACAGAATCAGCTCATTTAGGGACTGACCTTGCAGCACTCAAGGCAGTTTATCAATCTGAGCTTGATAAACTGTCGGACTTAGAGAGAAAACAACAAGAATTCAACAATCAAATTGCTGTTCGTACTGCCGAGTTTCAAGCTTTAGAGGGGCGATCGCATACAGAACAGCAGAATTTACAAGCTGTTCTGACTGAAAAGAGCATCAGGAATTAGAACTAGCCAAATTAAAAACCCAGATTCTGACTCAGCAACAGCGGAAGACTGAACTGGATGCTTCAACAACTCAGAAGCAAGCTAGACAGCAGAAGCTGATAAAAATAGTTGAGCATCTTAAAGCAGATCAGCAACAGCTTGAAACTCAAGTTGCTGCTCAGGTTTCTCAAAGAGAGGCATTACAGAAAGAAGTTGTGCAATTGTCAGCTCAACTAGAAAGCCTATCAAGCTCAGGCTTTGATTTAGCAGATGTTGACGACGTTGACAATTCTGTTATTACTGAATTTGGCGAATTGTACTCGGTAGAGGGGAATCATGAAGATATTGTTCTACTAGAGACTGAACCGGACGAGCTGACCTTAGCTAGCCTGAAATCTCTACAAGCAGCTCATGAGTTTCCTGTATTGCTATCCATGACGCTTAACTTTGAGAAACCCAGCCATACAAAAATTCTTTGGCAAGAAAAACTTTTGCCCTACTGGAAACATCGTGATTTCCCTACAGGGAGCCGCTTTTTGGGCAGTTTTAGAATTCAAAAGCCAGCTACAGATGAATTGCTCAGTCTGGTGGGCGAGAATTTACGCAAAGTAGGCAGTCTAACCCAGACACGCCTTAGCAATCGGTTTACAGACTCAGAGGAAAACTGGGTCAAGATTGTAACTTTAGCCCTGTCAGAGTACGCCTACTACTACTCAGACGATCGCTTTTGGGAGGGCTTTTGCGATCGCTTGGGACTGACGCATAGTCAAAATGCTCAAAAAGCTTTACAAACCGTTGCGGATCGAGGCGCTGATTTACTTGGATTGGTTCGTGCAAAAGGGGGCTATCGCTACGTTTCTACTTTGTGGTTACAGAGCGGGATTCCAAGTCAAAATTTAGATCATTTTGCTCAATTAGTTCAAGAACTTCAGGAAGCCTATGGCTGGGAGCATTTAGCAGAGGCGGAGCATAGCGTTTTAGCTGAAATATTGCTTGATACTTGTCAGGCCCAACATCGTGAGTGGGGAACATTGAAACATTTTCTAGAATCGAGTTGCGCCTTTCTTAATAACTCTGATACAGAAAAAGGCGATCCAATCTCTGGACAATTGGTGCAGGGTATTGCTGTAGTTGCTCAGGAGCTTGAGCGGCAGCAGCTATCACCACAGATTTTGCTCAATGACGAAGAGCGAGAAGCTTTTCTAGGGAATTCCTATTTACCCAAAAACTTTTTTTCTGCGAAGTTGGGAAACGCTCACAAAGGTCATTACTTTACGTGATAACACTTCGACTCGCCGTCGCCTAGTTAGTCTTCGGCCTAAACGTCTATTTTTGAAAATGAATTTGGAGTCTTTAGATGCTCAACTGGTTCTGCCTGAACAAACGCTATGGCAGCCAAAATGGAAAAATTTGCGCGGAACCAATTGCACTATTACTGAAGCAGACTGGGAAGAAACAATGCCTCGCGAAGGTCATTTGGAGATTCCTGAGTTAGTCATCCCCGTGGAGTCGGATACACAGCGTTGGGAATGCACGCTACGAAATCACAATAGTGTTGAACTACAGAAATGGCAGCTCCCTGGTGTTTCACTAGATTTACCCTGTTTGATTTTCGATTCGATTACGGGGGAATACATTCCACTAAGTCAATCTGATGCAGTCATCATTGGTGCTGCGGAAATTCTCTGTTTCACTCCCAAGGATACGGTTGTACAGCCTGGACTGGGGATTGAATGCAGAGATCGGGGATTCCGTCGAGTTTGCGGGGATGGAGAGGGTTTCATCTTGAACTGACTGCATCAGAAGCAATCATTACTTTGATAAAATCTGCAACAGAATCAATAGTTATTCAATGGAAAACACGTCCTGTTGAGCCTTTTGTTCAGGGGCTACGCTTACAAGGGAAGCAACCCATATATCTTGAAGCACCTACTCTTTGGCTACCGCCTATGGCACAAGAAACGACTCTCAATCTATTAATAGATAATGTTACTCATAAATCAGTCATTGCCAGAAGTGCTGAGATTATTGCGACGAATCAATGGCGATCGCTCTCCCTCAAAGATTGGCTACAAACACCAGGACGTTATGAGGTTAAGTTGTGGAATATTTCATTCCGCTGGTCACACCGTTTTGAAATTTGTGAAAAGTATTATTTTCCTAAATCTGCGCAGCATCAGCCTAAAATCCGCCATGATCGGCAAGATTGCGCTCATTTACCCGTTCAAGTTGAAACAGTAGCGAAATTCTGGGCTGCTCAACTTCAAATAGATGGATTGTGGCCACTGGAATCTGTGACGCTTTTGCTCAGCAATGGTCAAGATGCGTCTTCCTGCACGTTACAAGCGGATCGTATAGGGATACTCGAAATTTCTGTTGCAAAACTTCATGAGCTGTTGCCAAAGGCAGAATATTACGTACTTGGTTATCAAGTTCTAGGTCAAGAAAATCAGCAGTTGATTGAAGTTGGGCGGCTGGCTGAAACTGTTAGTATTAGTCCGCCAATACCATCTGAGACTGAATCGGATAGCTCTGCGGTAATAGATACAAAAACTGTAAAGCCTATAGAAAAGTCCCAGGCATCTACAGTCAGTAACTGGCATTTAGTTACGATTAAGTCCCGCAAGCGAGATATTTTCTGCAAACAAATTCAACACAGATTAAATAATAGCCGTCCTGAAGAAACGGGCATTGTTACCTTCCAACTCTGTCCTGCTGACATCTATGCCGACTATGTTCTGGTACAAGCTCAAAAAATGAGCGCGGCACGTAAAACCTTACAAAGTATTGAGCACTTTATGCGTATAGAGCCAAAACCCCTGACCGAAGCTGACGTAAAACGGATGTTAGGAACCTAAGAAATGACTTGGACAACTGCCATCACAACGCTACTTAGCAATCATCGTCAATCTCAAAACTCAGCTCAGCCTCTGACATTAACTCGACAACAGATCCTAAGTTTGCTGCACTATTCGGCTCCACCAAATTCAACAGATTGGCAAGTAGAAGCATCAAGAGCTTTAGATGAATTACAGGCACAGGGAGAAATCTTGGCAGGGATGGGTAAGCGTTATTGCATAGCATCTCCAACAGTTGTAGCGCTGAGTCAGGACAATACAACCAGTTTGCGATTTCAAGGCGATCGCGCCTACTTGCCTTTAGTTCACCAAGCCCTGAAAACTGGACAGGCGAAGGAAGAAGTGTTGCTTCGCCCTCAAATATCTGGATTTAACCGTATTCAAGATGCTTTACAAAACGTCGGTGTACGTTTTCTAGAAATTTCAGATAGTCTTCAGGGGTTACCTTGTCCCCGTAAACCTATTGTGTTGCAATCGCCCTTAGAAGAGAATCCCTTTGTGGCATACATGGGAATTGACCATTATGTCCCAAAACCGTTAAAGAACCAGATGGAGCGATGGCAGCCAAGATCTAGTCATTCAGCACAAAAATTAATGGCAGAGTCATTACTGAGGCTTCCGACTGGAGAATATCTCTGGTTAAGCAATGGTCAATTTTATGAACTGGAACCAGAAGCGGCTGTATTTGCAATGTTTGCTCAAGATCTAGCCGCTGAGAACCCATTACCCATTGAGTGGGACGAAAATTGTGGACGAGTCAACTTGCAAGGAATTATTTTGCCAGGTGTCTATGCCAGATGGTTATGGCGACTGTCTGAACCTGACCCAGAACGTTACCGAACGCGCCTTGTTCCTGCTGCTCATCGTCCGTTTGTGAAAGAGGCTTTTACTCGCCTGGGTTGCGAACTGGTCTAGTCATTTATTTTCAAGGTTTCTCGATCGTTATGAATCACATCTATCTCGATCCCATTGCAGCTATTACCCAGCCTCGTGAAGATTTCATCCGGTATTTGCTGACGGCTTACCCTATAAAGGATACAAAGCTACGTCAGAAACTTAAAGACAAACTAGAGCAACCCGGAATTGTTTGGCAGCATCCGTATCTAGAAGGCTCACAGCCCTATCAAGCAGGTTCATCTATCGCAGAACTGGTTGAGGCTGGTATTCTGCATCCTGGTATTACAGACCTGTTCCCGAAACGACCGCTACATGAACATCAACAAGCGCGATCGCAGCCGTAGTTCAAAATCAGCAAAATATTGTTGTTGCCACTGGAACAGGTTCTGGCAAAACCGAGTGCTTTCTGGTGCCGATGATGGATCGTCTACTTAAGGAAGGAAATGGACTAGCAACATCTGGGGCACGGGCGCTGATTCTTTATCCCATGAATGCTTTGGTCAATGACCAAGTGAAGCGCCTCAGACAAATTTTGTGTCAGCAAGATCCTAATCGGCCCCTAATTCGTTTTGGTTTCTACACTAGCCGAACAGAAACAGATCCTCAAGATGCCCAAGATTCTCTACGAACAGAACTGAGTAGCTATGACCGCAAAGAACTCCTATCGCTTTTCACCGAAACCGAGCAAAAGCAGTTAAATCTGAGCACCCCAGATCGATTAGTAAATGCAGCCGTTGAGAAAATTCAGGAAGTTCAAGCTCTTTCCCGTAAAGAAATTTGGGATAAACCCCCTCATATTTTGGTAACGAACTACTCCATGCTGGAGCACATGTTGATTCGTCCAAAAGAACGAACCCAAATTTTTAAAGCATCCAGCAACACCTTCAATATGCTAATTGTGGATGAAGCCCATACATATGACGGGTCAACGGGCACAGAAGTCTCCATGCTATTGAAACGCTTCAAGGTTGCCATTGGTCAAGAAAAAGGTCACGTTCGCGGCATAGCCACCAGTGCGAGTTTGGGCGATCGCTCTAAAGACCCGGAGGTTTTGGAATTTGCTGAAGCTTTATTTGACGAAAAGTTTGCTCAGGTCATTCGCGGAAACCGTCAAGAGGCCACATTCCGTCTAGGAAAACCCTATGAGTTACCGTCTGATTTGCAAGATCGAGACATCTTGGAAACGCTCAGTATTCTTCAGATTCCTGAACCCAATGCTCCATTGCAGGAGTGGAAAAACGAATTGAGCTACTGGGTACCACCAGAATTATTAGAAAACGCTGAACTACAAGCCAACGGAGATTTTCACCGATTTCTTTGGTTCGCCCTCAAACAACATCCATTGGTGCATCGGATAATTAACATCTTGAGCCGAGAACCCCAACGCTGGAACGATGTAGTTCAATCTTCAGAACTATGGCACATTGAGTTACCGCGCTCTTTAGATGACACCCTCGACCCTGAAGGGGTCAAAATGGCTGAAGCAGCTTTAGCACGGCTGTTGCAATTGGGTACTCTGGCACGAAAAAACCCCGATGATTTGCCCTTATTACCTGTGCGGTTGCATTTGCTTTTCCGTAGTTTAGAAGGGGTTTATGGCTGCATTAATCAAGATTGCCAAGAGGTTTATCTCAACGAGAAACATACCTGCGATCGCTGTAATTCTCCAGTTTTAGAACTAGGCAGTTGTGCTCAATGCGGGGAAGCTTACGCCCTGACTCAGTGGGACAGTAAAACCAATAAACTACTGCCGCTGCCGCGAACCAATCAGGCTCTCAAAGAGAATTCGTCGATTTACACACTAAGTCTAAAGCCGCCTGGAAGTCGGGCTGAAGACGAAGAAGACGAATTGCCTGAAGATGAAGGAACAGAAGACCCAACTACCCGAACGTTCTCGATTGAATTTAGCGGAGGTTGGATGGGTAGGCCGTTGCTACAAAGTTTTAGCCCATTAGCCAACATCCAAGAGCAAAAATTTCATCTTGTTTGGCATCGTCATAGAGACAGTAAGGGAACAG
The DNA here is from genome assembly GCA_012032135.1 of Acaryochloridaceae cyanobacterium RU_4_10. Taxonomy (GTDB): domain Bacteria; phylum Cyanobacteriota; class Cyanobacteriia; order Thermosynechococcales; family Thermosynechococcaceae; genus JAAURS01. The sequence goes on along the minus strand of JAAURS010000033.1, from coordinate 6,288 downwards.
AGGGGTGTTATCTATCCAAATGTGCAGCTTGCGGGAGTGGATCCAATCGCTCTTATGCAATCAATCGTTTTGTTGCTTACACAGATGCACCGCTTGAAGCAATGATTGATGGTCTGTTTGAATTATTACCAGAATTGGAGCAACTACCGACAGAAGCATCTAAACGAAAGCTCTTAGCCTTTTCCGACGGACGACAGGATGCTGCTTTTTTTGCCTCAGATTTTCAGCGCAACAATACCGAGACTGTCTACCGACAGATGGTATGGCAAGCTTTTCTGGAGGTTAAAAATGAAGAAGCTACTGCTTCAATTAGTCAGGTTATAAATGAATTGACGGAAAAATTCTTAAACACTTCAATTCCTCATCCTGATCGAAATTCTGAAGATCACCATGTAAGTTATTCAGTCAAAAGACGAACCCAAACACAACGTCAAGAACTTTCAAAGAAGCGGGCAAAAGAACTTTTAGCCAGAGAATTTGCAATTCCTTATGCTCGTCGTTCTTCATTAGAAGCCTTTGCCTTGCTAGCTTGCCATGTAGAAATCGAGCCTAATGACGATATTATCCAATTCGTTGCAGAAAATTTTCAAGTCAGAAAAGAAGAAGCCCAAGTATTTTTAATTGGATTGACTGATATTATTCGGCGTTCTGGAATTGTTAGTATTCAGGGTGCATCTAGCTATTTCCCAGAGACAGGAGGCACCGACAACCGACCACCGATGATAGATGCTCAAGGGAGATCGAAGCGGGTTCTGTATCTAGAGAAATCAGATGAGGATAAAAAAGATAAAGATTCTCTAGCTTTTCTGCCTGGAGGAAATCCTAAAATAAAAAATCGTCTTGGCTGGTATTTTTCACAGGTTTTTAACTCTGTCGATCCAAGTCGAGAAAATCTTACATCTCTGTTTCAAAAACTCCAAGATGCTCATTTTCTTGTCAAGAACACGACCAAAAAAGGTGTGCATCTGAATTGGGAATTATTAAATATTACGGAAACGGATATCGATTGGTATCAGTGCGATCGCTGTCAACAAGTAGTTCACGTCCCTGGACTCTCCAACATTGAGAATCCAAAATTAAATCTACATGCCTGTTGTGCTTACCGTTGCACTGGAAAACTTCTGCCGTATACCCCTGAAAATATGGCAGCAAATGCTCAGCAGCACTACCAGCAGCACTTAATTAAAAAACCGCCAGCCGCTATCGTTGCGATCGCAAGAACATACAGCTCAACTGGGCACTGAAGAATTGGCAAAACGAGAGAACAACTTTCGCCAAGGTAAAATTAATCTTCTCAGTTGTTCCACAACCTTAGAAATGGGGGTGGATATTGGCGAATTACAAGCCGTGGTGCTCAGAAACTTCCCGCCCCACGTCAGCAACTATCAACAACGGGCTGGGCGAGCCGGACGACGAACAGATGGCGTAGCTGTAACACTGATGTATGGACAACGCCGACCCCACGATCGATTCTACTTTGAAGAGCCAGAACGCTTAATTGCAGGCACCAATCAAATCCCTCGACTTGACCCTACAAACGCTCAAATTCAGCAGCGACATATTCGAGCAGAGTTGCTATCAGCATTTCTTTCTACCCAAGGAATAGGTGCAGAAAAAGTTCGGATCGGCGACTTTTTTGAGCTGAATCATGATAATCCTGTGACAATACAAGATTCACAATCCCCTGAAACCTCAATGGCTGCTCAGTTTGTAGGATGGTTGCATAACGATAATGCTAGGGAATTGACTCATGAATGGCTAGAACGTTTACAGGGTAATATGCCTGTAAATAGCTTGATCTCAGCGTTTCTTGATGAGTTTAATCGTTTTGTAGGCGAACAACTTGGTGACTGGAATGAATTAGTAGACTTGTTGATGACCTGTGTAAGGGATATTGACGCACTTGGTTTCAATCTTAAAGAGCGAAAACCCCTTGAAAAACGAAGAGATGGTCTACTATCCGAGTTACACAAAGTGGCAAGCCGACAACTCCACGATCAGCTTGTACAGGCAAGTATTTTGCCAATTTATGGTTTTCCAATTGACGTAGTACGTTTACTCACAGGTAAAAGTAATGAATTCAAGTCCTCTCAAGGTCGGCACAGACTAGAACGCGATCGCCGGCTCGCTCTTTCAGAATATGCCCCTGGTCAAGATATTGTCGTGGACGATCGGGTCTATCAAAGCGTAGGAGTTTTACGCCCATCAGATTTAGAGGAGCGCTACTACTGGGTATGCAAGCACTGTAATCACTTTGATCGTTATGGCGATCCTGATATCACTGTCGAAGAATGCCCCACCTGTCACCAGCGACCAAACAAAACACATGACCAAAAGGTGTATGCCTATCGTGTGCCCAAAGCTTTTATGACAGATTGGTCAAAAGAAGCTCAAGTTACGCCCTATCTCAAACCCCTACGTCAGCCAACTTCTCAAGTTTTTCTTGCAAGCGCAGGACAGCCATCCGAAACATGGGTCGGCATCGTTTATAAGCTGACCAGTAGTCGTAGCGGTGAATTTTTCCTGGCAAATCGAGGGTATTTTTCAGGGCCTTCTCAAGCTTTTTGTATTTGTCGTAGTTGTGGACGCGACCTTACCGAAAAAGTAATAGGTAAGCAACAGAATACGACTCGTTCGCTAAAACATACCCATCCCATTGCAGGGCGAGAATGTGGCGGTGGATATGAACGCCTTCATTTAGGACACGTATTCAAAAGCGATTTGCTGAAGATCGAGTTTTGCCATACTCCAGAACCCCCACCCTCATTATTTGGAGCTGTTCACCATTACCAGGGCGATCGCACCGTTGAATCCATCGAGTCAGACATAGCGTCTAATGCAACTTCAGGACGAAGCTTTTGGCATTCTCTCACCTATGCATTGCTAGCGGCTGCCGCCCAAGAGCTAGACATTCGCCGTGAAGAACTTGATGGCTTGTTTCGTCCGCTGAACAATGGGCAAGCAGAATTAATTATCTACGACAACGTACCGGGTGGTGCAGGCTATAGCCGTCGGATCGCTGAGAGATTTCGAGAGGTTTTGCAAAAAGCCTACGCACTTACATCTACCTGTAGCTGCCAAACTAGCTGCTACGACTGCCTCCGCACCTATTCCAATCAGTTTTTTCATCAAGAACTGGATCGAAATTTAGTCGCTGACTTCTTGCAACCCATCGTAGACAAAATTGCGCCCGATGAAACCCTACAAAACTTCGCACGCGGTTCCTATCGAGTTTCATTAGGATCAGTTACAGATACATTACCTGTACTATTTCGGACTGCCCAAACCGCAACAATCTATCTTCCCCAAATGCAGGATGAGTGGAAATTAAACCACAACGCCCCAATGCCTTGGATAAGTCGAATAACGGATGCAGTCAATTCTACCCGAAATGCTGGAAATCCCGTAATCCTAATTATTTGTCATCTCCCAGCGCCAAATTCTGATGCTCATCGGTTCTGGAGAAAGCGGCTTTCACAGTGGATTGATGAAGGAGTCCTCAAGCTCTACCAGACTGACATTAAGAAATTCCCCGTATTGGCAATTACTACCGCGCAGGGATCCTCTGTCGCATTAGGTCTAAATTCCAAAGAATCGGGGTGTGAATGGATACAAACTCTTCAGCGTGAAGGCGTGGAGGATGTTCAGCAAAGACTCGATCAGTTAAAAGAGCGATCGATCTCTGCTCATGAGCTAGAAGACCCTGATACAACAATCATCTTTCCCAATCCTAGCTGGGGCAAACTCAGCCTGTCAGAATTACGGCAAAAACTAGGTCTAGAAACCTGTCTTGATGGTAGTGAAATTACCAAAATTAGTTATAGCGATCGTTACTTCTATCAAGCAGGCGCTGAAATTTTAGCTAAATTACTTCAGAATAAAAACATCACTGCTAATACTCAAATCCTAATCGATACTAAAGAAAATAGTCGCGATAGATCCATATCAACCTCTGACCGAAAACGACAACTTGAAAAAGCCTTAGCTTCTCTAAATATTGGCAAATCCAATTTGAAGATCGCAGTATATCCTGACCGTACTTCTAGGCTGGAGCACGGACGAATTTTGGAAGTTTGGCGAACAGATGGAAGTCATCACAGAATTTTCTTTGACAAAGGAGTTGACTTCATTGAAGAAAGCAATAAAGACTACTATAGAATCAAGGAATCGACTCATATTGTCATTAGTCGAAGCTCCAACTCTAAAAACTCTAAAATCATTGATAGATAACGACTTTAGAGGAATTTAGCTCAATATAACCATAAGACTCAAGCAATTCAGTCAACTGTTCTAAGTGATTTTCAAAGAGAGATTCTAGATCTGAGTTTTTAATATTACCTGTTGTAATCAGTAGCAATTTGTAGGGTTGATTTTGCAATAGAAAAGATTGAACAAAATCAGAATCTTTCGTGATAACAATACGCTCCTCTTGGATTGAAATAAAATTGACGACTGCATCTGGAGTAGCATTTTGATTTGGTAAATCACGGGTATGTATCGCGTCATGTCCTGCATTTTGCAGAAACCGAGCAAGCCTCACCGGAAGTTGGGCATCAACCAAAAACTTCATGAGGCCAATCGATAAACACTCTTGACTTGGCTAAGACGAGCTGCAAACAATAAGGTTGCTAAAATATCTGCTTCCTCTAAGTCATCATAGTCCGCCAAAATCTCTTCATGGGTCATTCCAGCGCTCAGAAGCTCCAGAAGAAACTCAACTGGATATCGTAAGCCTCGAATACACGGCTTGCCGTGACATATATCTGGATTAATTGAAATTCGCTGTAATAACGGCTCAATCATGCATCTTTACCAATTACTAATTTAATCAACAGCTTAATCAAAGATTTTTAGTGTAATTTTTCTTTAAAAAGGATTGAACTGATTTCTTGCAACATCCAGTTAAACCTTTTTCTCTAGATAGGTTTGTTTGTTGCTTCCTATTCATTTTACCTCATAGATGAAACCCCCTCCATCCGAATGTTCTCCAACCCTCCAGCGAGTTTGGCTCTCTCCTAACCGATCGCGTCAAGGATTCCAGTTGGGAGACGAGCGGGAGATACCTGAAAAAGTCGCAACGCCTTTAGCTATGGGCGCAATGAAAAAGGCAAGGCTCGCCCTGAAATTTTAGACATGCTAATCTTTCAGCACATGACGGCACTGATTGGTTGGGGCGGCACTGTAAATTTCCAGGAAGGCTGGGTTTACGACCAAGCAGCCGATACCTATGCCTTAGATGCTGAAATGGCCGAAAAACTTCGCAAGGCCAACCCTGAAGCCTTTCGCAATATCGTGGGGCGAATGCTAGAAGCCAACGGTCGTGGATTTTGGAAACCTGATGAGGAGAAGCTAAGGGAGTTACGGGCTTTGTATGATATGGCGGATGAAGAACTAGAGGGGATAAGAGACAAGGTGAGCTAGTTCTAGGCGAGTTCAGTTGCAATCGATCGCCCTACGGTTCATCCATGTGCCTTTTGTGCTGAAGTGCTTGGTACTAGGGCGATCGCAATTCTAGTTGAGGCTTCAGGTCTAATGCAGTTAACGATCGCGCTGGAATCGTGGATAGGCTGCATAAAAGTTGCATTATATTTTTATGAAAACTATGATTTCTATAGAATCTATAAAAAAGGCGTCATGATAGGAAAAACCATCTCTGCTTACACCGATACAGATACGGCTACCCGAATCGAATGGATTGCAACTCGCGAACATCGGAAGAAAGCGCAGATTGCTGGATCTGCGGTGAAGCTTTTTGTGAATTTACCGGAAGAAGCTCGTACGGCATGGCGACAGATTGAGGCGCTAGGCACTCCTGCGGAGATAGAACAGATTTCCCAAGATATCGCTCGTGCGTTACTCCATGCCCAATATGCAATGGCACACAAGCAGGTCATTCAAGAAATGACGACTGAGCATCTTGGCGCTCTTGAGACGGAGGATGACTTACTGAATGCTGCTGTTTTGCTGACCCGCTAATGGATTTTTATGGCGGCGGCTTTAAGAATTTGTCTGGATCTCAATATTTGGTGCGCTGCTGGCCGATTGCAAAGGTAGACAAAACACGGCTTCACAAAGTCTAGTTGCAGTGGTTCGGCAAGGAGCTTGTTTATCCTCACCTGTTCAGCTTGTCATACGGGAGCACGTCATCCTCTCGCGAGAGAAAAAAGATTTAACTGGTCGCTGAGGTAAGCACAGCGTAGAGCCAAGATTGAGGGGACATTTTCGGCATCCCACTGTGCTCCCGTGAGATGGATTCTTTGATCGACCTGCTTAATCCACGATTCCACT
>JAAURS010000339.1 GCA_012032135.1 Acaryochloridaceae cyanobacterium RU_4_10 | reverse complement strand
TATCCATCGTCTCCTATCAGCCAGACGGCCCCGTCAACGCGCTTGCCTGCGACCACGACCCAATCTTGGCGTTCCCACGCCAACGGATTCGTGACGGCAATGCAGCCGTGCGCGAGCTTGCACTCGAGCGCCGAAAGCGCAGAGCTCGTTACCCGGGCGGCAGTTCGGGCGACCGTTGCAAAGTCCTCGGCACTCTGCGCATAGCATTCGCGAATGGACGAGCCGTCCAGAATGTCGTGGAACTGATTGAACAAAACCTTCTTCCAAGCAGTTTCAAGTTCGGCTTTGGGATAGGAGGCTTGGGTGACAAGGGTGGCGATCGCAGAGAACATCTCTGCTTCCACCAGCCAATGCTCGCAGCGACGGTTGTAGCGTTTTTGATCGGCGTGGGAGGTATAGCACCCTCGATGGAACTCTAAATACAGTTCGTCAGACCAAACAGGGACATCCTGAATATTGGACTCTACTTGCTGGCAGAACTCTGTCATCGTGGTGGGTTTGAGCTGCGGGAAGAGGGGCGACTTCTGCCAGCGTCGAGCAACTTCCAACATATCTCGCGTGGGGCCGCCACCGTGGTCGCCGACTCCAGGCAGCCAAAGATTTTCTGGATAGTTGGTTTTGGCTTCCCACTTCTGAGCGTAGTCACTCATCTTGAGCGGATCGATCGATTCCCCAATGTGCGGGGTCATGACGCTAAAAATACGGGTACCGTCTGGAGCCTCCCACCAAAAGGATTCATAGGGGAATTGGGTCGTATCGTTCCAGCGTAGCTTTTGAGTTAAGAAATAGTCTATGCCACCCTGTTTTAAGATTTGGGGCAACTGAGCGCAAAAACCAAAGCTGTCGGGGAGCCATGCCACGCGGCTGATATGGCCAAAACGGTCTTGGGTATAGCGCTGACCGTAGAGGACCTGACGCACCAAAGATTCACCGCTAATCAGGTTGAGTTCCGGCTCCACCCATAGCCCCGCTGCTACCTCCCAGCGCCCTTCTGCCACACGCTGTTGGATTTGTTCGAATAGTTCGGGTCGGTTCTGCTCAAACCAGTAGTACAAAGCGGGGGAAGAATGGCAAAAACTTTAATTCATCAAAGTCTTTTTGTAAGTTGAGCGCCGATTGAAACGTGCGTTCGGCAGCTTCCCAGGTTTCAGCAACGGGCCACAACCAGGCCAAATCTAGATGGGCATGGCCAATCCAACGCATACACCGTTGCTTTAACCATGTCCCCAAAGAGGTGAGGATGAGATGGAGTTGCTTCAGACTTTGCTCAAACCGAGCTGCATCCTCACAATCTTCCCACTGAATAGTTTGCACTGCTTTAGCTACAACTTGCAGATCCTCTGGACGAAAGGCATTCACATAGGTTTGGAGAACCGCTAATTCATCTGCGACCATCCCCGGATCGATCCGTTCGGAGGATATAGGTTCGCAGATCAGACGCGATCGCACCAACGCCCCTGCATCATGCCCCGGACTCACCAACCGAATTGCGATGGTCACAGGGGTTCCTGGAACCAACGCATCCGTTAAAACCACTCGTGCTGAAGTGTCATAGAGGTCGCCCTGTTGGACATGTTGACCATTTACGTAAACATCGGCTTGTTCCGCCCACCAAATCAGCGAGAGCCGAACGATCGATCCGGTGAGCGGATACTCAGCCAATGCGTGAGGCATCTGAATGACCTGTCCCAACCACAACACTTGTCGTCCCGCAGGCCAAGCAATGTGGTCTCGTTCATTGAGGGCAACGGGGGTCCAAGTTTGCCATTGAATGGGATCGCATTGTTGAGACGGCGATCCATCGGAAAGACTGCAACACCAAAGGGTTTGCCTCTCTTGTTGGGTGGAGCTGACGTAAGCGCTCAATGGCAAGATCGATCGCTTGGCTGTGTGGATTGTCAGTGGCAGGATTGCCCATGATGGATGCCCGTTGTTTGCCGATGTTCCTTCACAACAGTACCAAAATCCCTGATAAACTGTGGTTTGGTCTACTGTGTCGGAGAACAGATTTATCATGGAAGTCGGTCAAAAAGTTCGCGTCTGTCGCATCCGCGATCGCGTATCCAACGATATTAGCCAAACCCTGGGTAAGGTGGGCACCATTATGGGCTATAAAATGACCGATGGCAGCGGGGTTGGAGTTAAGGTAAAGTTTGATGATGGCGTCGTAACTTGGTTTTTTGACGATGAACTAGAGCCCGTGCAATAGGAATTGAATCCATGTCGTTTATTTTGACGTTTTTAGGGAAAGGCGGAACGGGACGGACCACGGTTGCGATCGCAGCCGCCAAAGCATTAGCCAGTCAGGGACAGCGCGTGTTACTACTGGGTCATAACGCTGACCTTGCACTGAATTTATTGTTAGGGGAAAAGGGTTTCAGTTCCGAACCGCGTACCGTTGCAACGGGTTTTTCCGTTGCCAGCCTGTCTGCGGCTCAGTTGCTAGAACAAAGTTGGGAGCAGGTCAAACAACTGGAAGCCCAATATCTGCGTACCCCTTTCTTTAAAAACGTCTTTGGCCAAGAGTTAGGGGTTTTACCTGGCTTGGATGCAGCCTTGGCGCTGTATAGCCTGAAGGGATTTGATGCCAGCGGCAATTATGATGTCATTATTTTTGACGCTCAAGACAGTGCATCCACCCTCCGCATGTTTGGAATGCCGGAAGTTTTGAGTTGGTATCTGCGTCGATTTCGTCAGGTGTTTGTGGAGTCCGATTTGGGTCGGGCATTGTCTCCCTTTTTACAGCCGATCGCATCAACGGTTTTGAACAATGTAGATTGGACCAGCGGCAATTTTTCTCAGCCTTTTTCAATGGCCGATGATGAATTAACCCAAGGCATCCGGGCCGTTGCAGATCCGAATCGGGTGGCAGCATATCTGGTTACAACGGTGGATCCGTTGGCGATGCGGACGGCGCAGTATTTATGGGGCAGCGCGCAGCAGGCCAATTTAACCGTTGGGGGCGTTTTGCTCAACCAATCGGGCAATCTCCATGTTTTGCACGAGCGTTTTATGCCATTGCCCATGCACGCGCTCCCTGGCCGCACAGATGATATTTGGCAACCTTTGATGGACAGTTTGCCTAATTTCCGTCAGGAGGTATTGCAAGCGCCCAAACCAATGTCTGTTGATGTCGCTGGGCGTCAGGTGAAGCTCTTTTTGCCGGGATTTGATAAGAGTCAGGTTCAGCTCACGCAATACGGTCCTGAGTTAACCATTTCTGCTGGAGATCAACGCCGCAATCTATTTCTGCCACCCGAACTAAAGGGCCAGAAGGTAACGGGTGCAAAGTTCCAAGATGGATATTTGATTATTTCGTTTTAATCCATTCCTAAATGTAACTTCATTGCATCCTCAACCAATGCCATAACCTCAGCATTGAGTTGCGCGATCGCCGTCCCCATCATTCTCTGTTTAGAAACTGCTCTAATTTGTTGGGGCATCGCTTTAGAGTCTTTAGGTAAAAGTGTATCGTTTGCAGATAAAAACACCTCAAATGGATAGACCCGTTCGACATTGCTAGTGAGGGGCACAATTGTGACCATCGGAGCTTTCTGATTGTGCAAATTATTACTGACAATTAAAACTGGCCTTTGTTTAGAGACCTCAGATCCAATCGTAGGGTCAAGGTTGGCATAATAAATTTCACCACGCTTCATCGCTCAAACCATCTCCAGTGGTGACGTCCCAAAGCGCATCTTCCTGAGACATTTCGGCATAGGCTTCCGTGTAAGCAGCTTCTAGTGATTGTTGCTTTAACAGCCGCAATGCCTGGTCGATCACCTCAGACCGAGCCTTTAACCCGCGATCGGCTCGATATCGATCGATGAACTTGACTAAATCGTCTGTCAGAGAAATGGATAATTTTTGAGACTGCATAAACCAAAAAGTATGTATATTTGGTATTACTTTATAGTAGCACTGATACAGATTTCATCCATCCTGCTATTGAATAGACTCAATCGGGGTAAGGTGATAACGGTTATAGAACGGCTAGCTTGAGTTTTATTGCATGGAGCCCACCGAACAGACACCCCCCCACCGATCGCACCGAACAAAACTCTGATGACGTCGCGCGATCGCTTCTAGAGGCCGAGGAGCTTCTCAATGAAGTGAAAGCGCGTTACGCCCAAATTCAAGCCGCTCAAGAAAAACAACCCGAACTTGAAGCCCGTCTCTCAGAATTGAAAGCCGAAGAAACTCGCTATGCTCAAGGTCAACTGGACCCATTACAACAGCCCGATCGCGAAGCTCGTCTCTCAGAAATAAAAACCGAACTTGAAACCGTCAAAACTCAACTCGCCTCAACTTGGGAAGACCTGGAAAGCCAACTCATCACTTGGCGAGACAAAGAAGAACTATTCTGGCAGTTTCTCAGATTTGCTGGGATTGGTTTTGCCCTGGCTTTAATCTTGAATCACTTCTTAAATGATGGTTTTGCTCTAACCCTCAGAAGTATTACAAAAGAACAGTTCCCAAGCTGGCCTCGGACTTGTGGCAGAATTTGTAAGTAACCCGCACATTTGTATCGGTGGCGCTTAAGTGGCGATCGCATTTATATGACTGAAACCAACCTCTCCAGCCAGTACGAACCCAGCACCACAGAATCCAAGTGGCAGGAAGCCTGGGAAAGCAATCAAGCCTTTAAAGCCGACCCCAGTCAAGGGGGGGAACCTTACTGCGTCGTGATTCCA
>JAAURS010000032.1 GCA_012032135.1 Acaryochloridaceae cyanobacterium RU_4_10 | reverse complement strand
AAAGGCTAGGGGCACAATCACACCAAATCCACTATCTTCCAGTCGCCAAGCTCCTGCTTTGAGGAATTCATAGGCTTGTAGCGGCGTTAAGGTGTGTTGGATTGGACGGGCACTTTTTAAGCTTTCCTCAATTGCAGGATAAACCCGCGACGCAAGTCCAAGTCCCACTAACAGCGTCTCTTGGGGATGTTCTAGGGCGCGCCCCTGGACTGAAATGCGATCGCTACTGGTTTCCAAATCGCATCGGCGCTTATCCAGCAAGAAAAATCGTCCGTGGCCTGAAGCCCGTAAGTGACGGTCCAACTCCGCGAAGGAGGCAGGGGTGGTCGCAACTCAAACACCGTTCTAAAGGAGCGATGCTGAGAAAGGGTGGCTTGAATCGGTTGGGTCCAGGTATTGAGGGCAGTGGTGAGGCGATCGCATCCTTCCTCAGACAAACTAAAACGTCCCGTTGATGTCTCTAAAGCGGCCAACCATTGCGAAATATCTTTATCGCGCAATCCCTTTAACGCATCTAAGATTTCCGGTGACCCAATGCCTTGACGCACCTGTCTGTCTATCAACTGTTGAAGCGATGCAAAGAGCAATGCATTGGCCGGGACGGGCAGTGGGGTTGCTAAATAATCTGGGTTGGATTCAATCGCGTAACACCGACAGATGGAGGGCATTTGCTCGCTCATCTGTCTGAAACGAGTTTGGTCTAGGGCACTATCCAAAAGCGGTTGCCATTCTGCATGGGCACCATCGCCATTGGAGACTAATGCGGGTAAAAACTTAGAACGCACCAGTAAATCCAGACTCCAACGGGTGACATGGCTCCAAAACAATAGATCGTCGCCCAGCCAGCCTTCTTCTTTATTTAGGTCGGCCACTAGGGGTAAGGCCAACAACAAATCCGTTGCCGTTGTTGCGTCCAACCGCAACCCTTGCACGATGGAAGGGAAGAGACAGACTTCATCCCCCGCATCTGGGACCGTAGCAGAATGAATCGGTGTTGCGCTACCCTCTTTCCACCGACTGAGCAAACCTACGCCTCTTTCTTGCCACTGAACTGATTCCGCAGTTTTAGATTGCTTGCGCCGCTTTTGTCCCTCTGCATTGAGTGCCGTCTCTAGAGCCGAAGGTAAGGCGATCGCTTTAGATTGTAGGAGTCCTTGCAGCGTATGAGAAAGCTCAGCAGACGACAGTCCCAGAGGATGGGATGGGACAGTGAGGCAGGGTTCGGCATAGGGGACGGTGCGCCAGGTTTCGCCCCAAAGAAAGAAGAAACTGTCGCCCTGAGCCCCTTCACGGCCAGCCAAAATTTGCGAACCCCTTGGACTCAAAGCGGGATGAATCCAACTACCGTGCAGCAAAGCCATAGGTGTTTAGGTTATGGGTCCATAAACTAATGTTAGGATCTTCTCAGGAAAAAAGAGGAAAAAGAAACCTGAATGTCAGAAATTACTAAGTCAATATCCTTCGATGGACGGGATATTCGGCTCACAATTGGTCGCTTTGCTCCACAGGCGGGTGGATGTGTATTAATTGAGTCTGGAGATACATCCGTTTTAGTTACCGCAACGCGCGCAGCAGGAAGAGAAGGCATCGATTTTCTGCCCTTGCTCGTGGACTATGAAGAACGACTTTATGCCGCAGGTCGCATCCCTGGCGGTTTTTTACGCCGAGAAGGTCGTCCGCCAGAGAAGGCAACGCTGATCAGTCGGCTCATCGATCGTCCCCTCCGTCCTTTGTTTCCCGATTGGATGCGGGATGATATCCAGGTTGTGGCCACACCCTTTCGATGGACGACAACGTTCCACCCGATGTCTTGGCGGTCACTGGGGCTTCCGTGGCTGTTTTGCTCGCCCAGATTCCGTTCTACGGCCCAATGGCGGCTGTTCGCGTTGGATTGGTGGGCGATGATTTCATCATCAATCCCACCTATGCCGAAATTGAAGCGGGAGACCTGGATTTGGTGATTGCCGGATCGCCAGACGGCATCATCATGATTGAAGCAGGTGCCAGTCAGGTTTCAGAGGAAGATATTGTTGAAGCGATCGATTTTGGTTATGAAGTGGTGTGCGATCTCATCAAAGCCCAGCAAGAATTGCTTGCCGAACTGGGCTTAGAAATTCCGGTAGCCGCGCCCCCCGTAGAAGATCCGACGTTGGACAACTTCATCCGCGATCGCGTCAGTACCTCCATTAAAGAAGTCCTAGGACGGTTTGAGAAAGACAAAAACGTGCGGGATGCAGCCTTAGATGAGATAAAAGCCGCCCTCGTTCAAGAAATTGCCGAACTCCCCGAAACCGATCCGGTTCAAGTGGCTTCAGCGGCGTCTCCCAAGGCAGTGGGTAAGGTGTTCAAGAGTATTACTAAGTCCCTCATGCGCCATCAGATTGTAGAACAGGGCGTTCGCGTCGATGGTCGCAAGTTGGATGAGGTACGTCCCATCAATTGTTTAGTGGGTGTGTTGCCTCGGCGGGTTCACGGCAGCGGATTGTTTAACCGTGGGTTGACTCAGGTGTTGTCTTTGGTCACTTTGGGTACCCCTGGCGACGCTCAGGAAATGGACGATCTCCATCCCGACGATAAAAAGCGATACTTGCATCATTACAATTTCCCTCCCTTCTCTGTGGGTGAAACGCGGCCCATGCGATCGCCGGGACGTCGGGAAGTGGGTCACGGTGCTTTAGCAGAACGCGCTATTACACCCGTCCTTCCATCCAAAGAGGATTTTCCTTATGTGATCCGCGTGGTTTCTGAGGTGCTGTCTTCTAACGGATCGACTTCAATGGGTTCGGTGTGCGGGTCTACCCTCTCTCTCATGGATGCGGGTGTTCCCATTACGAAGCCCGTCAGCGGTGCGGCAATGGGATTGATCAAGGAAGGAGACGAAGTGAGGGTGCTCACCGATATTCAGGGGATTGAAGATTTCCTGGGTGACATGGACTTCAAGGTAGCTGGAACGGATACCGGAATCACCGCCCTTCAGATGGATATGAAAATTAAAGGGCTTGCCTTAGAAACGATCGCAAAGGCGATCCATCAGGCCAAACCCGCGCGGATGCATATTCTAGACAAGATGTTGGAGGCGATCGCAACGCCCCGTGACAACATGTCTCCGTTTGCACCCAGACTCTTGACCATGACAATCAACCCCGATCAAATTGGTTTGGTGATTGGGCCAGGTGGGAAAACCATTAAGGGCATCACGGAAGAAACCGGAGCCAAGATTGACATTGAGGATAGCGGTTTGGTCACTATCTCATCCATAGATGAAGACAAGGCAAAGCGTGCGAAACAAATGATTTTAGGCATGACTCGCAAGATGAATGCGGGAGATGTTTATTTGGGTCGCGTGACTCGTATTATTCCCATTGGTGCGTTTGTGGAGATTGTCTCTGGCAAGGAAGGCATGATTCACATTTCTCAGCTTGCGGACTATCGAGTGGGTAAGGTTGAGGATGAGGTGAATATGGGGGATGAAGTTGTGGTGAAGATCCGTGAAATTGACAATCGCGGAAGAATTAACCTAACCCGTTTGGGGATTCATCCTGAGGAAGCTGCTGCTGCTCGTGCAGGCAGTAGTGCGGAATAGGTCGGATATCCCATTCACCGTAGGGGCGCAAGGCTTGCGCCCCTACAGTCTAAGAATTGATGTTGGGAGATGGGTGTGGTGAAAATTGTTCGACGTCGTTCCCTTGGAATCCAAACTGTTTATGACATCGGGGTCACCCAGGATCATAATTTTTTGATTCAATCTGGGGTGGTAGCATCAAACTGTTTTAACAAATCTCACTCCACCGCCTACGGATACGTCACCTTCCAAACGGCCTACCTCAAAGCTAACTACCCCGTAGAGTACATGGCAGCACTTCTGACTGCCAACAGCGGCGATCAGGATAAAATTCCTCGCTACATTACGACTTGCCTCAACATGAGCATTAATGTAGAACCGCCCGACATTAACCGCTCTGGGGTGGATTTTACTCCCCTAGAGCACAGTATTTTATTTGGCCTATCCGCAGTGCGGAATGTAGGTCAAGCGGCGATCGACAATATCCTGAGCGCGCGCGATGAGAAGGGACCGTTTCAATCCCTCGCAGACTTGTGCGATCGCATCGACCCGCGAGTCGTGAACAAACGGGCCTTGGAAGCACTGATCCAGTGCGGTGGAATGGATTGTTTAGACCTCAACCGCAATCAACTCGTCCAAGATTTGGAAATTATTTTAGACTGGGCGCAATCTAGGGCAAGGGATAAGGCGATCGGTCAGGGAAGTATTTTTGACATGATGGGGAGCAGTAACAATGGCTCCGTACAAGTTTCAGCGGTAGATTCTGCACCCAAAGCCGCCCCCGTAGCAGATTTCCCAGAAGGTGAAAAACTACGGCTAGAAAAAGAGCTGTTAGGCTTTTATATTTCCAACCATCCGCTCAGAGAAGTCGAAAAAACGGGTCGGTTGATGGCTCCGATTAGTTTGTCTCATCTGGAGAGCCAGCCCGATAATATTACGCTGAGCGCTATTGTATTGCTCACGGAAGTAAAACCCATCGTGACTAAAAAGGGCGATCGCATGGCCATCGTGCAGATTGAGGATCTGACGGGCAAAGCGGAAGCGGTCGTGTTTCCCAAAAGTTTTGAGCGCATCGGCGAACATATTATTGCGGATCGGCGGTTGATGGTGTGGGGCAAGGTGGATCGGCGGGACGATCGCAATCAGTTCATCATCGATGATGCGGAACCCATAGAAGATGTAAAGTTTGTAATGGTGGAAATTCCAGCTCAGGATGCGGGCAATATTCAACGACAACAACAACTCAAAGAGGTGTTGCGATCGCAGGCGGGTGAGGGACTAGGGGCGAAGGTTTCAGTAGTGGCTAAGATCAAGGGCGATCGGCAAAGTCAGCTCGTGCGGCTGGGGGCTCAGTTTCGGGTGTTGGACCAAAATACGACTGTGGCAGCGCTAAACAATGCAGGGTTTGCAGCGATGGCGTCTCACTTGATGCAAGAGATCTCGGTGTAGGACTCAGGAAAGTCTTAGGATTTTCTCTAGGTTGATTCAGCGATCGCTCAACCCGTTCTTAGCCTAAGTTCGCTAGGCTATAGATAGCGCAATTGTTTTGTACGTATAGAGAGTAGGTCGTCATGTTTTTTGGTTTTGGCAAAAAATTAACCCTTCCCACAGCAGAAGATGCCCTGCCGGGTCGGTCTGAAAAGATGCCCGTTCCTGGCAGCCACTTTGTGAACGGACATCCGTTGAAGGCTCCTTATCCAGATGGGATGGAACTGGCAATGTTTGGTTTGGGTTGTTTTTGGGGGGCCGAACGCCGTTTTTGGCAGCAGGAAGGGGTTTATGTGACGGCGGTGGGTTATGCGGCGGGGGTGACGCCCAATCCGACCTATCAAGAAGTTTGTACTGGAATGACGGGCCACAATGAAGTGGTGCTGGTAGTGTTTGACCCGAAGGTGATTTCCTATGCAGAGTTGCTGAAAGTGTTCTGGGAGAGCCACAATCCAACGCAAGGGATGCAGCAAGGAAATGATAAGGGGACTCAGTATCGTTCTGGGATCTACAGTTATTCTGAGGAGCAGCGCAAGTTGGCGGAAGCTTCCCGCAATACTTACCAGGAGGCTTTGAGCAAGGCGGGACACGGTGAGATTACAACGGAAATTATTGAAGCGCCTGAGTTTTACTACGCCGAGGGGTATCATCAGCAATATTTAGCTAAGAACCCCAATGGTTATTGCGGATTAGGTGGAATGAATGTGTCTTGCCCGATTCCGCTATCGGTTTAGGAATATTTATTTAGGGGGTGGGGCTTGAATTTGTTATCAAGCCCCACTGGTTGAATCAGTTAATCCAAATGTTTGATTAACATCTGCCTGCACGCGATCCCTTATCGTACGGCTCTTTTCAATCTCCTCTTGAATCAGCTTTTTGACCCTTTCATGAATGTGAACCTTTTCTGAACGAGTACAGTCTAACCTTTTGGATTCAGTACCAATAGGCTTAAACGGTCATGAAACGATTCTCTCAACCCTTGGGGCTTTCGCTATTGCTTTGGCTGGTGCTTCTCATTCCCAGCCATGCAGCACCCACCGTCAACCCAAAGATTCTTCATGTTCTGAATCGTTTGAGCTTAGGTCCAAAACCAGGTGATGTAGAGCGGGTGCAACAGATGGGCGTTGAACAGTACATTCAACAACAACTCGAGCCCCAACTCCATTCCCCGAGCCCCCCGAGTTTGAATGCTCAACTTCAATCCCTCGAAACCCTCTCTATGAGTCCCGTAGAACTAGCGCAAGACTTTGGTCGGCCTAAACAGAAGACAGGTAACAAACTTTCACCAGACGATCGAAAAGTTTATCGTGAAAAATTGCGTCAGATTGCAGAAGAAGCAGTTCGGGCGCGCTTACTTCGAGCAACAGCCAGTCCGCGACAGCTAGAGGAAGTCATGGTGGACTTTTGGTTCAATCACTTCAATGTTTTTGCAAACAAAGGACAGGACAGACTCTGGATAGGATCCTACGAACAACAGGCCATTCGACCCCATGTTTTTGGACGCTTTCGCGATTTATTGGGAGCAACAGCCCACCATCCCGCCATGCTGTTTTATCTCGACAACTGGCAAAACACAGCCCCCAATAGCCTCGGAGCCCGTGGGCGATTCAAAGGTTTGAATGAAAACTACGCCCGGGAATTAATGGAACTCCATACCTTAGGTGTGAATGGTGGCTACACCCAAAAGGACGTGGTGACATTGGCCAAAATTTTGACGGGATGGACCATTCAGCGGCCTAATGCTAAAAATCCTTCTCCCCAAGGGTTTCGCTTTGATGCAAAACGCCATGATTCCAGTCCTAAAGTATTTCTAGGAAAAACGATTCAAAGTAAGGGAGAAGCAGAAGGAGAAGAAGCTCTCAATATTTTGGCAGCGAGTCCAGCGACAGCGCGTCATATCAGCTACCAACTCGCACAATATTTTGTGGCGGACAAACCCCCAGAATCATTGGTAAATCGCTTAACACAGAACTATTTAAGTACTGGAGGAAATATCAAAAACCTGCTGAAGACACTTTTTAGCAGTTCTGAATTTCAAGATCCAAAATTTTACCAAGCAAAATTTAAAACGCCCTATCAGTACGTGCTCTCAGCAGTTCGGGCAACAGGGGTAGAAGTGCGAAATGTCAGACCCATTTACACCACGCTCCAGCAATTAGGAATGCCGCTCTACGGATGTCAGTCACCCGATGGATACAAAAACACCAAGGACGCATGGCTGAATCCCGATGCCATGACTCGACGCTTAAGTTTTGCGACAGCACTGGCCAGCGGTCGGATTCCTTTGAACGCAGCTCCTTCTAACTCTTTAGGACGAGAAAAATCTCCCCAGGGTCCATCTCAAGGCTCCCCGATCGCCGCATCTCTCAATCCAATCCAGTTAACCCAAACCCTAGGAAATGGATTTTCTCTCAAGACCCAACAGGCGATCGCAAACAATCCCCCTCAGCTCCAATCCGCCCTACTGTTGGGCAGTCCAGAATTCATGCACCGTTAATAAGAACACAACAATGAACCGACGTCATTTTCTAGGACAGATGGGGCTTTTTTCTATGGGAGCGATTGCTGCTTCTACCTCCCATTCTTGGATCGCCCAAGCCGTCACCCCCGATAAAAATCGTCCGAGATTGGTCGTAATTTTTTAAGGGGAGCGGTGGATGGACTGAGCATTGTGGCTCCCTATCGGGACGCTGCTTATTATGAAGGCCGTCCTAAAATTGCGATTCCTCAACCGGGTCAAGGACAAAGTCTCCTGGACTTAGACGGTCGCTTTGGGCTACATCCGGCCCTAGCGGATCTACTACCGCTGTGGCAGCAGCGCAATCTTGCCTTTGTCCATGCCTGCGGGTCATCAGATGCCACGCGATCGCATTTTGATGCCCAAGACTACATGGAAAGCGGGACTCCTGGTATCAAGAAGACCCCAGATGGGTGGATGAATCGTCTCATGGCGGTGTTGTCTGGGCACAACCCCATTCAGGCATTGAATGTTGGGCAGACTACTCCTCGTATTCTAGAAGGTCGAATGGCGGTTGCAACCATTGCTTCGGGGCGAAAGGTTGCGGGTACTCTGCCTTTAGACCGTCCTAAAGTTAGTGCTGCGTTCGATCGTCTGTACAGCAATAACGATGCGCTGAGCCAAACCTACCGCGAAGGACAAGCTGCGCGTCAAGCACTAAGGGAAGATCTCAAGGATCCAGATTTGGAGCAAAAGATGGCCAATAATGGAGCAGCATCTCCCTATGGGTTCGCGAAAGATGCCCAGCGGGTTGCCCAAGTGATGGCCAGAGATTCTAGGGTGCAGTTGGCATTTATGGCGCTGGGCGGGTGGGATACCCATGTCAATCAAGGCAGTGCGAGCGGTCAACTTGCGCGGAATCTCCAGCAATTAGGAAGTGGAATTATAGCTTTGCAAAAGGGCTTGGGGCCTGTTTATGCCAATACTACTATTTTGGTAATGTCTGAGTTTGGTCGGACGGTTCGTGAAAATGGCAATGGTGGAACGGACCACGGCCACGGGAATGTGATGTGGGTCTTGGGTGGCGGCGTGCGCGGTGGCAAGGTCTATGGAGAGTGGCCAGGACTCACAACAGCTCAACTCTATCAGGAACGAGATCTAGCGGTGACAACGGATTTCCGAGATGTGGTGGCGAATGTTTTGGGCGATCGCTTGGGCCTAGATGGAGCACAGCTTGGGCGGGTTTTTCCACATTTTCAACCCAATCAACGTTTGCTTTTGTCCGCTTAATCTTCATAACCTTGAAGTGAATTTTTAGCTTGTAGACGGGAAGCCCCGCGCTCTACCTGTACTCAGGTGAACGTCGGGTAATTCACGATTTCCCTTCCTTTTCCAAAGGATTGCTCCAGGTTGCGGCAACAACCTTAAGGTCTGGGTCTTGTCGCAAGCCATTCAGGATAGTGTGGGCAGTGGGATCGTTCAAGGGTTTGAGAACCTGCGCAACTCGCATACGGATTCGGGAAGATTCATCTTGGGCCAGTAACTCTAATTGGGAAAGAGCGATCGCCCATCGATCTGTATCCACCAAGGTCAAAAGCGCATCAATGCTGATTCTCGCACTGCCAAGTCATCCCCTTGCTGGGCTTTAGCTGCAAACCTCTAATAAGTCCTGAGGGCAATCCATATCCATTATTGCCGCAAGAATACTGCGACGGACTAACCAATGGGAATCTCGCTCAAAGGCCAGCACCAGGTGAGGGACGGAAACACGACCAAATAAAGAAAGTGAGTTGGCCGCTTCAGCACGAACGCTAGGGGTATTATCCCATTTCAGCATCTCTAGCAGTGTCGCAAAAGCATCAGCAGTTGGATGTTTCCCTAATCCTCTTGCCACAAACGTGCGCACCAAGAACTCAGGATCGTGCGAGGTGCGAGTCAAGATGGGAACTGCGATCGCGTCGTCATAGATTTTGAGAGCGGCGATCGCTTTGAGGCGAATTTGAAAATCTTCTTGTTTTAAAGCCGTTTCAATATTGTGAAGTTCCATGATGGGATTGGCCTGCTTTTTGAAAGCTAGTTTTTGGGCTGGTTTAAATATTTTCCTATGACGGCATCTCCTAGCGACTCTGCAAAAGAACGCATTGCAAATTGCTTCAGAATGGGCTCCCAGATCGTGTCTTTGCTTAAGCCCAGTCACCAGAATACTGAGATCTAAATAACCAATTGTTGCAAAATCGTTAAAATTTGTAAGCCTTTCTCAGTAGCGTCCCCTGGGCATAAGAAGATTGAAGCGTGCAAAACTTGTGCAGAATAGTTCTGTCTTCTCAAGATTTTGAACGTTTTATAAGCCTTTTGGCCTTTGTCTTTGAGGTTTTGTTCATTTTTAAGATTTGTTTGCTTTAGCAATCAAAGTTAATGTTCATTGCTTCATGGGTGTATAAAGTTTATCCAGATTTAACCCTGTCGTCCTTCAGGAGATATCATTCATGACTTTTGGTCCAGCTTCACGCTTAGGCGTTAGCTTATTTGATGAAACGCCACCCGTCGAATGGGTTCCCGGAAGCAATTCTGAAGATCTAGAAACCATTATTAAGGCCGTCTATCGCCAAGTATTGGGCAATGCTTACGTGATGGAAAGCGAGCGGCTTGCTGTGCCTGAATCCCAATTTAAGCGCGGTGAACTGAGCGTTCGTGAATTTGTGCGCACTGTTGCAAAGTCTGGACTGTATCGGTCTAAGTTTTTAGAAAAAGCCCCTCATTACCGCGTCACGGAACTCAATTTCCGCCATCTCTTGGGTCGCGCGCCCAATAGCTTTGAGGAGATGAAAGCCCATAGTGCGGTCATTGATGCTTCAGGCTTTGAAGCGGATATTGATTCCTATATCGATGGGGATGAGTATCAGTCCGTCTTTGGCGAGAATATTGTTCCCTATATTCGCGGTTACAAGACTGAGGCGCTCAGTCACATGATTGGCTTTAGCCATACCTTCCAGCTCGTACGGGGCGCTTCTACCAGCTCTCTGAAGGCAGACTTGGCTGGGGCCAAACCCAAGCTAAACGGTGCGGTGATCAATGCCATTGCAGCACCTGTTTCAGCACCTGGTACGACCTTCCGGGCAACGGCTGGAACCGCTCAAACCCGCCTTGGTGTTGGTGCCAGCGATGGTGGCAAGGTTTACCGCGTTGAAGTCACGGGTTACCGTTCTAAAGCGGTGAATAAAATTTCTAAATTCCGCCGCAGCAATCAAGTCTATATGGTTCCGTACGATCAGTTGTCCGTGATTTATCAACGGATTCACAAAGACGGTGGCATCATCTCTAATATTTCTGAGGTTTAACCCCTCCCCATCGCGAACTGTATCTTGCGGTTCGCGATGTTTCTGCTGGCCCTTATCTAGCCAGCGCAAAGGTGTTGTGTAAATTCTGAGAATTTTACGCGATCGCTTAACATAAATTCATCTTTTTAAATGGAGACATTGGCATTATGGCTGGTCTGGAATTGTGGCCCAACAGCTCTGCGGAAGAAACTCAAAATGTAATCCGAGCTGTATATAAGCAGGTTCTCGGAAATCCTCATGTGATGGACAGCGAGCGTTTGGTGACGGCTGAGTCTCAGTTGACAGAGGGAACTCTCTCCGTCCGCGAATTTGTTCGCGCTGTAGCGCTTTCGGCGTTCTATCGCTCTCGTTATTTTGAGAAGTGTGCTCCCTACCGTTTTGTGGAACTCAACTTCATGCATCTGCTGGGGCGTCCGCCTCAGTCTCAGGCAGAAGTTTCAGCTCACATCGTGCGCTGTGTGGCAGAAGGCTATGATGCCGAAATCAATTCCTACATCGATAGTGAAGAATATCAATCCACCTTTGGGGAAAATACGGTTCCCTACAATCGTGGGGCCAATACAGAGTCTGGCATTAAGCAAGTAACCTATAACCGGATGTTTTCCCTCGATCGGGGGCCTGCTCAAGTGAGTAGTGCAGTGAAGGGATCTCAATTGGTCTATGCTGTTGCGACTAATTCTGGAAATGCAGTGAAAGCCTCTACCGCAACGGTGACAGGCTCTGGCACAGAGAAGCGCTTTAAGATTTTGGTGACGGGTTCTAAGTTTGACAGTCCCCGTCGAATCAGCACCACAGAATATATTGTGTCTGCTAGTAAGATGACCCCGCAAATTCAGCGGATCAATCGTACCAGCGGCAAGATTGTCAGTATTACTGAAATCGCTTAGATCGGACAGTGCCAAGGCTTGGACTCACTCAAGCCTTGGTGCTCATTCAAATCGTTTCAAATAAAAAAAGTCTTTCATATTAACCTAACTTTAAGGAGCAATCTCATGGCCCTTTGGATAACGGATACCGATCCCGTCGAGCTACGTGCTGCTGCCAGTGAAGACGATCTACAAACGGTCATCCGTGCCGTGTATCGCCAGGTATTGGGCAATACCCATGTAATGGACAGTCAACGCCTCTCTAGTGCAGAATCTTTACTGCGTAACGGAGATATTACGGTGCGCGGGTTTGTTCGTCTGGTGGCCCAGTCAGAGCTTTATCAATCATTGTTTTTTGACACGGCTTCTCCCTACCGTTTTATCGAACTGAATTTCAAACATCTGCTCGGTCGCGCGCCCTCCGATCAATCTGAAATTGCGGAACATGTGGTCCGTTACAATGCTTCGGGATACAGCGCAGAAATTGATTCCTACATTGACAGTGAAGAATATCTTCAGAGCTTTGGAGAAACTGTCGTTCCGTATGCACGGGGCAGCCGCACACAAACTGGACTCGCCAATGTTGGATTTAACCGTTCTTTTGCGCTGATGCGCGGAAATGCAAGTCACAGTGGTGGTAAACAGGCTCGCTTAATTAGCGATGTCGCTGGCAATTTACCCACAAAGATTGCCTCGCCATCCTCGGGTTCGGGCGCTTACAACAACACAGGCAAGCGGTTTAGAATTACGATTTCCAAGGTTGGGGGTGCACGTGTAACCCGCGCTCAATCAACTGTCGAGGTAGATTACAGCTCTCTCTCTCAACGCATTAAAAGTATCCAAAAATCAGGTGGTAAAATTCTCAATATTTCTGAGGTTGCTTAGACTCTCAACTCAGCAGGTTTACCATTGCCAACGATCGCGCATCTATGGATATCAACCAGTTTGTAGAACAGTCTCTGGGCCAATGGCGATCGCAGCGTAGCGCGCATCATTTGACGTTTCGTCATTTTGAAGCAGTGGAGTCTGAGATCGAGATTGCGCCCATTGCGCTTGATAGCTCGGTGGTGTTGGAGCTGTGTAAAGCCTATAGTGTTGACCCCCAATCCATATCGATGCCCTTTCAAATGAAATGGGAGGGCACATCAGATTGGGACGAACAGGCGGAAGTGTTGAAGGGGAGTACGGTTCTGGTGCCCGTGCCAGATCCGCAGGATGCAAGCCGAGGCGTCTGTTACGCGAGCAAGGCTATGCCGAAGAAATGGCAGCAGTCGGTCGTTATTCATTCACAGAAGACGGGACATTTGTACTTCTGACTGAGTACGACCGAGCTGTGGCAGAGGAAAAAATTTGGTTTGTGAATCCCAACCTCCGCTTTCGAGTTTCCATCATCAAAACCAGTCAGGGGTCTGGGGTCGTAACCGCCTCTTTTTCTTCGGAGATTCGGGTGCTCGATAAATTGTCTTAAACGTTGAACCGATCGCTCGTCACACAGGTATGGCATCTTCAGATTTACAGAAGAGTGATTTTATGACCCTTGCTTGCTGGATGTCGGGGGAGTTTAGTAATGTTCGGCAAGCGCAAGAAAATCCTAAAGACTACGCCCATATCCACGTCTTTTTTCGTCCCTTGCCCTTTGAGTTTTTCAATGGCGTTGGCCTGTACTCAGAGCAGGTTTACGACTACGACCTGTGGCTGCCCTACCGTCAGGGCGTGCATCGCTTCGTCGATCGGGGCGACCACATCTACATTGAAAACTACAGTTTAAAGGACGCACTCTTTTATGCGGGTTCTGGGCGAGACTTAAACATTCTCAAAACCATTACTCCAGACTGTATTGAACGCCGCCACCACTGCTCTATGGTCTTTCGGCGAGAGGGCGATCGTTTTTTTGGCAGTGTAGAACCGGGCAACCAATGTCTGATTGAGAAAAATGGCTGTCAGACCTACCTCGATAGCTACGTTGAAATGACCGAAACCACTTGGATTAGCCTTGACCGAGGGCTGGATATCAATACTCACCAACAAGTTTGGGGGTCTGCCCTTGGCCCCTTGCGGTTTGCAAAAAAAGAGAGCTTTGCCCATGAAGTTCCTGTTTACTCCTGACACCCCTCAAACCACCCTTAAATTTGAAGAAGCCAAGATGCTGCCCCCAGAAGCTCAAAAAAAGATGCAGTGCTGGATTCGCAGCCGTCATTTGATTTGTTCGGGAAATTTTTTTATTTTTGAAACCGTTGACTACAGCGCCGTCGAGCGGTTTTCTGACTGCGTGGAAGGTCTTGGAGGCACCTTTATTTCTGTAGAGCCAGTCGATAAAATTTGGATGGGCGACCATCGTCAGGTGCTGCTATATCGTGCCAAAGCCAGCATGCACCTGCCTTGCCACACCCTCAAGCAATACTGGATCAAATATGGCAGCTTTCGCACTCGCTTTGACCCTCAAAACTAAACGGTTATGACAGATTTTCTGAGTAGCAAGTCCAGGCAGAATCCTCCAACAGGATTTCCCATGCGTGTCGCAATCTGAGAAGATCGAGCAAGACTTTTCTATAATCTGCGTTCAATAAGGCAATCAATATGGTCGATCGTTCAGAAAGTAACCCCATCGAGCAAGCAACCTCAGAGGAATTGGCCGAAATTATTACTGAGTTAGAGCAATATCGAGAGCGTTTGGTGAGCGACACGCTGGCTATGGCACAGCGAGCTAAAATCATGAAGGCTAAAGCACTGGAAACCTTGGAGCCAAGTCTATCTCAGATTGACGTCCAACTGGAGGCTCTCCGACAGCAGCAAGCGACCTTAAATCAATAATCGCAACGCAATCGGTATTCATTGTCAATCCCAAGGAAACACTTGATGGGTGATTCACACCAAACCAACACAGCAGCAGATTCAACGGTGCAGATTCAATCCGCTAACGATGCGCTCCTAGAACGCGTTGAAGAACAAATCACGCTGGACACCTTCGATCCATCCGACCTGCAAACCTTGCAACAGCTTGTTGAAGGACTGGGCGACCCTCGCGGACTGATCCGGCTTCGCTTTGCTGAAACCCTCGGTGAAATTGGTGAGCCTGCTACTCCATTGCTAACAGAAGCCTTAGCACATCATTCCAATGTCGTGTTGCGACGGGCTGCGGCCAAGACCCTCACCATTATTGGCGATCCCAGTGCGGTGCCAACGCTACTTCACGCTTTCCTGACAGATGGAGATACCGTCGTTCGCAGTTCGTCGGCTGGGGCTTTAGCCAGAACGGGAGAAGCAGCCGTTCCAGCTTTGCTTGAGATTTTGGCCTCCAGCGAACAGTCCGAAGACATCAAAGGTCATGCAGCTTGGGCCTTGGCATTCATCGGTTCGGAGGCGGCAGAGCACCTTTACAAAGCGCTCAATTCTGATTCCATTGATGTGCGCTGCGCGGTCATTGGGCGATCGCCCATGTTGCCCAGGAACAATCCGACGAAAAATCTTGCAGCATCCTAGTCTCTGCCCTGACTGACCCAGAGCCAACAATCCGTGCAGAAGCAGCGTCTGCTTTTGCTCAAGTCAACTATCCCCCTGCTATTCCCCATCTCCTTCTGGCCGTGAAAGATCCAGACATTGAAGTGAGAAAAGCAGCGGTCAGTTCTTTGGGCAAATTGGGCAGTCCATCTGAATTGGAATCCTTGCAATCCGCGCTCCAGGATCCAGAAACCGTCGTACAGGTGTTGGCAAAATTGGCGATCGCTCAAATCCAAAATCGAGCCGAAGAAATTTAACGTTTCTATAACCCTCAACCTCAGTCAGAAAAAGCATTTCAACGAGATTGAGGAATAGATGTTAAAGATTGTTGCTTAGTTTCTCATAACCGAGACGATGCTACACACCATCTTTTATGTTCAATGTGGGTTGGCCGTAGACCAAACCCTTACCTCTAAAGACCAAACGTACAAACAAGGAGAGCTCAATGCTTGACGCATTTTCAAGAGCAGTCGTTGCGGCTGATGCAAGTACATCTTGCGTAAGCGACATCAATTCCCTCAAAGGCTTTATTGCTGCTGGCAACCGTCGCCTTGATGCAGTAAACGCAATCGCATCCAACGCAAGCTGCATGGTATCTGATGCAGTTGCAGGCATGATTTGCGAAAACCAAGGTTTGATCCAAGCGGGTGGTAACTGCTACCCCAACCGTCGCATGGCTGCTTGCCTCCGTGACGCAGAAATCGTATTGCGCTATGTGACCTACGCACTATTGTCTGGCGATGCATCCGTATTGGATGACCGTTGTTTGAATGGTCTGAAAGAAACCTACGCAGCCTTGGGCGTGCCCACCACCTCCACCGTGCGTGCCGTTCAAATCATGAAAGCACAAGCTGCCGCTCACATCAAAGACACGCCTAGCGAAGCCCGTGCAGGTGCCAAGCTCCGCAAAATGGGTTCTCCCGTTGTGGAAGACCGTTGCGCTAGCTTAGTTGCTGAAGCGGGAAGCTACTTTGACCGTGTCATCTCTGCGTTGAGCTAAGTTCTGGCTTAACTAGACATTGGTAAACAGATAAAACAAGAACTTAAGAGTTCTGAACAAAGCCAACCTGGGAGATATTAATAATGAAATCCGTTGTTACCACTGTAGTTGCGGCTGCTGATGCAGCAGGCCGTTTCCCCAGCTCTTCTGATTTAGAATCAGTACAAGGTTCTATTCAGCGTGCTGCTGCTCGTTTAGAAGCTGCTGAAAAGCTTTCTAACAATATTGATAACGTTGCTAAAGAAGCTTATGATGCATGCATCAAAAATATAGCTACTTGAACAATGCTGGTGAAGCCAACTCTAACGACACCTTTAAAGCAAAATGCGCTCGTGATATCAAACACTATCTCCGTTTAGTCCAATACTGCCTCGTTGTGGGCGGTACGGGTCCTTTGGATGAGTGGGGTATTGCAGGTGGTCGTGAAGTTTATCGCGCGTTGGGTCTGCCCACTGCTCCTTATGTTGAAGCCCTCAGCTATGCTCGTAACCGAGGTTGCGCGCCTCGGGATATGTCCGCTCAAGCATTGACTGAGTACAATGCATTGTTGGACTATGCTATCAACTCCCTTTCCTAGGATTTGGGACTTGAGCGTTAGACAACGATAAGTTTTCTGCGCTAAGGGACTCTCAGTTGGATGCTTTGCCTGATTTGGGTTGAGTTTCTGGCTAAGGGTCCCTTTGATATTGGCGGGGTTTAGGGGCATGGATAGACGCTTTTTTAATCTTTTCGATCTCACGGAAGAACAGGCCATTAAACTGTTGGACACGCCTCAATCTCAGATCGATGAGGCGGAGGATTCCCGATATATTGCTGCGGCCCATCTCGTCAACTTTCCCAGCGATCGCGCGATTCAGGCACTCATCCGAGCGATTCAGAATACGGACCCCTGCCTGGAAAATCGGATTGTGCGGCGCAAGTCAGTAGAAACCTTGGGGCGTTTGCGAGCGAAGGTTGCATTGCCGATCGTCCAATCCTGTCTGAAGGATGAGGATTGTTATACGGTGGAGAATGCGGCTTGGGCTATAGGTGAAATTGGGACGCAGGATCCAGAAATTTTGGAGGACCTGACGCAAGTATTGAATAGACCCGATCAAACCTATCGAGTGGTCATTCATACCCTGGCAACGTTACAGCATCAACCCGCACTAGAGCGCATTCGCAAGTTTGCGGAATCAGAACATGGGTCTACAGCAAGTGCGGCGATCGCAGCGGTCTATCGCTTGACTGGAGATGACGCGCAGATGCATCGGGTCGTAGAATTTTTGCAGGATTCAGACCGGGTGACGCGACGTTCTGCTATTCAAGATTTAATAGATGCAAAGTACTACCGCGCGATTCCGCAAATTTCGCGCTGTCCAGAATCCATCGTATTTCGGCTGCGTGCCATCCGGTTGCTGGCAGATGTTGGCGTGGCAGAGGGTGCGATCGCATTTGAAGAGATCCAACCCTACTTAGAACAAACCCTATGCGATCGGCCCAATACTTTGGAGTTGGTCCACGAGTACGATCGACCCCCAGCGTTAAGTTTTTTGATTCGCGAATTGTACGACACAGACTTTGGACGCTGCTACCTTGCGACCCAAACTCTGCTGGAACAGTTTTCCCAAGAAGCGCCTGAAGCCCTTCTGCAAACCTACGAGGAAGAAGCTTACATTGATTATGGCGCGCATTATCATGTCATCAAGCTTTTGGGCTGGCTTAAGTATGCACCTGCCTATGCTTTATTGATTGAGAATCTTTTCAATTCAGCACCGCAGTTTCAGAAGTCTCGGGGGGCCGCTGCGATCGCCCTTGGGGAACTGGGGGATGTTCGTGCAATTCCAGATCTGAAAGCCTGCCTAGAAACCAAAATCTGGGATCTTAAATATGCCGCGCTGATGGCCCTTGAAACTTTAGGCGACCTCAGTAAC
Organism: Acaryochloridaceae cyanobacterium RU_4_10; assembly: GCA_012032135.1. Taxonomy (GTDB): domain Bacteria; phylum Cyanobacteriota; class Cyanobacteriia; order Thermosynechococcales; family Thermosynechococcaceae; genus JAAURS01. Next base: position 2,742 of record JAAURS010000032.1, on the reverse strand, counting down.
CATGAGATTTTAGCGCGGGATACTGATTGGCTCGTTGCCGCAAAAGCTGCCAGTGCGATTAAAGTAGACAATAGTGTTCCTGCCTAGCCTAGCCTTTGTTGCCCAGACTCTCCCGTTGACCGTTCTTCATGCCTAAAACCTATGTCCGCAGAAGCATTCTTTCAACAACTCAAACATCCCAATCCCCATCTGCGCGATCGCGCTATGTGGGAGATTGCAGAGCATCGCGATGAAACCACTATTCCCCGACTGATGGGGATTTTGGCCGAAGACGACACAACTTATCGACGGGCAGCTGTCAAAGCGCTAGGAGCGATCGGCCCGGATACCGTCCCGCCATTAGTGGAAGCGTTACTGAATAGTCCTAACGTCACTGTGCGGGGCAGTGCTGCTAAGGCTCTCGCCCAGGTCGTCATTAATTATCCCGATATTCCCCTTTCCAGCGAAGGGGTACGGGGTCTCAAAACGGCCCTCAACGACCCCAATCCCGTTGTTCATATCGCGGCAGTAATGGCATTAGGAGAAATGGGCGTTCCAGCCGTCGATATTTTGATTGAGTCTTTGCAAACAACGGATAATCCAGCATTGAGCGTATCCATTGTGAGTGCTTTGGGGTCGATTGGCGACCGCGCGGACTAGAAGTGTTAAACCAGTTGATTCAGGATGAAAGTACTGATTCCTATGTCCGAGAGTCTGCCAACAGTGCGCTTTCTCGTCTAGAAATTGACAGCGACGTTCAAACCTAAGGAATCTTTAACCTCTAGATTCTTAGACCAACCTATGTCTTAATTAATTTGATACCTACAAACGGAGGTTCGCATCCGTATTCTTGGTTTAGATCCAGGGTTAGCTTCGTTGGGCTATGGTGCGATCGCCCTTTCCCAATCCGCTGGCGAGCAAACCCCAGAATTGCTGGATTTTGGCATCATTCAAACGCTCCCCAAAATACCCCTTGGCGATCGTCTTTGTACTATTTACGAAGACCTCACTACTGTGATTGAGCAGGTCCAGCCAGACCTGATTGCTCTTGAAAAACTGTTTTTTTATCGGATGGGGAATGTCATTTTAGTTGCCCAGGCGCGTGGCGTTGTCACTTTGGTGGTTGCCCAACAAAAGTTACCCCTTGTTGAATTTACCCCTGCTCAAATTAAGCAAGCACTGACGGGATATGGCAATGCTGACAAAAAAGCCGTTCAAGAAGCTGTTGCCAGAGAACTAGAACTAGACACTATCCCCAAACCCGATGATGCAGCAGACGCATTAGCTGTGGCTTTAACGGCTCGTCTTCAGCTTTGAATATTAGATTTCTTGGGTCCATTGTATGAGTACAGGACGGATTACCGATGTTGTTCGTGGGTTGGCTGTCGGTGTCACTGTAAGATTAGACCCAAAATACTTTCGTAATCTCAACGCAAACTCTCCTAGCACTGGTGTACAACTCCAGAGGTTCATTAAATCTAGAATCGTGGCATCATCCTTCCCAAGCAATTCCAATGCCGAGGTTTTTGCAGCTAGGGATTGTTCAGTCGTAAGCTTATGCCCAACTGACTTTTGGAGCATTTCTAAGATTTCATCGGGTGAGATCGCTAGGGTTGCGATCGGATTGGTTGGATTGCGCAAAAGGAGTCTATTTTTGACTTGAGGTTGATTCTTTCTGGCAGCCATAGCTTTTAGAACCCTTATCTAACCCTTATCTATTGTGTTCGATCTCCTCTTCTGAAGTTTCCCCCTAGCAAAGCTCTTGATTAGAAAGCGTGCTTTCTTCGCTTCACTAATCTTATTGCAATCATCAATCCTAACATGCACCCGTCTGCAGAAATTGACTCAGTATCGATCTTCTGGATCGAGTTGGGACTCCCACTCATCTCGCTCCTCAATCAGAGCATCCAATCCCTCAGCTAATCCTAACGTTTCCATTCGCCAAATCTCTTGATTTAGCCAGGAGCATTTAAGCCGAATATAGTATGAGTCGTAGATATCCCGAAAGCCAAATTTGTGGTGCCACAGGCGGCTCTCTTGATTACAAATATGGTAAGTGCTAAAAAGCTCTTGAAAATCGGACTCAATCAGGCAGTTCATCCCCCAAGTAACCATCGCTGTCGCCATTCCCTTTCCCTGAAACTGAGGTCGCACATACAGTAATTCCAGATGCGGCTTTTGCTCCCTATTCAGGATGAACAAAGCTAAACCTGCTAATCTCTGAGAATTTGGCTCCAGGGCGATGATAGAAGCGGGCAGCGCCTCCCCTTTCTTTCCCGAAAAATAATGACCGATGCATTTTTCTGCGCTTTCTTGTACTTGCTCCTCAGACCAGCCGCAAAACTCAACAGAATCGACAAAGACTTCAAAGTATCCTGCGATCATCTGCTCAGTGTAGAAGGGATGAACGGGAATTAATGCGTGATTCTGTTGCAGGGAACGGGGCAACAGGTCGATGCGGGTGGTAACCCCTATTTCTCTGGGCGTGAGGTGCGCCTGCTCATCCCAGTACTCTACCTTCCAGCCAAAAGGTCGCTCCAGAAGTTCGTATTCATCAAAAGACATTGGAACAGTTTTTCTTTTCATTGCAACCCATCTGGACAGAGGACGAACACAAGGTGCATTTCTTAAGGATGGGATGCATGGCGTTGTGACAACTCCCACCGCTAACTGACAAGCAGTGTAGCGGTGGCTTCCAATCTCACGACTGAAAATTGCTGCTTCACAGGCAGAGTAACCTCTAAGCCTCCACAGCCAGAAAAC
>JAAURS010000338.1 GCA_012032135.1 Acaryochloridaceae cyanobacterium RU_4_10 | reverse complement strand
GGGGCTTAGTGGCGATCGCCACTACGGTACCTTGGCGCCAGAAAATCATGTCCAAAGATATCAAGCAATGCTTCATCCAAAATTTCACAGGTTGCGCGGGTTGGAATGGAAAGAGCATTCCCCGATTGGGGGGCATAAAAGTTCTATACATCAACCCAAATTCTTGCTGCCGAGGGGTTTGAGCGACTTCTAGCTCAAAAACTCGATTGGCAATAGTGGCGGTTGCCGTGATGGGCAAAACTTGGCTGGGGGTTCTGCGACTAGAGGGGGCACTTCCCCCAGAGGATTGGGGAGTATAGCAGCTTATCAGCAATGCGGTCACTGCAACCGCGCTCAGCACAAAGGTCCAGGGTTTATTTGGCTTACGCATCCCGTAAGGCATAGCCTACTCCCCGTATGGTGTGAATCAGTTTCTTGTCCCCTTCGCCTTCTATTTTGAGGCGTAGGTAACGGATGTACACCTCAATCACGTTCGATTCACCTAGAAAATCAAAGCCCCACACATTCTCGAGAATTTGCTCGCGGGTCAATATTTCACGGGGATGTTCCATGAGGTACTTCAGGAGGTCGTATTCTTTCATCGTAAGATTGATGGCTTTTCCAGCCCGGAGTGCTGCACGGGTTCCTAAATCCAAGACCAAATTGTCAAACTTTAAATATTCACCTTGACTGGTTCCGCTGGGTTGGAGGTAGAGCCGGATGAGTCTTAAAAATGTTTCGCTGCGATAGGGTTTGACAAAGTAATCGTCCGCACCAGCTTGCAAGCAAGCGACGCGATCGTCCACAGTGTCACTATTCATCACAATCAAGAGCGGAATGGTGGTGCCTTGGAGCCGTAATTCCTTACAAAGATTTAACCCAGATCCCTTCTCTAGATCCTCATCAATCACAATTAAGTCTGGGTGAATTGTGTCTTTTTGGGGTAAGACATCCGCAAGCTTTGGGGCCAACACCACTTCATAGCCAGATTTTTCAAGATCCGCGTTCATTGCATTACACAGAACCGTGTCAGATAACGCAATTAAGATTGTCGAACGCGCAGCAACGGGAACACGCATCATCACAGATATCGCAATAGAGGGTTAGAAACAGCTTGTATTACGGACGCAGTTGAAGCTGCCATTCTGAAGATTTAGATACTTTAGTGGGCATAGACGTTTTACCCACTACATAAGGTCCCCAGTACTGTCTCGAACCATCTAAGGCAAAGGCGACCAGTACATCTCCAGAGGCTAACTTAAGATTCCCCTCCGGTAGTGATAATAGCAGACCGCCTTGGCCCCCTTCATTGGGCGAAAAGTCCCAATGCGCCGGAGAACGATAAGGCTTTTGCTTTGCAAGGGTATTTTTCTGGGACAGGAGAACCACTCTAATGGCGGTGGGGCTTTGATTGCTGACGCGCAGACCGTTGGGTACCGCTTTGGGCGGACGCGGTTTCGGGCTGGGGGAAACGATCGCCGTACCTGAAGGCTTAGGTGTGGGGTCAATCTCAATAACGGGTGGCGTTGCGTCGCGGGAGTTGGAAGAATCAACCCACACCCTAAATTGAAGCTGAGATAACAAAAATACAACGCTCCCCCCAACCAATGCCGCTAATATCAGTGGCAGAATGGATGTCTTTGAAATCATAATTCCTTGTGTTTGGTTACCTTCGGGTTGCGTCATACTCCTATTATCTTAAGTGAAACAATTTTTGGTTTGGATTCTGAAATCTCAATGCAATATCCTAGAAGGGGGAAGATCTAACCGAAACCGTACCTGATTTTACCAAGCAAACTTATACAGCAATTCACAGTTATGAAATTAAGGCGATCGCTCCCTCTTGCTTCAGTTCTATCGCTTGTGATGGTGCTGTGGGTTCCCTTGATGTTTGGGTTCATCGCTCCAGGAACTGCTGTGGCAGCTACCCCAAAACATTATACGGAGCTGACATTCCCACCCTTGCCTGAGGTGCGGGTTCCTAGCTACAGCCGTTTTACCTTAAGTAATGGTTTGACGGTCTATTTGATGGAGAACCACGAACTGCCGTTGGTGAGCGGTCGTGCCATGATTCGGACGGGCGATCGCCTAGAACCTTTGGAAAAGGTAGGATTGGCGGATATTACGGCTGAGGTGATGCGGACGGGGGGGACGGTCAAACATCCTGCCGATACGTTGAATCAAATGCTAGAACAACGGGCTGCTGCCGTTGAAATGGGCATGGATGATGCGGTTGCAACCGCCAGTTTTAACGCCTTAAGTGAAGATTTGGACACTGTCTTTGGGTTGTTTGCGGAGGTATTGCGGGAACCTGCTCTGCCCGTGGAAAAACTGGAATTATCTAAACGACAACATAAAGGCTCTATTGAGCGGCGCAACGACACTCCTGACAGCATCAGCAATCGGGAGTTTCAAAAGTTAATCTATGGTGCCACGAGTCCCTATGCCCGGACTGAAGAATACCAAACCCTCAACAATATTACCCAAGGCGATCTCAAAACGTTTTATCAAACTTACTTTCACCCCAACCGCACCATTTTAGGAATTGTGGGGGATTTTAATCCGGTCAAAATGCGCCAATCCATCGAAGCTCGCTTTGGCAGTTGGCCCAAGAGCCCCAAGCCTCGTTTAGAGCCTATCCCATCTGCCACCCAATTAAAAAGGGAGGCGTGTACGTGGTAGATCGACCGCAACTGACGCAAAGTTCTGTCTTAATCGGGCAATTGGGTGGCAAGGCCAACGATCCTGACGTGTTTGCAATGTATGTGATCAACGAAGCCCTCAATAGTTTTGGGGGACGGCTGTTCGATGAAGTGCGATCGCGGCAAGGGTTGGCCTATTCTGTGTATGCGGTGTGGAGTCCTCACTACGACTATCCTGGAATGTTTCTGGCCGGCGGGCAAACGCGATCGGAGGCCACGGTTCCCTTCATTCAGTCAGTCAAAACGGAACTTCAAAAGCTGCGTCAAGCACCACTGACGGGCAAGGAACTTGCTTTTGCAAAGGAGTCAATTTTGAATTCCTTTGTGTTTAACTTTGTGGACCCAGCCCAAACGCTATCGCGATTGATGCGGTATGAATATTTTTCATACCCTAAAGATTTTATCTTTCGCTATCAAAAAGCCGTGAAGGAGATGACAGCGCAGAAGGTTTTGGAAGCCGCAAAACGGACCTTAAAGCTCGATGAGATGGTGGTGCTTGTAGTGGGCAATCGCAAGGCGATTCAACCCAATTTAGAAACCCTCAATCAACCTGTGATCCCAGTGGATGTTTCTATTCCAAAACCTGTATAGGATCGTGAATTCAATAACCTAAGGAATTGCTTAGCAGCGATGCGCTTTGTACTCCCTCATTCCCTACCCCCTTTTCCCAGAGCGGGAGAAGGGGGATGAAGAAAACGGGTTCGGTCGATGAGGGCATTGCGTTTATCGGATGCGCCGTAAAACCCCGTCCTCCCGTTTACGGCGGAGATATAAGGCGCGGCGCGATAGCGCCAAATCATCCTTGAGACAACTCCCAAAATAGCTGAATATTTTATGCTGCACGTGCTAGCATAAAATCATGATAGTACTTGAGTTCAAAGCTTACGGTAAAGCTATTCAATACAGCGCAATAGATGAGGCAATACGGACAGCTCAGTTTATTCAGAACAAGTGTTTGCGCTTGTGGATGGATGAACCAAAGATCGGCAAGTATGACCTCAACAAATATTGTGCTGTCTTAGCTGGGGAGTTTCCGTTTGCCGATGAACTCAATTCAATGGCGCGCCAATCCAGCGCAGAACGGGCTTGGGCGGCAATCTCTCGGTTCTTTGAGAACTGCAGGAAGAAGATTCCAGGCAAAAAAGGGTTTCCTCAGTTTAAGCATGATGCCCGTTCGGTAGAATACAAAACCTCTGGGTGGAAACTTGCAGAGGACCGTAAATCCATCACGTTCACCGATGGCAAGAAGATAGGCAAACTTAAGCTCAAAGGGACTCGCGACCTGGGATTTTACTCAGTAGGCCAAATCAAACGGGTACGCCTAGTGAAACGTGCCGATGGCTATTACACTCAGTTCTGCGTTCAAGTGGAGCGAACTGAAGTGAGTGAGCCCTCTCATCAGACCATTGGGTTAGATGTGGGCCTAGAAAGTTTCTACACGGATTCGTTGGGTGCCAAAGTTCAGAATCCTCGGTTTTACCGAACTGGGGAAGTCAAGATGAAGCGCTTTCAACGATTAGTCTCTAGAAAGGTCAAGGGGTCTCGCAATCGACGCAAGGCCAGAGCCAGATTGGGACGGGTTCATCTCAAAATAAGTAGACAACGTAAAGACCATGCTGTGAAATTGGCACGGTGCGTCATCACATCCAACGATGTAGTGGTCTATGAAGACTTGAGAATCAAGAACCTCGCCAAGAACCACTGTCTAGCAAAGTCCATCAACGATGCTGGATGGTATCAATTCAGAGTGTGGTTGGAGTACTTGGCAAAAGTATTTGGCAAAATCACGATTGCGGTGAGTCCTGCCTATACCTCTGCAAAGTGTTCTAGCTGCGGTGTGATTGTGAAGAAGTCTCTATCGACTAGAAGCCATGCTTGTGAGTGCGGTTGTGTATTAGATAGAGACCATAACCCTCTTTAGTCACTTTCGTCGGAGTAAAATAGAAAGAAAGGCTGAAACCAAGGAGGGGACTATGACAGCACCTAGAGACCCCAAACCAACGGTCAACTTTATAGATACTTATTGTACCT
>JAAURS010000337.1 GCA_012032135.1 Acaryochloridaceae cyanobacterium RU_4_10 | reverse complement strand
TTTTGGGTTTGAGGTTCAGTTTATTGATGCAGAGTATTGTGGATACTCTGTGACAGTTAAGTATTTTGATAAAAGAGTATAGATCTAAAAACATGAAAGCTCAAAGTGCTACCTTACTTTTGGTCAATACTTCTAAAGCTTGTTTAGCAACTTCTTCTGCACGACTAGATGTGACCTTTTGGTATCGCAAAGTCGTCTGAATATTAGAATGTCCCATCAGCGCTCGAAGCTCCTCAATTCCCATCAGACCGACCCGTTCAGTCGCAAAGGTATGACGCAGATCGTGTAGGCGAACGCCTTTTAGAACAGAATTTTGTGCAATGAGACGAGTCCAATCGTTGTGAGCGGCACGATAGCTCAAGCGCGTTACCTTCCGAGTAACTGGCTGTTGAGCTGTAAATAGAGCCGGACAATTGGAATGACGATAGAGCCTCAAATACTTTTCTAAAACTCGATCTAAGTCTTGACCATAGAAACACCATCGTTGTTTATTCCCTTTGCCCAATACTCGAAATTTACAATTCGCTAGATCTAAGTCATCAAAGTTCAAGGCAAGCGCCTCAGAGATTCTAGCGCCCGTTCGATGCAAAAGTAGCACCAAAGTATGTAAACGAGAATTGCGTTCGAGCAGGCTGTAGAGCGCTTCGATTTGAGAAGGTGATAGATAACGAATTACTTCGTCTGTTCCATGTTCACCCTTGAGTTGATTTGGCTTTCGGCGTTTGAGATGGCCAATGGGATTGGCGCAGAGATAGCTCTGTTCTACAGCAAAATTGAAGAGCGACTGAAGAGTGGCTTGATGACGATTGTGCGTGGTGTAAGCAAGGTGGTCCAAGCCATTGAGATAAGACTCTAACAAAGATCTACTCAAGGTTTCGACCGGGAGAGAGCCATGGCGCTCCAATAAAGGCATAAGCGTCAACTCGTAGGATTGTAAGGTGCTTTTAGCAAGTCCAGGACGATCCAAAAATTCAGTCGCGACCGTTGCCAAAGAGATAGACAAGTTAAGAATTCCGTCGAGAATAAAAGTTATTCAGAATTGCCAGCAGTATACCCTTAACTCAAAATACTAAGGGTTATATTTTTATGAATACTTTAGAAATCGAGTCCATCCCTGCCCCTGATGAAACCTTGGCAAATTACATCCGAAGAATTCGAGTAAGCCTCGGTCTGAGTCAAAAAGAATTAGCGAAAAAGGCAGGAATCCATTTACAAAGCCTTGGCAAGATGGAACGGGGTAAGACAGCCCGATTCAACCGCAAAACGCAAAATGGTTTGGCTTATGCCTTAGGTGTCCCAGACGAATATCTCGAAGCGATCTCTAAAGGTGTTGCTGTCAATCAAACGACAGCCCTCAAATTCTGTCCTGAGTGCTGGAGACCCGGCACAGCACCTGAATCATTGTGGATGAATCTACGAGCCAAATACTGCTTTCTGTGTGGGGTTGAACTGCAAAACCGCTGTCGGAGCTGCCATCAATCCATCACATCACTCAAGCATCGGTTCTGTCCTTATTGTGGAACAGCCTATAAATCTGTCCCATAAATGACCCGATTTTAGGAGGTTAATTGTCTGCGTCAAGTCATGAGTGTGAGGAATTTTCGTTGTGTCCAGCGTTCAAGATACGGCTTATCCGAGATTTAAGAGCAACATTACCCCTCCAGAATTATCAGCCATTTATACTCCCACTCCAGAAGAACAGATTTTGGCGGAACGAGTGTCCAAAGGGAACGTACTAAAACTGGGTTTTTTGACCCTACTCAAAAGTTTTCAGCGACTGGGTTATAACACACCAATCTCGGCTGTCCCTCCTGCCATTATTCAGCATATTGCAGGGATTGTCGGGATCTCTGCTTCTGCTCAAGAGTTGGCTGACTACGATAATTCTGGTACCCGCAGGCGACACATTGCCATTATTCGAGACTACTTAAAAATACAGCCCTATGATGAATCAGCTCAACAAGCCATGGTGAGCGCGATGGAGACGGCTGTTCAAACTAAGCATGATTTAGTGGACTTGATCAATATTGCGCTAGAAGAATTAGTCCGCCAACGCTTTGAATTACCTGGATTCAGCACCATAGAGCGCATGGCTCGAAGCGTCAGAACAAGAGTGACCTCTACCCTGTACCAAAAAGTGGCGACAAGCCTCAATCGAGAAACCCTTGTCCAACTTCAGGCACTGTTTGTCAGTGATGTCACCTCTACGTTCACCCCCTGGAATCAGTTGAAGCAAGAGCCAGGTCAACCCATGCTCTCCCGTCTACAGGAGTTGGTAGAACGTTTGCAATGGCTTTCTCAACTTCAATTTGGAAAAATGGCGATCGCCCAGATCCCTCAAGTTAAAGTCCGGCACTTTGCTGCCGAAGCTGAAACCCTGAACGCTAATCAGATTAAAGAGTTAGAGCCAGACAAACGGTACACCTTAGTCGTGTCGCTATTGGCCGTTCAATATGCTCGCACGTTGGATGATATTGCCGAAATGTTTATCAAACGGATGCGACAGATGCATTATCGAGCAAAAGAAGCATTGGCTGATTATCGAATCAAAACACAACAGCGCACAGATGAACTGGTTACAACTCTACGCAATGTGGTTGTGACGTATCAGAGTGAGGAAGACATTCAACAACGATGGGATGCCATGGAATCAATGATTGGCAACGACCGTTGCGAACAAATTATCCAGGATTGCGATGACCATCTCGCCTACAAGGGCAATAACTATCTCCCGTTTCTCAAAAACTTCTTTACAAGCCATCGTGCCACGCTGTTTCGGTTTTTGGATATGGTCCCTCTTCGCTCCAGCACCAAAGATGCTTCGATGATTGAAGCCATTCAATTTATTCAAAAGCATCGCGGCAATCGTCGCCTTAAAGTAGACACCATTGAGGTAGAGAATTCTGGTACGCCTGAAGAACGAGAACTGAGCCGTCTCGACTTAAGCTGGGTTTCAGCAAAATGGTGGTCTTTAATTGCCGAACAGCGCCAAAGTAAAATCTATCCAACCCAAATTCACCGCCGTAACTTTGAAATGTGTGTGTTTTCTCAAATTTTGTTGGAGCTACAGTCTGGAGATCTTTACATCGAAGGAAGTTATGAATTTGGCGACTATTACAGCCAGCTTATTTCCTGGCAAGAGTATGAAACGCAGGTTGAGGAATATGGAACACAGGTTAATCTACCGACTCAGGGCAAACCTTTTATCGCACATCTCAAATTATGGCTGGAAACCTTAGCCCAAAAAGCGGACAAAGCTTTTCCGAACAATGATAGTGTGAACTATCAAAAAGGCAAACTGGTTGTCCGTAAACCCAAGAAAAAAACGCCCAAAGGCTTTGCCCAACTCAAAGCCCTGATTGTGGAGCGCATTACACCAGTCAACTTGCTCGATGTTTTAACAGATACCGAGAAATGGCTCAATTGGACACGCTTTTTCAAGCCGATCTCAGGGCATGAGGCAAAACTAGAAAATCCGATTGCTCGTTATCTCGCAACGACGTTCTGTTATGGCTGTAATATCGGTCCAAGCCAAACAGCGCGAGCGTTGACAGACTTCAATCGTAAGGAATTGGCGCAGGTTCATCAACGACATATTGATAGCGATAAACTCCAGGCTGCGATTGATGAAGTCACCAATGCCTACAACCGATTTTCGCTGCCAAAGCAGTGGGGTTCAGGCAAACACGCCTCTGTGGACGGTACAAAATGGGATATCTATGAGCAAAACCTCTTGGCGGAGTATCACATCCGGTACGGTGGCTATGGTGGCATTGGCTACTATCATGTCTCCGATACCTACATTGCCCTGTTCAGCCATTTCATTCCCTGTGGCGTTCTAGAAGCCATTTATATGCTGGATGGGTTACGCAATAACAAGTCTGATATTCAACCGGATACCATTCACGGCGATACCCACTCCCAAAGTGCAACGGTTTTTGGACTGTCTTATCTGCTCGGTATTTCTCTCATGCCTCGCATCCGGGGCTGGCAAAATTTGACGTTCTACCGTCCTTCTCCTAAAGCCCGTTATCAACACATTGATGGTTTATTCTCCGATACGGTCGATTGGCAGCTTATTGAAACACACCTACCAGATATGCTGCGCGTGGCAATTTCGATTAAGTCTGGCAAAATTAATGCTTCTACAATTCTGCGAAAGTTAGGTACCGATAGTCCTAAAAATAAGTTGTTTCAGGCGTTTCATGAGTTGGGATGTGCTGTCAGGTCTGGGTTCTTGCTTCAGTACTTGAATGATGAAGATCTTAGGGTGATGGGTCATGCTGCAAGTAACAAGAGCGAGGCATTCAATGGTTTTGTTAAATGGGTTTCTTTTGGTGGGGATTGCATTTCGACCAATAATCGCGATGAGATTCGCCAGATCATTAAGTACAACCATTTGGTCGCCAATTGTCTAATCTTCTACAACGTGGTTGAAATGAGTCGTATTCTCAATGAGTTAATCCAAGAAGGCTACCCCCTTGACCCTGAGGCAGTAGCTGCTTTGAGTCCATTCCTGACTCTGCACATTAATCGATTTGGCCGATACAGTCTGGACCTCGAAAGAAATCCCATCCTCATTGATTATGGGCTCCAAGTTTTGGCTCAGGTGTTATCGGCTGAGCTAAATTGAGGTTTTTTAAAACCCTGAAATCAATTCAGAAAAAGGCTTTCAAGCCGAATGGCCCGTTTCGTCAGAATCGGTGCCATGGGCCTAT
>JAAURS010000336.1 GCA_012032135.1 Acaryochloridaceae cyanobacterium RU_4_10 | reverse complement strand
AAGCGATCGCGGGAACGGGGACGGACTTTAGGTATTTTTCTAGACGATCGCTGATTAGCTATCCCAGCGTATCGGCGCAGTATGCCGGCCACGGGGGAATTGCAGGCGGTAACGCACAGATTTCGGGGCAATTTGACGCACAATCTGCCAATGACTTGGCCGTCCAGCTCAGGGGTGGGGCATTGCCCGTGCCTGTTGAAATCATTGAAAACCGGACTGTTGGGGCAACCCTCGGGCAGGACAGCATCCGCAGCAGTATTATTGCTGGACTTGTGGGTCTGGCGCTGGTGTTTGTCTTTATGGCAGTTTATTATCGCCTGCCTGGGGTGATTGCAGATGTCGCCCTGGGCGTTTACGCGCTGCTGACCTATGCGGCCTTTGTCCTTCTGGGCGTTACCTTGACGTTACCTGGGATTGCTGGGTTTATTTTGAGCATTGGGATGGCAGTGGATGCCAACGTCTTAATCTTTGAGCGGACCCGTGAAGAACTGCGGGCTGGCAAAACCCTCTATCGCTCCATTGAGTCTGGCTTTAACCGTGCCTTCTCTAGCATTCTGGACAGTAATGTAACCACCTTAATTGCCTGTGCCGCTTTATTTTGGTTGGGCTCTGGCTTTGTCAAAGGTTTTGCACTGACCTTGGCCCTAGGCGTGATGATTAGTATGTTTACGGCCATCACCTGTAGCCGGACCTTACTATTTTTAGCGATCGGTATGCCCAACTTGCGTAAAATAAGCCTGTATTGTCCCAAAGTACCGGAGGTCGCTCGATGAAGCTGGAATTGAGCAAACAGCGATATCTTTGGTGGACGGTTTCCAGTGGAGTCATCATTGCAGGGATTATTGCCATGATTGTCTCCTTCGTTCAATTTGGAGCGCCCCTGCGCCCCAGCCTAGACTTTGTGGGCGGAACGAGACTTCAATTTGAGCGGGATTGCCAACAGACCAATGCGTGCAATAAACCGATCGAACTATCTGAGGTTCGATCGGTTTTATCAGAGCAAGGTTTGGGTGATTCCAGCGTCCAAATTTTGGGCACTAACCAGCAAGCTATCTCCATCAGCACCAAAACCTTAGGATTTCAAGAACGAGGCAAGGTTGAATCAACCCTCAATCAAAAATTGGGTCCTTTTGATACGCAAAAAAGTCAAATTGATACCGTAGGCCCAACCCTAGGACGACAACTTCTGATCGGGGGACTCCTGGCACTGTTTGTCTCCTTTACCGGAATCAGCCTTTATCTTGCCTTTCGGTTTCAGCCGGACTATGCGTTTTGGGGAATCGTCGCACTCTTCCACGACATTTTGATTACGGTCGGTATCTTTTCCATACTGGGGCTCCTCTTTGGGATTGAAGTAGACAGTCTGTTTATCGTGGCGTTGCTGACTATTACTGGCTTTTCCATCAATGACACTGTGGTGATCTACGATCGCGTCCGAGAGAATCTCAAATCCGGTGGCTCCATTGCCGATATTGTAGATTTTGCGGTCAACCAAACCTTGGGACGGTCTATCAATACAACCTTGACGGTTTTGTTACCCCTTACAGCTATTTTCTTTTTTGGCGGTGCAACCCTAAAATATTTCGCTTTAACGCTCATTATTGGATTTGGGGCGGGGGCATACTCTAGCATCTTTATTGCCAGTACGTTATTGGTTTGGTGGCGGGAACGAATGGAACGGGAAATCAAAACAGCGACCACTCCTTTGACGACTGCATTGATGGATGAGGTCCTTGGCCCTGAGAAATCCGACTCAACCTCTGAATCTTCTCCAGGCTAAACGACCTGGAATGACGCAAACAAAATTTCTCAAAAGCTCAGCCAACCCTGGGCTGGGCTTTTACAAATGCTCTCTTTAGCTGTATTGTACATGCAAAAAATGCAGGATCGTCGGTATGAAGTTTCAGAATTCATGGAACGAGATATTCGTTTAGAGTCAGAGATACAGAGACTGCATCAACTCACAGTCTATGGTCGTTGGCTTTTTGTTTTGGCGCTATGGCTTACCATTGGAGCTTGGAGCCTGTGGCAGTTGCGTTTTAGGATCCAACTTTTAATTGATTATTTCACTTGGGCAACAGTAAAATACGGTCTCGCCTACCATCGTCTTTTCGGCTATGGGGCTTTTTTTCTGTTTTGGGGTTACTGCTTCAGTCGTGGTTTGGCAAACTCGAAATGCATTGTTTGGGTTGCCGCTGCTCGAGCGGATAAAATTACAGCAAAAGGTTTTACGCATTCGTCAGCAAGGGTCTACGCACCCGCTCTGGGGCTTAGTGTGTCGTGAAGAACAGAAATTCTAGACCCGTTGGGACGGGCAAGATGATGAATAGCAATAGCACTAGGGCAAACAACCCTAACCCATCGCGATAATTATCGAGTTCTGAAACATCATTCAGTGTGGGCTCGTGGGTGGCGGGCATAAATAATAGAAAAATGCCCCAGAGCAAGAGCATAGGCTGTACCAAAGAAATTAAGAGGACTAGAATGCGGGAAATTTGACCGATCAAAGCCCCCATCCGTTGTCCGTAAATGGCATGGACAATTTGACCGCCATCAAAGGACCCGAAGGGAATGAGATTCAGTGCGGTTACAATGAGGCCCAACAGTCCAGCGACCGCGACTGGATGGAGATCGATCCCCGAGCTAGCGCTCAAGGAATGTCCAAACACAAGACGGCAAAAACTTGCGAAGGCAATCGAAAATTTTGGATTGAAGGCATTGGTCACAATCTCACCTGGCTTGGTGGGGAGTTCTGTCAATTGTGAGTGCATTAGCCCCCAAATCAAAATAGGCAAGGTAGCGACCAGCCCTGCCAACGGCCCCGCAATCCCGACATCAAACAGTACTTTACGGTTGGGAATTGGAGTGCGGATTTGCACGTAAGCGCCAAAGGTTCCAAAGGCAAAGGGGACAGGGATAAAGTAGGGAAACGTAGTTTGGAGTTTGTAAAACTGAGCTGTAAAGTAATGCCCAAATTCGTGGACCCCAAGAATGAGAACGAGGGCGATCGCATAGGGCAGTCCGTTCAGCAGCATTTGCGGATTGGCGGCCCATGTGTCTAGTTTGGCTGCGGGGTCGATCAAGGTTGTTCCTGCCAGCGTAGTGGTGAGCAACGTGAGAGCCACCAGTCCTAAGGCAAGTACGGGACGTTTCAGTGTTGTTTGCAGCCGCTTGCCTTGAGGCTCTGCATAAGGATTGGCGACAAGAGCAAAATACGGCTGATTCATTGCCCCCGTCTGAAACAGGATGAGAAAGCGATCGCCAAATTCAGATTGAACATTATTGCGAACGGTTTGATAAGCCACCTCCGCCTCTGCCCGGATCTGCCCTCGGCAAATGACAGCTTGGGGACGGTAGTCTATATTTTGCAAATAGTACACCGACCAAGGAAAACAGTTTTGGAGCTGGGCTTGCTCCTCTTTGCTCAGCAGATTGGAGGGCGCTTCCGGTTTTGAGTCCCCTTCTTCTGGATTTAACAACGGGGCTTCAGGGGTCGGTGGGATGCGCGGGTTGCGTCCGAGCAAAAAGACATACAGCAGAATGCTCACTATAAAAGCGCCTACCAATAATGGCGTTGGCATCGCTTCTTTTAAGGGATGGACAAGGGACCATGCCGCAATTGTAAAAGCAGGAATCATTAAGGCGAGCCAAAGCTGCCACCACGGGGTGCGGGTAACGCGGACAACACTATATTGGACAATGAAATATAGTGTGAGGCCAAGGCAGAATAAAAATAACCAAACCATATTTAAGTGAATGCCGAAGCCCGATCGGCTTATTAAAAGTTATAAATAAAGCGCATCCCTAACCCTACAAACCTTAGGAGTCAACCTCGGTGAGCAAAGAACCTAGAGCAGTTTTGGACTCTATTTGGGCCTTTCCACCCAATCGAGAGACCTTTGGCGGGACAGCCTACCTTATTGTAGAGAATTCCCAGAACATCTTGATTGATTGTCCCAGTTGGGATCCTGATACCCAAGCTTTTATCGCATCTCAAGGGGGCGTACAAGGGGTGGTGATGACTCACCGTCAAGGCATGAGTCCAGCCATCAAAAGCATTCAAGCGCTTTATAATTGCCCAGTTTTTGTTCAAGAACAAGAAGCTTATTTGTTGCCGGATATTGCCGTCACCCCTTTTCAAGGTGCTGTTGAGATTTTGCCTAACCTAGAAGTGTTTTGGACGCCCGGATATTCACCTGGATCCTCCTGCGTCTATTACCGCCCTCACGGTGGTGTATTATTTGCAGGCCGCCATCTACTCCCAGATCGAATGGGGATGCCTAAGCCGCTCCGCACGGCCAAAACGTTTCATTGGTTTCGGCAACTGAAGAACGTTCGACTGGTGCTAGATCGCTTTGATGTTGATTCTTTGCAATATCTATGCCCCGGAGCAAATACGGGATTTTTAAGGCATCAGCGATCGATTGACCAAGCCTATTCAAAACTACAGCAATTGGATTTAGAAACACTCCGACAGTTTCCAGTGGGGATTTGAGCTTTTTGCGCGAGCATATTTAAGTCAAAGGTTTCCAGCGATCGAAGGTGGCAGCTTGACCGCAGATGTTGCCCTCACCATCAAAGACTTGCCAGATGATGGCTTGTTCGATCGAAAACCGCCGTCCGGTTTTGGAGATACGCACGCCTTCGTAATCCGTGAGATAACCCTGTTGGGCCGCAATTGCCAATAACTGAGATCGCCCTTCCCTCAGGTCCGGCTCTGCGGAGAGACGGGAC
>JAAURS010000031.1 GCA_012032135.1 Acaryochloridaceae cyanobacterium RU_4_10 | reverse complement strand
ATCGCCCTCACTGTTGACGAGGTAGGCTCCCTCACCCCGGACCGCTTCAGAAATCAAGACCCCTGCGGGATAAAGTCCTGTGGGATGAAACTGGACAAACTCCATATCTTCCAGGGGGAGCCCTGCTAGGGCCGTCATGGCTAGACCATCCCCTGTAGAAGCAAAGTCATTGGAGGTGGTGTTAAAGACCCGACCGTAGCCCCCGTGGCAAACATCACCGCCTTGGCTCGGACCACTTCTAAGGTGCCATCCTGAATGCGGTACATCACGATTCCCTTGGCCCGGTTGTCTTCTAGAATGAGGCGCATTACGTACCATTCTTCGTAAATAGTGACGCCGCAGCGGAGAAGGTTGCAATAGAGTTCGTGGAGAATGGCGTGGCCCGTCTTGTCGGCAGCATAGCAGGTCCGGTTGTGGCTGTGGCCCCCAAAGGCCCGTTGGGCAATCCGACCATCCGGCAATCGCGAAAACAATACACCCAAATGCTCTAGGTCAATGACTACATCTGGGGCTTCTTTGGTCAAGATTTCAACCGCATCTTGGTCAGCTAAGTAATCCGATCCTTTGACCGTATCAAAGGCATGGGCTTTCCAATCGTCCTGGTCATCTACATTTTTTAAGGTTGCTGCAATCCCGCCTTGAGCGGCCACAGAGTGGGAGCGAATGGGGTGGGTTTTGGCTACTAGGGCAATGTTGAGCTGAGGGTCAGTACGGACAATTTCTAAAGCGGCCTGACAGCCTGCAAGCCCACCGCCTACTATTACAACATCGTGGTCGAGCATGGTGTGGCCTTCTCTCTGTTTGCGGTCAACACAACCCAATCTGGGCGTTGTTTTACTGTACCGAATCTCTGACCTCAGGCTCCATTGATGCAGGGAAATGACACATTTACGTTGCTCGGACGATTTCCACTTCTAAGGATGGAGTCTGACTGACCGCATTCTGGTAGAGCAACATCGTCGAGCTGCGATTAGGGACAAATCCAATGGTTTCATAGAAGCGTTGTTGGTGGGTGGTCATTAAGTAAATCCGCTCCACCCGATTTAGGTGGGAATGCGCTAAGAGGGTTTGAACCAATTGTCGTCCCAACCCTGCACCCCGATAGTCTGGATGAACGATCACATCCCAAATAGTGGCGCGGTAGATACCGTCGGAGGTGGCACGGGCAAAGCCGATGAGGCGTTCGCGGTCCCAAACGCTAATGATAGGGAGACTGTGAGCGATCGCAGTTTCTAAATCCGCTACTGTACGGTCTTGAGCCCAAAAGGCTGCAATCTGGAAAAGAGCTTGCAGTTGCAGGAAATCTGCGGGAGTAGGAGAAGCGGGAGGTTGAGGGGTGAGACCTTCACAAAACCGAACTTGCCGACGATCCATGTCAAACCCGCCTCCTGGGCGGCTTAAAACAACGAGAGAAATTGGGCCAAACAAAAATGAGCTAGCATGATTGAAGAAGCGATCGCTAGCTCTTTTAGAGCAGTGGCGTACCAAGAGTCTAAAATTCTAGGTTGAGATATTTTTATCAAAGTTTACGCTTCTCAACAATATTTGTAACTCAAGTTACACTTCATTGCGAAAGTGCGGAACGGTCTTATCCCAATGATACGTTTTTGTAAGTCGAACGGTAACGCCGTATTACGAAAGGAGTTCCCCTTGCAATCCAACACACAGCAAGCCCCCCATCACGCCTTTCGCGAAGATTTAAGCGATTATGTGGCTCATCTTCAACTGCACATGACGCTTCAAGCCCGTAATTTAGTCCCATCTTTGAATGGAAATGGAGACAGTCGGGAGTCAATGCTGCATCAAACTCAGGCAACGCTTGAGAAACAAATCTCTCGCCAAGCCTATGTGGTCGAGTCTTAAGACATTGTCGGCGTGCGATCAGAATTTAATACGGAACGGGATTCATCAGAAACGTCGAACGCCCAACAGCAATTAGCTCGCGAGCGGGCCATGGTTTGTGTTCGAGATCTTTTGGCACGACACCAGCGATCGCCCATCGAACTAAAGGCGCAGCTACAGCCTTATCTTGAAACCCTGGGTGGTTTGCAGCAAAAGCTTTCACAACCGTTGATTCAAATTGCGGTCTTTGGCCTCGTGAGCCGAGGCAAATCCGCCGTTTTGAATGCCCTCTTTGGAGAAACAATTTTTCCAACGGGACCTCTCAGTGGTGTGACTCAATGGCCCCGATCGGTGCGTTGGTCCCCAGTCTCGACGCAAGAATCAGCGCCCTCCGTGCAGTTGGAATTAATTGATACCCCCGGTCTGGACGAAATCTCGGGAGAGGCAAGGGCCTCAATGGCTCAGGAGATTGCCCGTTGTGCCGATTTGATTTTATTTGTGACTGCTGGTCCGCCCCTGCCAATGGAGGAAGAGGCGATCGCAGAATTGGCCCAATTTATGAAGCCGCTGCTTTGGGTGGTGAATAAAGCCGATCTTTACCCAGAGCTAACTTCAGAAACGCTCCATGCCTCTCTTGCCAATCCCACTTTACAAGCCATACTCTCGCCTAGCGAAATTGTCCTCACTTCTGCCGCCCCCGCCCCCGTTCAGGTCCGCCATGAGTGGCCGGACGGTCGAGTGACGGTTGATTGGGAGACTCCCCCACCCCAAGTTGATGGATTGCGGCAAACGTTGGTGGATCTATTGAACCGTGAGGGGCTGTATTTACTCTCGTTGAATGCGTTGCGCCAAGTTCGAGTGACAGAAAAAGCCATAATCGAGGCGATCGCCACCTTTTACGCGGAGCCCGTCCAATCCATGCAGTGGCGATTGTGGGGTATCAAGGCGGCATTTGTGAGCATCATTCCTTGGGGGTGGCTGGATCTGGTCCTCAGTTTTGGAATGGATCTCGTGCAGGTCCGGCGATTGATGCAGGTTTACGGACTTCCGGTCACGGGGCATCAAGTAGGCTCTCTCTGGCAAAGGCTGCTGGTCAGCCTGGGGATGATGGGTGCAGCGGAACTGACAACCCTTGGGCTACTGGACGGAACGCCCGTGGCATCCGTTGCAATTCAGGCAGCGATCGCCATTTATAGCGCGTCACTGGTGGGGCAGACTGCCCAAAGAGTTTTACTGGATGGGGCGACTTGGGACGCACAAGGCCCCAGTCTTCTCATTCAAAATATGCTGGATGAGTTAGACCCCAATAGGGTGGTGTCCCGATTGTCAGGGGCGATCGCTCCGCACCCAGAGTCCGCTCAATCCCTTCCAGAATCCGCTGAAACATTACAGAAGCTTCAGGGGCCATCGCTCATCGACCCAAGCAAAGAAGGATCCTAAGGTTTCCGCGAGGGTGCTGAGCAATCGATGAATGGCTACGGCACTAATGGCAATTCCCATAGACAAGCCGGAATTATCAAAAAATCCTTGCTGCGTCAAAAGGGTGCTCACGGATAATTCAAAGACGCCAATTCCTCCTGGGGCTCCTGGAGTAATAAACCCCAACACCCATCCCGTACTAAAAATGCTAATCAAGATGGGAATCATGCTGGGAGAAACGGGAGTGAGGGCGGCGATGGTCAATACAAATCCAAACCCTCTCAGGACAATAAACACAATTGAGCCCAAGAGCGGCCCTAAGGATAGCGACTCACGAGACGGTTGGGAACTGTCTCGCCATTTTCTGCCGCTGAGTTGAAATCGAGTTGCGTGCTGAGTCGTTGCAGTAACCGACCTAAAATTTGGGGGTGCAGGATGGTCAAAATACCTGCAATTCCTAGGAATGTGAAGGGTATCCAATTACGCGGAATACAAAACAGCCCTAAAATAAACCCTCCTGCTGCCATCAGCAAGGTATCTAACAAAACGCTCAAGGAGGCTAGGGTGAGGGGAACCCCCTGCTGTTTCGCTGCGATCGTCCGTCCGTAGAGATGCAATAAATTACTCGGTAAATATTTAGCAATATTGGTCCTGAGATACGCTTGCACTGCCCAGGTCCGACTGATGGGCTGTCCCAGATCCTGCAAAATCCAGCCCCAAACCCAGCCCGTCCAAATATGGGCAAATAGCGTGATACCCGTTGCGATTGTCAAACAAGCCCAGCCGGATGCTGTAATTTGAACGGCACTTACTTCATGCCAATGGGAATAGAGCGTTTTACCCAGAAATGCAAAAATGGCAACCAGAAAGAGAGGGGAAACGAAAGGTTTCCAGCGTTTCCACCATCGCCGAAATCTGACCCGAGCCTTTTGCATGAATGAACCTAAAGAACACCCGCTGGCAATAGACCTTTTTCGGCCAGCCATGCAGGATTGTAAAGTTTGGACTGATAGCGCGTGCCGCTATCGCAGAGGACCGTCACAATGGTATGGCCTGGGCCGAGTTGCTTTGCCAACGCTACAGCAGCCCCCACATTAATCCCAACGGACCCTCCCATAAATAAACCATCTTTCTGTAACAACTGATAAATTACCCGGATGCATTCCACATCATCAATCTGAAGCGCGTCGTCAATGGGGGCTCCAGCTAGGTTGGCAGTCACGCGGCTGTTCCCAATCCCCTCCGTCACTGAGGAGCCTTCCAGATGGATTTCCCCAGTTTTGACATAGCTGTAGAGTCCGCTCCCAAGGGGATCCGCCAAAACGGTCTTAATATTAGGATTCTTTTCTTTAAGATAGAGGGCAACTCCTGCATAGGTTCCGCCCGTTCCCGTAGCGCAGACCCAGGCGTCAATCTTGCCATCGGTTTGCGCCCAAATTTCTGGGCCTGTAGTCTTGTAGTGGGCGATGCGATTGGCTAAGTTATCAAACTGGTTGGCCCACAAGGCGTTTTCAATTTCGCTTGCCAGTCTGCCGGACAGTCTGACGTAGTTATTAGGGTCTTTGTAGGGTACTGCGGGCACGGCGCGAACTTCAGCACCTAACACTCGCAAAGCATCCATTTTTTCTTGAGATTGAGTATCTGGGATGACAATGAGACACTTATAGCCCTTTGCATTACAAATGTGGGCAAGGCCAATACCTGTATTTCCTGCGGTCCCCTCCACTACAGTGCCACCCGGTTTGAGCAACCCTTTTGCTTCAGCATCTTCAATAATGTAAAGCGCCGCTCGATCCTTAACAGACCCACCAGGGTTCTGAAATTCTGCTTTCCCTAAAATTTCGCATCCTGTTTCGTCGCTAAAGCTATTTAACCGAATCAGCGGTGTGTTGCCAACGGCCCCGGTGAATCCTTGCTTGATGTCCATGATGCTTGGTAGTGCGTTTTCTTTTTTCTCATCTTACCGACCCGTCTCCACCTACGGGGAATTTCTCTAGAATCGTTTCTCGAACGGGATGACTATCAAAATTTCTCCAAGAGGTTGACCAAAGCCATTTGGGTTATGGCATAATAGTAACTGCAAGTTTTTGGCTCAGTAGCTCAGTGGTTAGAGCAGGGGACTCATAAGCCCAAGGTCGGCAGTTCAACTCTGCCTTGAGCCATTCCAATTCACTCCTTAAGTATCCAGGGACTGATTCATTCCGCCCCTGGTTTTTCCTGACGGTTTGCAGGTACCAAACCTCTGATTCTGATGGCTTTTGGCCTGGACGCCGATCCGCTGAGTACCGAGAAATTTTAGTACTCAGCTTGTTTGCTTGGTCCATTGTGTAAAAGTTTTATGAGAATTTCTGTCTAAAAGGAAAAAATTTGTAACAATAAATAAACGACGCATCAGCCAAATTTATGGCTGACATAGCTCAACCTGCAATTTAAAACTTGGTTTTAGCTCCACCATGTTAGAAGGCTCGATTCTCCAGAAACTTACAACAGCGCACCATCCAAAACAGACAAAACTACGTCCGCTGAGTCTGGGGGTTTATTACAAGAACACTTTGGTGGCACTGTGTCATGCATTAGAAGACTTTATTCTGGACTGTAAGAGTCAACCCCTTGTAGTCACCGCTTTTCAACGGGGCAAGTGGTATATCCAAGAGGCCGATCGCTATGCTGAAATAGCCGATAAAGCCCAACAAGTGGTCATCATGGCCTGTCCCGATGCGGGATTTGCAGAGCATCCCACGGGAGCGCGATTGAATGTAGACTTGATTTTACTGGATCCCAATGACCCTGTTGCCGAAGAATGGCACCTGATCGTTTTTGGACCAACTTATACTGCAATGGTGTTATGTCAAGAATTGTCTGATGCGGATTACGGTCCATCCGGTCCTCCCACAGAGGACTTGCAGCGGAAATTCTATGGGTTTTGGACCTTTGAGGCTAGTTTGGTTCGGGAAGTTGTGGAGTTGGCGATCGCCCATGTGGGTCAATACAATCCCTCACTGCAAAGCAAACTCACCGAGCAAATGCAGTCCATTCTGGCTCTGCGCGAGACCACGCCCCAAGAGCCACTGGGAGAAGTGGTATCCAAGGTGGTTAATTACCTGGAACAACAGCATGAAGACCTTGGGGTCAAGCCTGGAGATACTTACCTAGACGACAACCTGCTGTCTAACGAACTGCAAGCCTTTCTGCGCATGGCCCAGATGATTGACTTACTCTCTCCTGAAAATCCGAGAGCGCCCAGTGAGGTGTCTGCACTAGCGGAAATGCTAGGTCAACTGCTCGATTTGCCGGGATGGCAACTGAAGCGATTGCGTTTGGCTGGACTGCTCCATCGCCTTGGACCCATGCAAGGGGCGGGAAGTATATTTGGTCCCACCAAACCAATTTCTACAGAGTATCCTTCTTGTCCGCTCACTTGTGCTTTGGAACCTGGCGCTCAAGCTTTGCGAACGATGCCACGCCTTAGAGCGGTGGCACAGATTATGACCCATCAAACGGAATACTGGAATGGGACAGGTGGCCCTGCGGGATTAGCTGCGGACGATATTCCTTTAGAATCCAGAATTTTGGGGCTGGCAACTTATTTCCAAGGTCTGGCGGGTTGTTTGGAAGCACCTAAAGATCCAGATCGGCAAGAAGCTTGGGTGATATCTTTGCAGGACGCACTGTCAATCTGCCAGCAAGAGTCCGGCGATCGCTGGGATCCGAAACTGGTGGAATTACTCACTTTACTGGTATCGGGAATGTGTCAGGGAATGTCTCTTTCAATTCAGGCTCCTAAATTTACCAATGGGTTGTGGTTATTAGATGCCTTACCCACAGAAAGCGACCCTTTACCAAAGCTATTTAGCGAATTGGTGGAGGTTGGTTATGGAAATTGAAGCGATTCGCAAGGGAGAGCTAAAGGCTTTAGCGGGGGTCAATCTGGAGGATGAAGATTTAGCGGGCGTCAATTTAGCAGGCTGTAATTTGGCGGGTGCCAAACTGGTTGGCACCAATTTACGGGGTGCTAATTTAGAACGGGCCTATCTAGAAGGGGCGAACCTGATGGGAGCGCAACTGGCTGGAGCCGATCTCAGAGCTAATCTTTGGGGTGCCAACTTAATGCAGGCCAATTTAGTGCAGGCCGATTTGCGCGGGGCCAGTTTGCGCGGCGCAAATTTGATGGGGGCAAATCCCCACCAAGCCAATTTTTCTGGGGCGAGTCTGTGCGGGGCAAATTTAATGAATGTTAATTTGCAAGGGGTTGATTTACGGCAGGCCGATCTGCGCGGGGCCAATCTCAGCAATGCGAATCTGCATGGGGCGGATTTGAGGATGGCTAATTTACAGGGAGCTTTACTGACTGAGGCTAATTTAGAGGAAGCTGATTTACGCGAGGCCAATTTAGGAGGGGCAACCCTGATTAGAGCGAGTTTGCTTTGTGCGGAGTTAGAGGGTACTAATCTTGGCGGAGCAGATCTGACAGAAGTCTGCTTGACTGGAACGGTGCTTGCTCCATCCTAATTGTTGGCCCAAACTGTTGTGAACTGCAAATGTTTTGCAAAAATCTTTCGCTATTGCTGCTTGGGGATTCTATCTCTGGGTGTTGTCCTATTTGTTGGATGTATCACGCCTACTAAATGGTCCTATCGCGATCGAGCAGATTGTACCTATCCGGTTTATATCAGTAGCGTCCAGAACTTCCACGCAGAGATCGTCGTTCCCGTTGCCAATGATGCTTTTGACTGGCGATCGCACCTTACCCTTTCCCAACTTGGTCCCAATGCGGAGCGCTATCAGTACTTGAGTTTTGGCTGGGGCGATCGCAAATTTTTCATGAATGCTTCTTTCGATCCCATTACGATTTTCGACACGTTATTTTTACCGGGTCCTACTGTGATGCATGTGTGGGGGCATCTAGACTTAAAAGCGCTGAATGCCACAGACTTTGAGGTGAAGCAAATCCGTCTCAACCGTAAAAACTATCTTGCGCTGATGAATTTTATCGATGCGGGGTTCCAGTATGATGCGCGGCATAAGGTGCGGTATCTGCGTCAGGGACTCTATCGAGAAAGCGGCTTTTACGAAGCAATGGGGAACTATAGCATCTTGCGAACCTGCAATACTTGGACCGCAGAAGCGCTTCGCAAAGCCAATGTAAATACTCCCGTCTGGCCAGCCTTAGCAAAACCCATCATGATTCAACTTAAAAGCGATTGCAGCTCTAAACCTTTGGCCAAGTAAAAAAGAAGGTTGTGCCTTGTCTTAAGCCTAAAAGTCATCTTTAGTTTGATAGAGGTTATATAACCATCCCCCTCCTATGAGCATCATCCAGAACCCAATCCAGCCAAACTGTCCACCATCACTGTACCCGCCATCCCCGTAATACGTTGTACTGCCAGAACTTCCGCTCCCAGAATGAAAACTACTTGAAGACCCCTTTGCATAGACCGCATCAGGCGTCGCTAAATTGGCCACAATTAAAGTGACCGCTAAAACCGTCATCAACTCTGCGGCATAGGATGAAAGACGAGTCAGAGGTTGTCCCGTCCGCAGAGCGCTAGACCACTGCTTTAATTCCTGAACTAGCTTAGGCGGTAGTTCCTGAGATCGTGCTAGAAGCCGATCGATCAGTTTGAGGATCGATCTCTGCAAGCAAAGCCTTGCCGTGGACTAACCACTCGCGGGTCATCGTTGCGGTTTGGTGGTAATGCTGTATCGGAATTAGATCGCTGGATAACGGTGCTTCCGAAAGGTCTGGATTTTCTTGCAATAACGCGATCCATCGCCTTGCGATCGCTTCCAATTGAAGGTCATCCAAAGTCGAGTGTTGGCCCGTCCCAACGTCTTGTACGGACAGAAAGTCGAGGTATTCGTTTGAGGTTTGGGGTGGAAGAGCAGGTGGGTTGATCGAATAGTAAAACAAGTGAGGGTACTCGAGGGTATTGAGCTTAAGGCCCTGACGGAAGTCAGCAATCTCTTCTGGAAACTGAAAGGTCCGTAACAGATCTGCAACGCTCAACCGCTGAAGGTTCTCCGGCAGCTCAATTTGCGCCAGAGATAGGGCTCGAACGGGGCTCGGTTGAAGCTAGAAAAAAGCCCCAATTTCCATACCCTAACTGCTGAAAAGACGGAATCGATAAATACATCGGTTTGGGCGTCAAGCCAGCAGCCCAGAGCGTCTGATAAAGACACCAGAAAGCCGTAGGTGTCTTATCCGGGGAAACTCCATTGAGGGCAAATAAACCTTTTTCAGCCAGAACGCGACGCACTTGAGTAAACCACTCTAAAGAAAACACCGATAAGTCTTCGGGACGGGTAGGACAAGTGAAATCTGCGATCGCAACGTGGTAGCACCCATCCGGCAACCGATGGACAAACTCAAACGCATCCTGGATATGAACCGTCACCCGCTCTGCCCCCAAGCAAGCACCTATATCCGGCTGGAGGCTCCCTTGGTTGTAGGGTAAAAATTCCGAACGGGCCAGGGCCAAAACCTCTGGGTCGTAATCGACTAACGTGATATCGCGAACTTGGGCGAAACGCAGCGCATCTCTAGCTGCCAAACCATCTCCACCCCCTAAAATCAAAACTCGCAAAGGTTCGTGGGGGAAACGCTGGGCCGCTAGGGCTAACGCGGGAATAACCAAATATTCGTGATAGAGGGCTTCATCTGAAGTATCAAATTGTAAATTGCCATTGATATAAAAGGTCAGTCCTTCAGAGTGGTGCTCTACAAATAGCGAGTTAGACATGGACTACACCCCAGCCAACATTAGAAAAAAGCCCAAAATTACCAACCCCCAAGCCACTATAAATTGAATCTCTCGCGACTCAAACCCTGCCTGACTTTCACTTAGCTGGTTCGTGTAAGCCGAGGATTGCCAAAACCGCAATTCTGAAGCTGTGATGTATTCGGAAAATTCTTCGGGTTGCACTTCACGAGTGGAATAAAGATGGAGCACTCCATTATCCCAACCTTCTAGCGCTAAATTCCAGAGATGGGATTTGTCCCAGTAATCCCAAGTAATACGCTGGCGGGTTTCTCCATCGGCGTTATAAGTGCCGTCCGTCTGAGACTCAAATTGATAGCTACGGTTGAACAATTGCAACGCTGGATAAGGGGTTGCGCGCAATTTCATGCGTTCGGGTATTCGGGTTAAAACGTCTTCTTGGGTTTCAGGATTTAAAAGGGTTGGATGCTGGAGTTCTTCAGCAAGGTACCATTGCACCGACCCCTCTGAATTGGATGGGTCGGTTTCTTGCAACAGATAATATTCCTTGCCCGTGGTGGATTTGAGCAACCACTCCTGGGTTGTATAGCCCTTATCATCTTTGTAGGTGCTCCGATCGCACACCTGCCAGCGCACACCATGATACGTAATGCGATCGCCCTCTTTTAAGTCTTGGAGCGTTTCCCCCGTCAATATTGTGGCCATATCATTTGCTGCTATGCTCTCAACTTAAAAGGCACCGTCAGGTGGATTGACTGTGGGTGCTGCCGTTGGGCAACCAATTAAAATTTCCTGAGTTTTGGGAAAAGCACTGAGATATTGACGGAATTTGTTCATATCAAAACTTCTGGGGTCAATCCGAGTTCTAGAGCGATCGACGCCTTTATGGGTCGTCACTCGCTCTTCTGGCACGCCCGTTCTAGCCACCAGCCAAGCCGCAGATTTGTACTGAGCATCGGTGTATCCGCTATGGCTGCGCCCGTTTCCGCGTCCATCCACAGGTGACTCGAACGAAATATGGTAAGCAAAATTATTGACGGAAGGCGGAAAAAGTCGATTGGTTTTCACGCCTTCAATCCCCCTGGTACTTGCAAAAACAGAGTTACCCGCCCCAAACGCTCTTTTGTCGGGGGGAACGATATAAAAAATCGTGCCATCTAATTTGATGAGGGTGTGATAACTGGATTGGTCGTCATCATTGGCATGGTAAGTCTGAAACATTCTGACGGCTGACCATCCAGCGGACACGGTTTCATGAAGCACAATAATAGGGGCGTTGGAAACCGGATTTCCATTAATATCTTGAAAATATCGCTCGCCAAAGTTGGTGGGGTTAGCCAGGGCTATTGTTTCCCTGGGCTGATAGTTGCTGAGGGGATTGGAATAATTGCGAGGTTGTGTCAGCGGTTGTCTGGGAAAAGGGTTTAGCGGAGGAGTGGATGGGATTGAATTCCGTTGGGGTGGAAATTGCGAAGGAAATGGATTCCCTCGAGAGGGACTTGAGTGGAAGGAGATTGGGCTGAACTTCCTTTGGAGGGGAGTTGAGACGGGGAGGCTTGGATGAGTGCGGCTTGAGGGGTGACTTGGCGAAAACGGTCCAAGGTGAGTACACCGGGTACAAAGGCCGTCTCAATATTTGGCTTTGGGGGATTTAGCTTAGGTCTGGTAGAACATCCTTTGACAGGCACTCCCGCAACCGATCGCGCCATGAGAGAACTTGGAAGACTGATAACTTTAAAGTCGGCCACTTTTTGAATTGCCCAACTGGCCTTGACACTGCCCACAAACAACACACAAACAAGCGAGATAGTCCCTAGAATAAGTAAAAGTTTGTTTTTCATACGTTCCCACAGGAGCGATCGGCCATTACTGGCTTCCAATAATACGCCAATGTTGACTTGATTTTAAAGATTTACACGGACCGTTAAGATCTATAGCGGTGAAAAATTCTTAAATAAGAATAATTTCTGTAGTCTTTATCATTCATGGGCATTTGCGATCGATTACCTTTAGAGAAGTATGATGAGGCGATCGCTTCTAAGGTTGGTCCACCGCTGATTTGAGCCGATCTACAGAGAAAACCATTGACGTTTACCCAAACGTTATGGCTATAATTGGAGCAATCCTCGGAGAGAGGAGACCATCCATCCAGGGAGTCTGTGATGACAAAAGAATATCAGTTTGGAATCTACATCGGTCGATTTCAGCCCTTTCATTTGGGCCACTTAGAAACGCTCAAGTTGGCTCTTGCAAAGGCAGAGCAAGTTATTCTCATATTGGGCAGTCATCGGGTTGCTGCGGATATCAGAAACCCTTGGAGTTCCCAAGAACGCATCGAAATGATTCGCGATTGTCTGAGTGCAGAAGACCTGAATCGCGTTCATTTTTTGCCGATTCGTGATTGGCTATATAGCGACAATCTTTGGCTGAGTGCGATTCAGCAACAAGTTTTTGAAATTACAAAGCGTAGTTCATCCGTTGTGGTATTAGGCCACCGCAAGGATGCAACGTCTTACTATCTGGATCTCTTTCCCCAGTGGGATTGCTTTGAAACGGGCAGCTATCAAAATCTCAACTCAACGGAGATTCGGCACAGTTATTTTGGAGCCGCAGGGCAGGGCTACAAAGATCGTCTGCCAACCCCAGTTACAGAAAGACTTGAGGCATTTCAAAAGAGCGATCGCTATCAAGCCCTTTGCGAGGAATATCAGTTTATTCAAACCTACCAAAAAGCTTGGTCTGTGGCTCCTTATCCCCCCATCTTTGTGACGACGGATGCGGTAGTGGTGCAGTCGGGGCATGTGTTAGTGGTACGCCGCAAGGCTAAACCAGGACTGGGACTGATTGCTCTTCCAGGCGGATTTTTAAACCAAGATGAAACGCTCATTGAGGGTATGTTGCGGGAGCTGAAAGAAGAAACCAGGCTGAAGGTCCCTTTGCCCGTTTTGCGCGGATCGATCGCGGACAGTCATGTGTTCGACAATCCAGGGCGATCGCTGCGGGGCCGCACGATTACTCACGCTTATTTCATCCAGCTTAAGGCAGGAGAATTGCCGCCTGTCAAGGGGAGTGATGATGCGGAGAAAGCTTGGTGGATCTCTTTGGCAGATTTATATGCCCATGAAGACCAGATCTACGAAGATCATTTCCAAATCATTCAGCATTTTGTCAGTAAGGTTTGATTGCGTTTTTTGAGGTGGGTTAATACACGCTGCATAACCCCACCCCAGCCCTCCCCTTGCAAAGGGGAGGGAGCCGGAGCAACCCATTATTTTAGGAACTTTGAAGCAATGAACTATAACTTAATCCTGGATGTAGATTCCTATAAAGCCAGCCACTGGTTGCAATATCCACCCCAAACAACGGGATTGTACTCCTACCTTGAAAGTCGGGGTGGGAAGTATCCTGTGACAGTCTTTTTTGGTCTGCAATATATTCTCAAACAGTACCTCACTCAACCCATCAAACCTTGGATGGTGGAAGAAGCCAAGACTTTCTTTGCCGCTCACGGTGTGCCCTTTAATGAAGCAGGTTGGCGCTATATTGCAGAAGAGCTTGAGGGGCATCTACCTATTCGCATTAAGGCCGTTCCTGAAGGCACAGTCGTTCCAGTGCGGAATGTGTTGATGACAATGGAATCTACTGACCCTCAAGTGTTT
This sequence comes from Acaryochloridaceae cyanobacterium RU_4_10, assembly GCA_012032135.1. GTDB lineage: Bacteria > Cyanobacteriota > Cyanobacteriia > Thermosynechococcales > Thermosynechococcaceae > JAAURS01. Next base: position 7,383 of record JAAURS010000031.1, on the reverse strand, counting down.
TGGCTGGTTTCCTGGCTTGAAACGCTCTTGCTGCGGGTTTGGTATCCGACAACGGTGGCAACCCAAAGCTGGCAACTCAAGCGACGCATTTACAATACGCTGGAGCAAACCTCGGACGATCCGAGTGCAGACATTCCCTTCAAACTCCATGACTTTGGGGCGCGTGGGGTTTCCAGTTGCGAGTCCTCTGGGATTGGGGGCATGGCGCACTTAGTTAATTTTTCTGGATCGGACACGGTACAAGGCGTCCTCTATGCCAACCGCTACTACCATCACCCAATGGCAGCTTACTCCATCCCCGCTGCGGAGCACTCCACGATTACCGCATGGCAACGTCAAGGGGAAGAATCAGCCTATCGCAATATGCTCGAACAGTTTGCCAAGCCAGGTAGCTTGGTTGCGGTTGTCTCAGACTCCTACGATCTTTGGAATGCGATCGATGGTCTTTGGGGCGATCGCCTCAAACAAGCGGTCATTGATTCTGGCGCAACGGTCGTGATTCGTCCTGACTCCGGCGATCCGGTTGAGATTGTGGAGAAAGTATTAGAACGACTCGATGCTAGCTTTGGAAGTATCCTGAATCAAAAAGGATATAAAGTTCTGAATCATGTGCGGGTTATTCAAGGAGATGGTGTGAATGAAAATAGCATTGCGGAGATTCTCCAGAGAGTCGAGCAAATTGGGTTTAGTGCAACGAATATCGCCTTTGGCATGGGCGGTGCGCTCTTGCAACAGCTCAATCGGGATACGCAAAAATTTGCGATTAAGTGCAGTGAGGCGATCGTGGATGGAAAGGCGATCGCAGTCTACAAAGATCCCATTACCGATCCAGGCAAAAGAAGCAAGCGAGGTCGGTTAGTGCTCCTCAAAACAGAAACGGGGTATGAAACCGTTGCTGAAACGCCTGAAAACACGACCCGCGATCGATTAGAAGTGGTTTATGAGAATGGAAAATTGATGAAGGAGTATACTCTAGACGAAATTAGACAAAGAGCCTGGAGCTTCCCCATAGATTGGGAAATGGTGCCTAGAGACATCAAGGGCTGAAGATCTCATACTTCATCGATCTTAAGTGGAGAGAGAAACCTGTAAGACTAATCGCAGCAAGATCTCCACTTTCACAGAACCATCCGCAAGGCAATTCTTTTTGCCAGATGGTTTTTCATTAAGCTACATCTAACCATGGATAGCAGAAGTCAAATGTTCTGAAGCATTGATAACATAGCCATCTTGAATCCGAATGATGCGCTTGGTTTGGGCGGCGATGTCTGGTTCGTGAGTGACAATTACGATCGTAATCCCCTGCTCGTTTAATTCCGTGAGTAAATTCATCACGTCTTGGGAGGTTTTTGTATCTAATGCGCCCGTTGGTTCATCAGCTAACACTAAGGCAGGACGATTGACTAAAGCACGGGCAATTGCAACTCGCTGTTGTTGCCCGCCGGAGAGTTGGTTCGGACGGTTCTGAAGCTGTTCTGCTAAACCGACTTGAGTTAATGCTTGGGTTGCCCGTTCTCGACGCTCGGCCTTTGGCACATTCGCATACACCATGGGTAGCATTACGTTTTCTAACGCGGCAGCACGGGGTAGTAAATTAAATTGCTGAAACACAAAGCCAATACGTTGATTGCGAACGTAGGCAAGTTCATCGTTGTTAAAGGTTGTTAAATCTTCGCCTTCAAACACATAATGTCCACCGCTAGCGCGATCGAGACAACCAATAATATTCATCAGGGTTGATTTTCCCGAACCAGATGTACCCATAATCGCAACGTACTCTCCTGCCTCAATCGATAAATCAATCCCTTTGAGGACGGGAACGGTAATCTCGCCAAGTTGGTAAATTTTGGTAATGTCTTCCATCAAAATCATGGGTGCCATGAATTATTCGCTCCTTAATGCAGCGATCGGATCTAATTGAGCCGCGTTTCGAGCTGGAATTACGCCTGCAACTAATCCAACCGTTGTGGATAGCGCAAATCCAACAACGATCGACCAGCCAGAAACAACAAACGGGAAGCTAAAGGCGAGCGAACTCCCAAATGCAACAAGAACACCAGTCCCCGCACCAACGATGCCACCAACGGTTGAGATCGAAACGGCTTCAATCATGAATTGCATCAGAATTGCAGAATTCGTCGCACCCATGGCTTTACGAATGCCAATTTCGCGAGTTCGTTCTACTACAGAAACCAACATGATATTTGCAATGCCAATGCCGCCAACGATCAGAGAAATACTGGCGATCGCCACTACTAAAATTGTCAACACGCCAATGACATTGGAAAAAGTACTAATCAAATCGGATTGATTTCTAATCCGAAAATCATCATCAGCTGGATTGTAGATGTTGTGGCGCAACCGTAAAATATTGGTCACTTGAAACCGTGCGGCATTGAGTGCGTCTTGATTCGTGCCTTTGATCCAAATTGTATTCACCGAAACGCCTTGAATCGCATTATTTCCGACAATGCTTGCAGACATCGTCGTTAAGGGAATGAAAATTGTATCATCGCGATCGAACGGTCCCTGGCTCCCCTTGGATTCCATTACACCAATCACGCGATAAATTTTGCCTTGAATCCGAATTTTTTCCTTCAATCCAGTGGCGTTACGAAATAGTTTTTTCTGTACGGTTGACCCTAAAACTGCAACTTGGGCAGCCTGATTCAGTTCTGCTTGAGTAAAGTAGCGTCCCACTTCAGGATAGGTGTTGCGGGCTTCGGGATAGTTAATATCAGCCCCGTAAACCGTGGTATTCGTATTTGTGTCACCGTAAACCACCTGTGCCGATCGCTGTAATGTAGCAGAGACAATCTTCGCGGAAGGTGCTGCTTTGGCAATGGCTTTCGCGTCTTCCCAGGTTAAGGTACTGATCGAGCCTGCACTTTGAACGACGTTGCCACTTCGAGCCGCACCGGCCATCACTTGTAAGACATCGGTTCCCAGGGATTGGATTTGTTGGCTAACGTTTTTCTGAATACCTTGACCGATCGAAGTGATTGAGGTGACGGAGGCAATACCAATGACAACGCCGAGCATGGTCAATCCGGTTCGTAGTTTATTGCTCCACAATGCTTCGGTTGCAATGCCTAGCACTTCATCGAATTCGACTTGTTGGGTTGCTTTTTTCGCGAGCTTTTTCATAACTCAAGACCTAGGGTTGAGAATTCGATTGAGGGTAGGACAAGATGATTCCGCCGTAAGCGGGTAACTCTACGGTCCAGGGGGCGGAGGCGCATCGTTACTGGATGATGGGCGATTGCTGTTGTTGTTCTTGCGATTGCTGCCACCTGTCAGGTTTCCAAACGGGCCTTGAAACTGTTCTGGCTCCATGCCTGGAGGAAAACTAATGAGCACCCGATCGTCTTTGCTCAGGCCAGATTTCACTTCGGTCTGCTCATCAATGGTTACCCCAATTTTAATGGGTTTAAATTCAGGCTTCTTGTCTTGGCCTGCTATATAGACCCCTGTGCCATTTTCTGACGCACGATCGCGGCGGATGGCACCAGAATTGCGTTATTCAATTGTCCAACTTGAAATTCGACTTCTGCATTGGTACCAACTTTTAACAATCGTTGGGCAGCAGGTTCGAGAGCAATTTTTACCTCAAAACTCGTCACGTTTGCGGTCGTTGTTGCTTGTGCTGCTACCTGGCTGACAGTCCCCTTAAAGCTGCGATCGGGATAGGAATCTGGTGCTATTTTTACAGGTTGACCGACTTTGACTCGTGCTAAGTTCGCCTCGTCGAGATAGGCCACAACTTGATAGGTTGAAGCAAGGGTCAAAATCGAGTTGGAGGCAGATCCTTCTATGCCGCTGCCTGCTGTCGTTGGGGTGACAAAGGAACCCGGATCGGAGTATTTTTTCGTCACTACCCCTGTAAAGGGCGCTTTAATGGTCGTGTCATTCAATTGCGTTTGAATCGTTTGCAATGCGCCACGAGCAGCATCAACCTGGGCGCGAGCCGTCGCAATGTCTTCAGGGCGCGATCCGGCTTTGAGCAGATTCAAAGCTTGCTGACGTTGAGCGACCTGGGATCGCGCCTGAGCAATCTCCTCCGCGCGAGTGCCAATTCGCTGAAGTTTGAACGCTGCTTGCGCTTGATTCGCTGCTGCTTGAGCCACATCTCGCGCCGACCGTTTTTGCACGACGGTCTGCTCTGAAATGGCACCCTGACGAAATAAATTTTGATTCCGTTGCAGATCGTCTTTTGCAAGTTGTAAATCGGCTTGGGTTTTATTCAGTTGGGCTTGGGCTTGGGCAATCTCTTCTGGTCGATTACCTGTTTCTAACTGTTGCAATTTAGCTTGGGCTTCGCTCAGTTGGGCTTGGGCTTGGGCGATGTCTTCAGATCGATTGCCGTTGATAGACTTATGCAAGTTCGCCACCTGTTGCGCGAGTTGAGCGCGAGCTTGGGTGAGTTGTCCCTGAAGGTTTGAAGCATCCATATAAGCAACAATTTGACCTTGCTGCACGCGATCGCCTTCTTTAACGAGCAACTGTTTGAGATAGCCTGCGGTTTTCGGACTCAAGTTAATGGTGCGTTCCGGTTTAATCGTGCCATTGGCAGAGATGGTAATCGGCAAACTCTTTTGTTGCACCGTCGTCGTTACCATTTGACTCTTTTCCCTCTGGGAAGCAGAAATGGTGCGGTAAAGCCCAAATCCACCCCCAGCAATTCCGCCTGCTAATAGTAGTCCAACCAACCAACGCGATCGCAGCCGTTTGGGGATGATTTCATGCCAACGCTTTGGATAAGACGGCTGGAATGGAATAGTCATAGCGGATACTCCTTAGCAATCGAGAGAGTGGGAGGGAGAAGGCCGTTTTCGCAATCGATTGTGCAATCAATGGAACAAATTTGAGAAATCATTGCAGTTTTTGAGAGATAGAACGCTCGAACAAGCAGGGTACTCTAATAGCGTTTTTGCTGAAATGCGCTACGAGGTGGAGGAACGAAACTCCTGCGTGGGAGCAGATCCCCACCTATACTCGTTTGAGTAGGAAACGCTATCAGAATTTTAAGAGGATCTTATGAGGATCTTATGAGGAGGATCTTATGAAGATTTTACGAACTAAGATTTCGTTTCTACAAGGATCGATGTTCCTAGTGCGATCTAGGACTAAAGTTCTAATTTCGGGTAGATATTGGATCCTGGAAAGTTGATGAAAGAGTATACTTTAGGCGAAGTCAGACAAAGAGCCTGGAGCTTCTAATGCGCGGACGGCAACGACAATTTCTACGGCAATCGATCGCTATAATACTAAGCCTTGCGGCGTTCTGTATTGGGGTTCTGCACAACAATCTCCATGCAGAAGAAAAGTTGTCGTTGCCCCCCGCACAGGTTCACCCTCTACCTCCTTCTTTAGCGCAATGGACTGACCCCAAAGGGCAGGGAGATTATTTCGATCGAGTCCGCGCGGTCAAAGCAGGGTTTCTAGTCTGGAGCCACTTCCCTATCCAGGTCTATATTGCACCGCCCCCTCAGGGAACCTTAATCAAACCAGAGGTTTGGCAGGCCGCGATCGCTCAATCCGTCCAAGACTGGCAACCCTATCTGCCCCTAAGTATTGTGGCGTCTGAGGCTGGTGCAGATATTAATATTTCGGCCAATCCTCCCCTGAATAAGAGCGGACAACGAGTGAGATCGGCAGAGACCCGTTATGAAATTTATGTCAGCGATCGCAAAGCGTTAGCCCATTGCGTCACCATTTATATTCGTCCCAATCAATCGCCCCAATACATAACCGCAGCAGCACGTCATGAGTTAGGCCATGCCTTAGGGATTTGGGGTCATAGTTTAACAGCATCGGATGTGATGTATTTTTCCCAGGTGCGAAATCCGCCCAGCATCTCTGAACGGGATGTCAATACGCTAAAACGGATTTACCAACAACCTACTCTACTGGGATGGCCTGTGACCAAAATCTTAGGGAGAGCTTTTGGAAATACGTTTGGAGTAATGACTTGCCGATTCAAAAATGAAGTGCAACACCCCGATCGAGCCTGCCTGAGTGCAATGTGAGCTTTGTTAACCTAGCCTCCCTCTATATCCTATTTTGTAGAAGGGCTTAGCGGTATCGAAGCTCTTGGGCGCAAGCCTCCCTTCCCCCACAATTTGGTAAAGTGGTTATCTGCAATTCATCGGCCTATCAACCCTTTACCGTGTTGGAGCCAGCCATTCAAACCATGCTAGAAACCGCATCTCTAACTACAGTACAGGCCCAGGCTATTCTGGTCCCCTTCAACTGCATAGAACCCAAAACCATCCAGACCCCCACAGAAAAATTGGCCGTTCAACAAGCTGTGTTGCAATTGGTCAAGGTCACTGACAACCAAATCTTAGGCATTTTAGCTGACTCGTTAGAACAGGCCACTCAAACTCTGAACCGCTACACCCAAATCATGGGCCATCAGCCCCCGACAGACGTTCCGCCTTGCAGCGACGCAGTTTATCTCAAATTCAATCCGCGTTCGGGATTGTGCTACGCCAGTCCCTATACAGGCGACCATCGCGGCGTATTGATTTCCTTCCAGTCCGATGCCGCCGATGGTCTGAATGAAATGTGCGGACATCTCCCCTTAGACCTCTTTGAACCATGAGCCGTTCTCTTCCGCCACCAGAATGGTTGCTGGCACAACTGCCTGGAATGAGTCCTGAAGATAGCCTCAAATTGGACGAAATCGGGTTACAGACCACCACAGACTTACTCAAACAAACACAAACCCTTACCGCACAGCGCCAGCTTGCCGCACGCCTCCAAATGCCCGATCGATGGGTGCGTAAGTGGGTCGCTCTAGCGGAGTTATCTCAACTGCCCAGTATTGGTTGTCAGTACTGTGGGTTGTTACTCCATGGGGGCGTAACCTCCGTGGCGCAATTGGCCACCATGAGCACCCACACCCTGCACCGCCAAATTTTGCGGCTCCAAGTCGCTGCCATTCAACGCCGCGATCGTGCCCTCACCCTGGTATTGTTTCTCAGTGGATTCAAGAGGCTCAAGTCGCTGCGAACCAAAAGTCCAAGCAACCCTGACCGGATCCTAGTGTTTTCTCCATACCAATAAGTGTCTGAAAAGCTTGATTTCAGTAGTTTCTACAGTGACGATCCTTAACAATCTTTGGCACCTTAGACATGAGGGATCGATCGCACTGTTCGGACGTGACCTCTCGTCATCCCTCAGCGTCTTTCCCATGAACAACCCACTCAATCCCCCTCTTGAAGTCTCAAGCGTCTCCTTGCTCTCGCAGCTCAATTACTTTGAGCAAATTCGGGTGATTACCACCCATCTTTTTTACGGGGCAATGTCCCCAGTGCAAGCATAAAATTGCCCTTGTAGCACGGACTCCGGGACAAAGTCATTGCAACTGTTGTGGAT
>JAAURS010000335.1 GCA_012032135.1 Acaryochloridaceae cyanobacterium RU_4_10 | reverse complement strand
GCAACCCCTTGGGGAGAGTACAGCAATTGGTAGCGGCTGAGCCAATAGCTGAAGCCGACTACTAACAAAAAGCCTCCCCCCAGCCCGCAGAGGATGTCTCCGCTGCGGGGGTGAAAATCCGACAAACCACCCCTGACTGATGCTGTTGCCGGATAGCAAGTAAGTTAAAGCCACAGCCATCCAGCCGTACAGGAGCAATCCCATCAGCCAAAACTCTAGGAGTTCCCAGAGGGGGAGAGAAAAAATGTAAAAGCCGATATCTTTATTAAAAACAGGCTCTGTCCGATCGAAGGAGGCTGCATGAAGTGATTGCAGCACCCTGACCCACTGACGGGACAGCACCGAGCTGACCAAACCGCTCAAGACCAATGAGATGGCCACAAGCCAAAATTGAGGGGAGCGCAAGAGGGCGATCGCCAATCCCAACAGCGCGATCGCGATCCACCCTTGAGAGACGCTCCGAACCCCCAAGTGCCAAAGGCTTTCGGGTCTAAACAAGCTGGGCATTGGCGGAGAGACGGTGGGCAGATTTGGGGCAGGATGCCATTGACTGAAGAGCGCCAAACCGTAGTACAGTAGGAGCATTCCTACCAACAGACTGAGCCCAAGGGTCAAGGACATCAACCACCGAAATCTAATGGCAGGTTTAGAAGGTCGTGCTAGAGGGAGGTAATCCGGGGGAGGGGCATATTTGAGGCGCTGAGCCAGTCCTAGATTGCCGAGTAGATAGCCAAGGCTGAGGGCAAATGTAACGATCCACAGTACGCCTTGGGTGGTCAATCTGAGCAGATACATTTTCAGGTAGCCCACTTCCTGAAACCAGAACAGTTCTGCCCCCAGCCGAGCCGATAAATCCAGCCCAAACCACAGCCCTGCGATCGGGACAAGGATACGAATTGCGGATTGGTAGCGGGTTCTTGGTTTGAGTCCAGGGAGCTGTTTCATTGAGTGTGCTTTAGGAGCGTTTGGTTGAAGCCCATACTTCCAGTATTCAACATTTAACCCTTCGGTTCTCCCAAGATGATCGTCGAACCCGTCAATTCCTTGATGGCTTGAGTGGTCACATCGCTGACGGCGAGTCCAGCAGTCGTGCGCTGCCGTACAGCGTGCAGGATGACTAAATCGAAGTCCTTTGCCTCTTGAACTATGCCTCTCACAATATTGTCACAGACGAGGGTTTTAATTTGGATGGCAGGGTTTGCCGCAATTTCAAAAAGCTGCCCTTCAAGTTGGGAAATGTGAGCTGGGGGAACTCTGCGATCGCAAACGTGCAGGAGCGTGACGCTAGCTTGATGGGTGGCGGCGGCCAATAGCTGGGCAAACTGGATGGTGCGAAGGGTTTCAGGGGTCAGGCTTTCGATAGGGACTAAAACCCGCTCGAAGGCGGTAGGAGTGTTGAGGAGCCGTGCAACAACGACAGGACAGTGAGAAGACCAAAACACGCTATCAATCACGTTGCCAAAGAGTCGCGCCCGCAGGCCGGAGGTACGGCTCCAACCCATCAAAATCAAACTGGCGTTTTCCTCCCGACTGGCGCGGCTAATGCCAAGAGCAACATCATCGTCAATGCGCACCTTTGGAGTTGCTGCAATCCCAAATTCTTGACCGATGGCGGTTGCGCCTGCCATTAATTGCTGACTTTGAGCCAATGCCTGCTCTAGTTGCGGGTTGTCCATGTGGACATGGGAACGGGCGATCGCCAAGGGTACAATTTGCCCCGACTCGTGGCGAGCCAGCAGTGCTGCCATTTCAATCAGATAGCGCTGGGTTTTGGGATTGTACAGCGGCACTATGATGGTGAAGTTCGTCTGCGATCGCGCCGTAATATCGCAGGTTTGACCCTCCCACCAAATCGACGGCGGCTCTGTTTCCGGGGCTTGGGGCAAGGACAAACGACCCGCCACCCGTGCTGTAATGAGCGGCCCCATCACCGATGTCACCACCATCAGCACAATCACACTGTTGAGGACATTTTCATCAACAAGCCGCTCCCCCCCTGGATTCAACGTTTGGTAGGCCACCAGGGTTGCCGCCAGGGTTGCCGCCACCTGCGGCAGCGACAGAGACCACATCGCCAATAGTTCAGTCTTGTTGTAGCGGTAAAGCAATTGCGCCAACAGCGCTGCCACAAACTTGCTACCAATCAACCCCACCACAATAGCGATGGTGAGCCAGATAGAACTCAGCGTTTTAATAAAGGCAGGAATATCGATCAGCAGCCCCATGTCAATAAAAAAGCAGGGGATAAACAAAACGCTGCCAACAAACTCCACCTTTTCTCGGCTAGGACTGCGTCCGAGGACGTCATTGACCGCCAATCCTGCCAAGAACGCCCCGACAATTTTCTCAACCCCAATCACCTGCGCCCCTACTGACGCCACAAAAAGCGCCAGCAGAATAAATAAAAACTGCTTTCCTTCCTGATCGCCAGAGCGGCGGAAAAAGGCTTTTCCAGCCCAGTCAAAACCAAACAACACCGTCGCCGAGTAAAGCACTAACCCAATCAGCAACGAGGCCAAACTCAAGGCTGTAAACTCTCCCTGATGGATACCTACGCAGATAGCCAGCACCAAAAGCGCTCCGGTATCTGTAAAAATTGTGGCTCCGATGGTTACCGTAACGGCTTCGTTGTTAACCACTCCCAGACGGCTCACAATAGGGTAGGCCAATAAGGTATGAGAAGCCAGCAGCGAACCAATCAGCAGCGACGCATTCCAGCTAAGATTGAAAATTTGTCCGATCGCGATACCCGTCAACAAAGGAACCAGAAAGGTTAGCAGGCCAAAGCCAATGGAGCGATTCTTAGTTTTGCGGAACTGTTCGAGGTCAATTTCTAACCCTGCCACAAACATGAGATAAACTTTGCCGATCTCCGACAAAAGCTTTACCGTCTCAGCGTTATGGTCAAGGAGGTGTAAACCGCTCTGTCCCAATACAACCCCTGCAATCAACAGACCGATCAAACCTGGTAGCCGCAGACGCTCAAAAATGGGCGGAACCAATAGAATGGTCGCAATCAGGATGGTAAAGGTAACAATAGGGCTTTCTAACGTCAATTTGGATTTTCTCCACCAGAGAAATTTCTAGCAAAAATGCCGAGCAATCGTCCATTAGAGGTCAGCGTAACTGACATCCCCCAGATTATACAAGGCCGCATCAATATCAGTCAGAAGGTACGACAAGCCTCTTTGGTATTAGGCCAAAGCTTTTCTGACCAGAATGACCGTGCAGTTGCAGTTGCGGGCGATCGCCTCAGGCAGATTCCCCTGAACGGCTTGCTGTAACAGTCCTTCCCGACTCGCGCCTAAAACAATAACATCGCATCGATCCTTTTGGGCCAGATCGAGAATGGCTTCAGAAACAGAATCCGCACAAAGAGAAGCGGTCCCCACTGACATTGAAAAGCGTTCTTGCAGGAAAGTAGCATCCTGCTTTAAAACATCCGTATTGCGCGCTAAGTCAGAGGGATGAAAGACTTGGCAAAGCTTGATTTCAGGCCCTCGGCTTAAGGAAATGAGATCGGGTAGGAGTTGTAGGGCGTACTGAGCATTCGGGCCACCTGCAATGGGAACCAACCAGCGCTTGAGTTGAATGAGTCGCACCAACGTTTGAAAAGAAGATTGAGATGTCAACGTGTTGCCCGTGAGAAACTTGGCCCCTAGTCCTTGACCCAGCTTGATCAAAACAACATCGCAAGCTGCTTGCCGAATCAGCGTATCCACCGTATCTCCAAAAATACGTCCGGGGGAAGACGTACTGCCTTTCCAGCCCATTAAGGTCAGATCGATATGGCGTTCTTTGATGGTGTCCAAAATTGCTTGCGCAACATCATGAGCCGCTCTGACTTGCGTGTGAACCGAAATGTTCAAGGTTTGCCCTAAGGCGATCGCATGGTCTGAAATCTGACGACTGACACCCAGATCGACAGGGGATTCAGAGGGCTTGCTATGGCGCGGCACGATAATAATTTGCAGACATTCCAGTTCGTAGTTTTTATTCTGTGCCATGGTAGCGGCAAATTGTAGCAGAACGTCAGCCGTTTGCGGATTACTCAAGGGCACCAGTAACCGTCCTTGACCGATTTCCGGCATCCGAGACTGATACACGAGAAAAGAAGGATCGGGTTTTGGCACAAGCCGCTCAATCCCTCCCGTCAAACTTGCGGCTTCAGCTCGGATAATATCGCTGCGGGTGATGACCCCTACCAACCTGCGCCCCTCTGTGACGGGTAAACAGTTGAGACTGTAATGGTTCAAAAGATAGAGCACATGGGTTAAGGTCTGAGTCGGCGCGACCGTTATTGGTTCCGGTGTCATGATTTCCCTCAGTGCGGTTTCCCCTCCTAACCGTCGCTGGGCGATGCTTGCTAAGTCGCTTTGAGTTAAAATCCCCACTAACTTGCCCGCTTCCATAATGGGAAACGTGCGATGGGAAGATTGGGAAAACGCCTGAATCGCTTCATTGACACCGATCCGGCTCGGCAAGGTTTCAACACGAGTTTTCATAATATCGGCAGCTTTGAGGCTGGCCCATACCCCTTCTGCCGTGGGATCTTTTTCTAGATGAATCCCTTTCCATTCCAATAGGCGATCGTAGAGCGACCCAGGCGAGAGCGTTTCCGCAACGACATAGGAAATACCCGATCCCATCATCAAGGGCAGTACTAAGTTGAAGTCCATTGTCATTTCAAACACGATCACAATGGACGTAATGGGGACTCTCGTCACGGCACTAAAAAAATGCCATCCCTGCTAATGCAAA
>JAAURS010000334.1 GCA_012032135.1 Acaryochloridaceae cyanobacterium RU_4_10 | reverse complement strand
GGTGCAGAGAAGCGAATTGCAGGGCACCTATTAACTTGGTTGCAGGAGCATCGTTCAAAAGTCTTTACGATTGTCACTTGTAACCGGATCGTTCAATTGCCGCCTGAATTAAAGCGTCGTTTCGATTGGAAATTCAATGTAGATTTACCCCATGAAGGATCGCGTTACGAGATCTTTCGGGTGCATCTCAACCGATTCTGCGGTACCATTCCAGAGTGGGATGTTTACGGTTGGAAAAAAATCATCTCGGAGTACAACGAATGTACCCCCGATGAAATCGCAAAGGCAGTTCATAAGGCTGCAATTGACGCCTTTGAGCGGGGTCAGGCTCGTCAAATAACAGTGGAAGATTTACTTCAACAACGAACATTATTCATGCCAGCAAACCTCGCCAATCCCGAACAAATTGCATCGATTCGGCTTCATTCCCGACATGAGATGAAAGCGGCAAGCGATGATAATTCAGTGTTTAGGGTTGATAGAGTTGCCGCATTTGAAAGACTTTTGGGGAGGCAAGACAGTCAATGAACGACGATAACAGACCAATTATCGTTTTCACGGTGCCGTATTACGATTACGTCGATTTTCTCTTACTCAAGCTGTTTTTAAAGTTTTTGGTTGGCGTTTCTATTGTCAGCACTGTTTTCTTTTTCAGTCTGGGTCTGTTCATGTACATTGTGCCAAAACCAATCGTCGATCATATGATGGGTAAAACATCCGAACAGGTAAAGATTGAAGCCCGTAATGCAGCGGTATTAGACCGTTACGAGCGATTTCAGAAGCAAGAGAAAATACGGCAAGAAGCGATTGCTAAAGATAGGCAAAAAAGGCTTTAGCTGAATCTGCAAAAGAATCCAAACTCAAACTCGATAAAATCATAAACAATCCTGTTGTCTCGGAAGAGACTGCGAGGCTTAGAGCTTTTCGCTAATACAGAACTCCTTTCAAATCCAGTACAAAACCAGGCAACACACCTTCACCTGACAAACTAGTGGGAGATCGCAATACCTCGACTTCTTTCCCCGATCCATAGACTTCAACTTCTTTGTCTTTCGCATTCAGGAACCAGCCCAAGCGAACGCCATTGTCCATATACTCTTTCATCTTGTCCCGTAGATCTTTCGCTGAATCGCTGGCAGAGCGCAACTCAATCACAAAGTCAGGCGCAAGGGGTAAGAATCCTTCAGGCTTAGGGCTTAGAGCATCCAATCGGTCTTGCTTGACCCAAGACGCATCAGGCGATCGGATGGCACCGTTGGGGAGGATAAAGCCTGTAGAGGAATCGAATACAACTCCCGTGTTAGATTTGCGGTTCCAAATATTGAGGTCTGTTGTTAAGTTTGCATTACGCTTCCCCGATTCCCAACCCGTTGGCGGCATAACAATCAATTTCCCTTGTGCGGTGAGTTCAAGTTGGACATCGCGGTTGCTCAAAGAAAGCTCCCAAAACTGCTCATGAGTCAGGGTTGTGACGGCATCGAGATTCAGTGTTACAGCAGTCATAGAACGGCCTTAGAGAGAGGCTATAGCTAGCGTAACATCGAACAGTTGTTTGAAGGGTTCAAACGAAGCTCACGGTTAGAATCCATTCTTTAAAAACCCTTAAAGCTTGACCCGACAGTTGATTTGCTATTGGTTCAAGATAATACTGCTTGAGATGTTCGATTTGCTCAGGTGTATCTAGCCAACTGTTGATAGCCTGGTTTGTCACACAGATTGGCATTTTTCCCTCCTGTAGATCCATCATGGCTAGATCTGCAATAGCTCTATAGTGATTCGCTACATAGACTGATTGATTGGGGAGGATTGGGATCTGTTCCTGTATCAGAACCTCAGCCATGTCGCGCACACCCCTTGTTCCTAGAGAGGGTACTGTATTCACTGTTTCACCCTCACCCGCCAATGGGATTGAACGATTCCTAGAAGGATAATCTGCTCGATTAAAAAAGGCTGATTGGAAATGCCAATCTCCCGTATCTTCATCAGCGAATCGAAGGTTGAGCGCATGTTTGAAAGAGATGTAGTGTCCTGGATTCGTTTCAGGGATTATAACCGGACATAAATTGACTTCTCTTGAAGTTGCTTCTGCTATAAGTCCCGATACGGTTGAGCTGTTCGCCATTCAGACCTGACCTTTGCATACCCTACGACAATCTTAGCGTCCTTTTCTAACCGATCGCTGTTTACCAGGATTTTGCTCTTGCTCTGGTGTCTCTAGTATCGTTTTCTTGATAGCATTCATCTTGGCCCTGAGATCGGAGTTGGGGTTGTACTTCAAGAGTTGCCCATCTTTAATATGGAAAGTGATAGCACCGGATTTGATGTCTTGGACCAACATTTCCGATTCAGTGGCTGAAAACTTTAGCGTGTTACCTAAAAATTCAATGCTGCCGTCTTCCTTCGGCTCCCCGTACTTATCGAGCACCATCTGAATCACCTGCGCGATCGCACCCGCATCATTGACCCTTGCCAACTCTAGTTCAGCCTGGGCTTTGGCAAGCATTCCTTGAGCGTGAGTATCGGCTCTGGTGCGATCGCCGCCGTCTCTGCGAAGATATTCGCGATACTGCGGCTCCTGTGTGAGCATGTTGAGGACCGCCTTGGGCGTATGATTTTCCCTGAGGGCATGTTTTGCAGCTTCAAGACTTAGTAATGCAGAGGGCTTTGTATTGAAACTCTGGCTATATTTTTTCCACATCCGTTCAGGGTCTGCCTCATACTCTACCCGCCAGTTGTATCTGTCTTTGGGTTCAAGGTTCGTGAGGTCTGTTGCTCTAGTCACAGAGGGCGATTCTGCAAAGGAATATATAGCATTCAGTAAGGTTTCGTGAGAAGGAAGTAAATTTTTTGTGTTATTAAGCAAAAGGATTAAATGTTTATCTATTCCAATTTGTGTCCTCACTTCAGGAATATTCTTGTTAGCCTTGCTAACCATATTCTTCGTAGGATAGCCTTTGATTTTCCTGAGTTTGTCTTCTAATTCTGTTTTATTTGAAGTTACATCAATCGCTATCTTTACATTCTTGCCAGCACTATTTTTAATCTGAACTACTAAATCAGTAGCCATTACTAAGTCGGCTAATTTATTGATAAAGTCATTTTTGACTTGTTCTGACACTCCCTTGATGGGCTGATTATTTATTACTTGGTCAAGCCACTTGTCGCCATCTATGAAGATTTTATTGATTTCATTCCTTGACCAACTTAACCTTTGATTTAGCTTGTTATTGAACAGAACAATAGTTTGATCAATATTAAATGCTTTTCGTCCAAGATTCCTGTTTTCTACCAAAATTCTTAACCCATTCTTCAAGCTCAAAACCGTTCAATGTCTGTGTCATGATTTATAGACTCATGACACAACATTCTGGCTTTTCTTCAAGTTCACCGAATTCCACAATACACTCAAAAAATAGCATTAGCAGAGTATCCAAAATTTGAATCTAGTTTCAAAATCCAGAGATAATCAATGCCTAGCTTCTTTCTGATATTTAAATAGGATAACTGTTGATATTTTTCTAGCAAAACATTTGCATTCTCTTCACCTATTACCCCATACCAAGCAATAATAAATTCACGATAGTCGCCAACAAAATGAATTCCGATTTTGTCTAGCAACTCATCTAAACCTAATTTGGCTTCTATCAGTTCTGGGAATTCATCTGTGACCGCTTCTCTGACTTGTTCTAGTGTCAAGGGAAATGATTTTGGTCCAGCATATGTCGAATACTCTTTCAGCCATTCTTTGGCTGACTGCAATTCCTCTACTTCTTCATCTTCGTCAAATTCAACAAAATCTGGACTAACACCTGTAATTACAAAAGGATTTGTCAACATTTTGATACTCCCTATGATTGGTTTGGGCTTATGTAAGATTGTCCGCCATATATTTTAACGCTTACTTTTCGTTTAGAGGTTACCGCCTCGGTCCTCTTTCTTTTTTAAGCTCTTTTGCCTTAATCTGAGCCTGCTGTGTCTCAGCAATCATCGTTTTTCCTTTTTCCACAGACAGCTCAAGCTTCTCAACTTCTTTGAGTGACAAAGCGCTAACTAAACGGTTATTCCCAAACACTAAGACGTTTCGCTGTTGGGCGCGAGAGTAAATTTTATACTCGCCCTCCTTAGCATGATAGCTGAATTGATTGCCTTCAAATACCGTCCATCCATCATTTTGTTTCTCTCCATAAGTCTCAGTCAACCAGACGCAAGACTTCAGCGCTCTCTCATTGAGCTGACGCTGGGCGCTAGAAACGTCAGCGCCTGGGACCCAATCTAAGCGATTTGCAAGTTGCTTCATTTGCCCGATATATCTTGCCACTGCTTCGGTGTTCCTGAATTTCTGTGCCATATCGCTTTGAGCGAGAATACGATCGCCATCTAATCCTTTCGCTTGGGCCAACTTAAAGACAAACGCATCGAATTGCTTAGAGGGGATATCGAATAGCTGATTTTTGACCTGCTGCGCTAGCTTCTCGTAACTCGCTCGGTCATAGACGGGCTGCTGTACTTGCTTTTGAGCCTTTGCTCGTTCTACCGCCTGTGCTTTCGCCAGTTCGCGTCGATGCCGAAGATACGCGGGTACTTTCGCCTTCACCTGTTCGATATACTGCTGAACCTGGTCGGGATCTTTGAGGATTCGGGCCTGGTCACTTTGAAAGAGAATACGATCGCCATCCTTTAGTTCACCTTTGGCAATAACCCTGAGGTAGACCTCAACGTCTAGATATTCGGGCGCTAGATCTGAGAGATCTTTGCGAACTTGATTAGC
>JAAURS010000333.1 GCA_012032135.1 Acaryochloridaceae cyanobacterium RU_4_10 | reverse complement strand
ACGATAGAGCAGAGGTATTGTCATGGGTTTGCTTTCGATTTAGGAACTTGAGCATCCCATACAATGCCTCCCTATACTACTGTTGACCTCATAACAAGATGTTCAAGACTTTTCTGCACCACTAAGGGCAATCTCACTGAAATTTATATATTGTGTCTTATACACTCTCTGAAACAAGAATAATCTTTAATTTAGATTTTATGATCGCAAAAATAAAATGCATAGATGAAAAATAATCAGGAAAAGTCAGGATTTTTTGCACAAAAGAACTTAGAATCAGTTAAGGTCGCCAATGTGGATAAAGTCACTCTTGAATTTGGCATTAAAGTAGACGCAGAAGCAGCAATCCCATACATCACCAAAGGCACCGCAGAAAGCAATCTAAATATCTAGCTGGCTAAGCGCAACATCTAGCTGGCTGAGCGGACTTGTGCCGAGCGTAGCCGAAGCAGCCGAAGCCAGCGGCAAGCTTTTTCCCAGAAACCCCCTAAGCCAAGTCCGATGATTGAACCCAACCTCAGTCTTACAAACTGGAATCGAAGCTGGTCCGAACTTAGCGGCACAACTCCTCATCCATCTATCTACAAACAGCTCATCGATCGATACAGCGAACCTCACAGAAGCTACCATACCCTTCAACACCTAGCAGAATGTTTGGAACACCTGTCCAGCGTACGATCGCTCTGCCATAACAGCGCCGAAGTTGAGATTGCACTTTGGTTTCATGATGTCGTATACGACTCACACCAACACGACAATGAAGCACTCAGCGCGCGATGGGCAGTTCAGATAGCACAGGGGCTTGGCTTAAGTACTGAAGTTTGCGAACGACTGCGATCGCTGATCTTAGCAACCCAACACGATACTATCCCCCAGACCCCAGACGCCAAAATTCTGGTAGATATTGACCTTGCAATTCTAGGTGCCTCTGAAACGCGATTCGATCTCTACGAAAAACAAGTGCGGCAAGAATATCACTGGGTGCCAGAGGACCAGTTTTGTAAAGCCCGCAGACAAATTCTAGAGCGATTTCTAGCGCGACCTTTCATCTACAGCACAACCTATTTCCAAGAGCGGCTCGAGCAGCAAGCACGATCTAACCTCCTGCGATCCATCTCCTCTGCGACTGTACGTCTGCCAGAACTATAGCGATCGCGAAAAGCCTAATGCATCCTTGACCGCTTGTAACGTTTGCTGCGCTACTTCTTCCGCAGCCTCCTTCCCCTGACGCAAAACCGCCTCCACCTGAGCGCGATCGTCCATCAAAGCATGGTAGCGCTCTTGAATGGGCCTCAGAGCCTCAATCGTTGCCTCCGCGAACAAAGGCTTAAACTGTCCCCAACCCATCTGGGCACATTCCGCCGCCACTGCCTCTTTCGATTGGCCCGACAGCAACTGATAAAGCGTCAATAAATTGTGACACTCAGGCCGAGCCGAATCGTCAAAGGCCAATCCACGAGTGGGGTCCGTTTTGCAGCGCTTAATTTTATTGCGAATCTCATCGGGCGAGTCCAGTAAATTTATCCGGCTTTGCTCAGACGGATCGGACTTCGACATCTTCTTAGTGCCATCCGTCAAACTCATCACTCTAGCCCCTTCAGCCCTAATCAATGGTTCTGGAACTTTAAGAATGGGCTGTTCGGGCAAACCAAACTGAAAATTAAACCGAGCCGCAATATCGCGGGTGAGTTCTAGATGCTGCTTTTGGTCCTCTCCTACAGGTACTAAATCCGCTTGATACAGCAAAATATCTGCAGCCTGCAAAACAGGATAGTCTAGCAACCCAATGCTGACATTTTCCCCTTGTTTGACTGCTTTTTCCTTAAACTGGATCATTCGTTCCAGCCAGTTTAACGGAGTGATGCAGTTAAACATCCAGGCCAACTCCGCATGGGCGCTGATGTGTGACTGTACAAAAATAGTCGTGTGCTGGATGTCTAAACCACAGGCCAAGTACATTGCTGCTAGGGTAAACGTATTCTCAGCCAGTGCTTTGGGATCGTGGGGCACTGTGATGGCGTGGAGATCGGCAATAAAGAAATAATTTTCAAAGTCGTACTGTTCACCGACCCATGTGCGAATCGCACCCAGATAATTCCCTAAATGTAAGCTTCCGGTGGGTTGTACCCCAGACAAAACTCGCTGTTTTACCATACAAGACTGATGTTGAATCCACTCCACAGATTTCTATTGCCGAAAAAGATTGGTGTCAGGGCATTTGAGGACATGCATCAGTCTAATCGTGCCTTAAATTCTATCACCCATCTAAGTGTCCTCAGTAAAAATACTGAAAAAGAAAATGTGTCCGTAGTAACAAAGTTCCGTGGATTTACGGTGGGGAAAGGCTTGAGCCAATAGTTATATTGAATGAGTTGATTGGGCTGTCATACCCCCCGCAATGGCCCACGTGGTCCCCGAAATGGCAACTTGCTCCGAAAGGGCAACACGCAAATTAGCAGGCCTAAACCAAACCAGCATTGAGGGGTATGGATGCTGCTAGTGCCGAAGGGACCCTTTCTCTTCTCACAATGAGCGCAACTTAAAAATGGTTCGTTGCTCTACATAGCCCGTAAAGTCAAAGGGTGAATTGCCAAGCGAATTCATCCTTTGGACATTTAAAAGCTTCAAAGTTTAATTCACGGTTTCGTAGCGCTCGTAAGCATCAATGATTTTCTCAACGAGGGGATGGCGCACAATATCACCCTTTGCCAAGTAGCAAAAGGAAATCCCCTCAACGGGCTCTAGGATTTTACGGGCGATCGCCAATCCTGAAGGCTGATTGGGTAGCAGGTCGGTTTGGGTGAGGTCGCCCGTCACCACCATGCGAGATTTCATCCCAATCCGGGTCAGCATCATTTTCATTTGGGCGGGGGTGGTGTTTTGAGCCTCATCCAGAATCACAAAGGCATTGTTGAGAGTGCGGCCTCGCATATAGGCCAGGGGCGCAACTTCAATGACACCGCGCTCCATGAGTGATGTAATGCGATCGGGTTCGATCAGTTCGTAGAGGGCATCGTAGAGGGGTCTGAGGTAGGGGTTTACTTTTTGCTGGAGGTCGCCTGGAAGAAAGCCTAGCTTTTCCCCTGCTTCAACGGCGGGTCGGGTCAAAATCAGGCGTTCGTATTCGTTATCCAGAAGCGCTTTGACGGCTAGGAGTGCAGCTAAAAAGGTTTTGCCCGTTCCCGCAGGGCCAATGCCAAAGGTAATGGCATGTTGGCGGATTGCTTTGATATATTGCCGCTGGCGAAAGGTCCTGGCCCGAATCGATTCCCCGCGACGAGTGCGGACAATGACATCATCTTGTAGGGCTTTCCATTCATCTTCTTGATGGGTGTTGAGGGCTTGACTGACCGCCAAGATATCAACATCGGAAATGGGGCGGCCTTCATGCCAAAAGTCTTTGAGCAGGCTAATCATTTGCCGCGCACGGTTGACTTGGGCTTCCGTGCCGGAGATGTTGAGTTCTTGCCCGCGCAGCAGCAGCTTGGCCCCAGTTTGTTGAGACAGGGTTTTGAGGTTTGATTCTTGTGCGCCCGCTAGGGCCATAGCACTGTCGGGGTTGGGCAGTTCGATAATAACGGCTTGCACGATTGAAAAAACTACGAATAAGGAGGGATAAAACGTTTTCGGCTGGATTTATTAAATTCTGTAGGGGCACATGGTCATGCGTCCTTTAAAAAGGCGACCTAATACCAATCCTGTAAAACTGCACTACAGATTAGATCCCCCCTAGCCCCCCTTAAAAAGGGGGGAATGGTCTTAGTCCCCCTTTTTAAGGGGGATTTAGATGTGTAGCCATGATAAGTAAATTTGGTATAAAAGCCGATTCAATACCTTAAGCCTTTTGATTCTAATCCGTTCATTCAAGAAACGTGGGATTTTGAGAAATAGATACCCACTGAGACGATAAAACTCTTAAAGAAACCCTATTGTTTGCCCCTTAAAACAGACATGCAAACCCTCATATCCCCTCAGTTCCAAACCCTCTCACCGCTGTCCATGCCCGATCGGTTGTTGTTGGGACCTGGTCCCTCCAATGCCAATCCGATCGTCCTTCAGGCTATGAGTGCCAATCCAGTGGGGCACCTCGACCCCGCTTTCCTAATCCTGATGGATGAAATTCAATCCTTACTGCGTTACGTGTGGCAGACCCAAAATCCACTCACGATCGCAGTTAGCGGCACGGGAACGGCAGCCATGGAGGCAACCATCGCAAATTCAGTTGAAGTGGGCGATCGCGTTTTGGTGGGGGTATCAGGATATTTTGGCAACCGTCTGGTGGATATGGCGGGGCGCTATGGCGCTGAAGTCTCTACCATTACGAAACCTTGGGGTCAAGTGTTTTCATTGGCAGAACTGAGGACTGCAATGGAAACCCATCGCCCTCGGATTTTGGCGCTGGTTCATGCGGAAACTTCAACGGGTGCGCGTCAGCCGATGGATGGGGTGGGAGATCTGTGTCGAGAATTCGATTGCTTGTTGTTGCTGGATACAGTCACGAGTTTGGGTGGCGTGCCAATTTATTTAGACCAATGGGGCGTAGATTTGGCCTATAGTTGCAGCCAGAAGGGTCTGGGGTGCTCTCCAGGGGCGTCTCCCTTTACGATTAACGCTCGTGCGATGGAAAAACTCCAGCAGCGGCCTGGTAAGGTGGCGAATTGGTATTTGGATATGAACCTGCTGGGCAAATACTGGGGACCTGAGCGCATGTATCACCACACCGCACCAATTAATTTGTACTATGGCCTGCGAGAAGCCTTACGATTGCT
>JAAURS010000332.1 GCA_012032135.1 Acaryochloridaceae cyanobacterium RU_4_10 | reverse complement strand
TCTGTAGTACTTTTTCCCGAAAATCGTCTAACTCCGTATGCAACAAAATATCATCTAAAATTTTTATAAAATGGAAAAAATAGCGATTATTGGTTTATCTTGTCTGTTCCCTGACGCCCAAACTGTCGAGCAATTTTGGGATAATCTCATGGCAGAGAAAGATTCTACTTCCCTTGCAACTCGATCGCAGATGGGGGTAGATCCCGACCTCTTTTATGATGGGAAAAGCGGAAAAGCAGTTGAACCGGGAAAATACTATTGCAAGCGGGGTGGTTATATCAATGGCTTCCAGTTTGACCCTGCGGGATATCATCTTTCCCCTACACTGCTAACTGAGTTGGATCGGATTTATCAATGGTCGCTCTACGTTGCCCGACAAGCCTTGCGCGACAGTCAGTATTTGGGAAAGAGCGAGACTTTGGCCAACTGCGGTGTCATTTAGGTAGCCTCTCAATTCCCACTCAACGCTCTCACCAGTTGGTAGCCCCAATCTACAAACGGAGCATCGATCTGGCGCTACAGGACCTATTACAGCAACCTGATTTCGATCTGCCGTCTTTGGATTCGTCCGAGGAAGTTTCTAGGCTCAACCGTTTGGGGAGCAGTTACGTATCGGCTATTGTCGCTCGAGGGTTGGGGTTGTCTGGCGTTAACTTTACCTTTGATGCCGCTTGTGCCTCTTCAATTTTTGCCCTTCAACTTGCCAGTGACTATTTACGGTCTGGGAAGGCAGACTTGATGCTGGCTGGGGCTGTCAGTGGTGGCGATCCGTGGATCGTTCATAATGCATTTTCTCTGTTTCAAGCCTACCCAGAAGACGGAATCAGTCGGCCTCTCGATCGCTCCTCTGACGGGTTGCTCACGGGGGAAGGTGCAGGCATTGTCGTCTTGAAGCGCCACAGTGATGCCGTCAGAGATGGCGATCGCATTTATGCCACGATTGCAGGAATTGGTTTGTCGAACGATGGAAAAGGCAAGCACTTCTTCAGCCCTAATCCCAAAGGCCAGCTTTTAGCCTTTGAGCGAGCGTATCGCAGCGCGGGGCTTTCACCCCAAGACATTGACTATGTTGAGTGTCATGCGACGGGGACACCCTTGGGCGATCGCACCGAACTCAATTCAATGGAGACATTTTTCAGCCCTGCCACTCCCCTCATGGGTTCCGTAAAATCGAACTTGGGCCACTTGCTCGTGGCGGCAGGAATGCCGAGCTTGCTCAAAGCGATCTTGAGCATGGAGCGTGGGGTGATTCCTCCTACCATTGGCGTGCGAGAACCGCTCAGCACTGCAAAAACGGTCTGGGTACGGAGAACATTGTGCGGGAGGCCACGCCTTGGCCCCGTCAATCCCATATCAAACGTGCCGCGATTAGTGCTTTTGGATTCGGCGGGACTAACTCCCATCTGATTCTCGAACAGGACAAACAGACCGCAATCTCGAACCCGTCCGAGCCCGATCGCAGTCAGCTCTCAAAACTAGCGATTGTAGGGATGGATGCCTATTTTGGAAACTGCAATGGTCTAGATGCCTTTGAGCGTTCCATTCACCAAGGCAAGCAGTCTTTTATTCCTTTGCCCGAAGAGCGTTGGCAAGGAGTTGACGAACTCACCCCTGTCCTCAACCACTATGGATTGCTAGAACAAGCTCCTACGGGAGCCTATATTAAGGACTTTGATATTGACTCCTTTGGGTTCAAAATTCCGCCCGATGCCTCAGATCGACCCAGCCCACAGCAGCTTTTGATGTTAAAGGTAGCAGACCGCGCGCTACAGGATGCTGGTTTGGAGCCTGGGAAAAATGTAGCCGCGATCGTGGCGATGCGATCGGATCTTTCAATTCATCAATGGCGATCGCGCTCTGACCTATCCTGGCAAATTCAAGAGGGGCTTCATCAAGCCGAACTCGGATTGCCGACAGAACAAATCGCCGAATTAACTGCGATCGCTTCCGATAGTTTGCACCCACCGATAAAAACGAATCTTGCGTTGAGCCATGTCTCTGGCAATCTTGCTGCAAGTCGGATTGCAGCTCATTGGGATTTCATAGGTCCAGCTATGACTTTGTCGGCAGAAGAAAACTCCGTTTTTAAGGCTCTCGAAGTTGCCCAGTTGCTCCTCGCCGACCCCGATCTTGATGCGGTAGTGGTGGGGGCTGTAGATTTGGCTGGAGGACTTGAAACAGTTTTACTGGGTCAGGCGATCGCACCCCTCACTGTAGGGACTCAGACCCTGTCCTTCGATCGCAAAGTCAATGGTCCTACCGTGGGAGAAGGTGCAGGGGCTGTGGTCCTCAAACGACTCGATACGGCTCGTCAAGCCAAAGACCGGATCTATGCTGTTATTGATAGCGTGAGTCTCGTTCAGGATCGTTCTACCGCTAGCGATCGCGAAACAGTCCCAACACAGCCCAGCGCCACCGCTATCGAACAAGCTTGTCGGCAAGCCTTGAGCCAAGCTGAAGTTAAGCCTGAAACGATCGGGTATCTGGAGGTCTTTGGTAGCGGGATGGAAGCAGAAGACAGCGCCGAAATTCAGGGTTTAACTCAAGCCTACCGAACCGATCGAGAACGACCCAGTTGCGCGATCGGAAGTATCAAAGCCAATATCGGTCATACCCATGCGGCATCGGGAATGGCTAGCTTGATCAAAACAGCACTCTGTTTGCACCATCAGTACCTCCCCACAACCCCTCAATGGACTGGCCCTAAATCCCTTGACGTGTTGCAAGAAAGTCCATTTTATATTCCCACCAAATCCCACCTTTGGTTTGCCCCAGAAACCGTGTCTCGTCGCATTGCTGCTATTAACAGTCTAGGGCTAGATCGCAGCTACGCCCATCTGATTTTATCTGAAGAGCCCAGCCCAAAAGACCTCCGCAGCCGCTATTTAGAGCAAACGCCTTTTTACCTATTCCCTGTAGCTGCCATCGATCTAAGCGATTTACTCGCTCAACTCAATACGTTACAAACGACGATTGAGGGTGCTGTCTCACTTCCAAACGCTGCGGCTCAGGTCTTTTCCGAATTTCAGAAAAAGCCTAAAGCACCCTATGCCTTGGCGATCGCAGGTCAAAACAAGGAAGAACTCTGCAAAGAAATTCAACGGGCACAAACAGGAATCCCCAATGCCTTCGAGCAACAGAGCGACTGGAAAACCCCAGTAGGAAGCTACTTTACGGCTAAGCCTCAGGGACAAAAAGGTGGCGTCGCCTTTGTCTATCCCGGTGCATTTACCTCCTACATTGGGTTGAACTACGATACCAATCGTTTGTTTCCACGCATTATGGACTCGCTCTCCGTCTTTACGGACAGCGATCGACTGAGGGGACTGTTGGATGTTGCAACTTCAAGAATCTACCCTAGAAGTTTGGAGAAACTATCCCCTCGCAAACTCGAAAAACTAGAAACTCAACTCCAAGACGACGCCACCACAATGTTGCTCTTTGGGACGGGATCTGCGGTTGTCTTCACCTCTATCCTACAAGAATACTTTAAGGTTCAGCCTCAAGCGGCATTTGGCTATAGCCTGGGCGAATTCAGCATGATGTATGCCTTAAAGGTATGGACGAGTGCCGATGAACTGGCCGGACATTTACACCACTCTAATCTCTTCAAAACCCGATTATCCGGCCCCATAGAAGCAGTACGTGAATTCTGGGGTCTAACCCAAGCTCCTACAAAAAATGACCTATGGGGAACCTATGTTCTTTTAAGCGAACCCGATCGCGTTAAGGATTGTCTCGGGCAAGAATCTCGCGTTTATCTGACCCATATCAACACCCCCACAGAGGTGGTCATTGCAGGCGACAAGCAAGCCTGTCAGCGCACGATCGAACAGTTGCAGTGTGACTATTTCCCTGCTCCTTCCAAGCATGTGCTGCATTGTGAAGCCATGCGTTCCGAACTCAACGAACTCACTGACTGGTTTACGTTACCCGTTCAATCCGAGTCACCGATCGATTTTTATTCGGCAGCGAATTATGGCCGGATAAGTCTCAGCACTTCCACAATTGCCAACAACATTGCCAACGCCCTTTGCCAGCCTCTAGATTTTCCGCATCTGATCGACCAAGTCTATGCCGATGGTGCCAGGATTTTCATCGAATTAGGTCCCGCCGGAACCTGCACCCGTTGGATTGGCGAAACGTTGAAAGAGAGAGAACACATGGCGATCGCTTTTAACACCAGAGGTGTTGACGACCATACTTCCGTTCTTAGAGCCCTAGCAAAATTAATAAGCCATCGCGTCGAACTGGATCTATCTCCCTTATACGAACAACCCTCCACAACTTCAGATCCTCAGAAAGCATTAGTGACTACCATCTCCCTAGGTGGAAACTCGGTCCACCGCAAGATTTTAACCCCAGCAAACCGAAATAAATTTGCACCCAAACCCATTCCTGTCCAAGCAGCAAGAACCTCTCCCAAGGCTGTACCCATGAATACCCCAGAATTGGCTGCCACAGCTCCTGCAAAATCAAACCCCACCCACTCGATTGAGAGAACTAACCCCCCGCTCGATCTCGATCGAGCGAGAGCCCCCTTCAAAGTCCAACCCCACAGCAGTTTTTTACAAATGCGACAGGACTCATTACGCCAGATGGGGCAACTGATCGAAATGCAAATGAACGTTGCCCAACAAATGATGAATACTGCCACTATTCAGGATTCCTCTGGATCGAACGGTCATAGCAAATTGCAGACCATCGAACGGCCTCCTACCCAAAATGGACACAACAGCGATCGTTTAGAACAACTCCCCCTCCCCCAACTTCCCCAACTTCCTCATCCCAAAACCT
>JAAURS010000331.1 GCA_012032135.1 Acaryochloridaceae cyanobacterium RU_4_10 | reverse complement strand
CCCCTTGGCGAAGGGGGGATTAAGGGGGGTCATGCAGGATGGGCGCTGTAAATTCAACTTGTGTGTACACCGTAGGCCAATTTAGGGGGCTAAAGGGCCAAGCGCAACGATTTTAGACTTAAATCGAGATTTGTGTATACGGTAGCTTCTAAAAGATAGAGGGAACAACAAACATATCTTTTTAAAGTAGTAGATTTATATTCCCTAAAACTCTACCGAATGGGAGATTTTGGCCACGTAAAGTGAAATGTTGCACCTGCGCCAGGTTGAGAGTCTACACGAATTGTGCCACCCTCAGCTTCAATGATTTTTTTGACAATGGCAAGACCCACACCTGTACTTTCATGAATGTCACGGGCTTGCAGGGTTTGGAAAATGACAAAAATTTTCTCGTGATATTGAGGGTCTATGCCTTGGCCATCATCCTTTACGGCGAACTCGTACCAGGTATCTCGGTCCTCCACAGAGATGTGGATCGTTCCAGCCTGACGAAAATTGTGCTCGATGGCATTATCGATCAGATTGCTGAA
The DNA here is from genome assembly GCA_012032135.1 of Acaryochloridaceae cyanobacterium RU_4_10. Taxonomy (GTDB): domain Bacteria; phylum Cyanobacteriota; class Cyanobacteriia; order Thermosynechococcales; family Thermosynechococcaceae; genus JAAURS01. The sequence continues at coordinate 4,272 of JAAURS010000331.1, read as the reverse complement.
GACTTGCCTGAGGAGAGTCTGCCGAGTCACAAACACAGGCATCCCCGATCCAATTTCAATTCTAAAACTGGGAGGCGGAGAGAGCATCTCAATGATTTCTATCAGTAATGCCCGTACATCAACCCTTTCAGGTTGCATTTTCCATCGGCCCACACGGGAATATTCCAGCAGCCCATCAATTAGGGAATTCATTCGATACACCCTCGATCGCAGGAGATGCATCTGGACTTGATTTTCTGGAGAGAGTTGGCCGCTCAGATCTTCTTCAATCCATTCAGAAAGATTGGAGATAGCCCGGAGTGGAGCTTTAAGATCGTGAGAGGCCACGTAGGCAAATTGGTCCAGCTCTCGATTGCGATCTTGCAATAAGGTATTGAGGGCGGATAATGAAAAATTGAGCTGCGATAATTCGTTTGCACGCTCCTGAAGTTTAGACTCTGCTTGCTGCCGTTCAGTAATGTCCCGTACAATCGCGATCGCCTGATTATTGTCAGTCAGATCGAACTGGCTGACAGAGAGTTCGATGGGAAAGGAACCTTTTACTTTATGACAGCCCAGGGTTTGCCAACGGTGCCCTATATTGAGCAAATCGGCCATCGTTTGGTTTTCATCGGCATCGCAATCTTCTGTTAAAGGATCTGCCAGTAAAATCGATATATTTTGACCGATGACCTCAGAGGGCTCATAGCCAAACATTGCCTCAGCCGCTGCATTAAAAGCTTCAATGTCACCCTTTTCATCTAAGATGACCACTCCATCTACCACACTGGAAACAACCGCTTGAAGCAATGTTCTGCTTTCAATCAGCTTTTTTTCACGGTGCCGTAAATTTCGTTCGAGCTGGCTAAAAAGTGTGAGCGCAATAGCTGACCCCAACATGCTAATACCAACTGCAACCCAGAGAGCTAGATCGGTCCTATCCCGCTGCTGATTTACGACGTTTTGGTGCTTTTGTAGCAAACGCTGTTCTTCACGCTCAAACTGAGTCAGGCTAGACCGCAGGTTATCCATCTCAACACTGCCCTGCAAGATAAACGGATTGAGAGGGCTTGCCTGCAAAGACTTTAAATCGGAACGATTCACTTGACCGATCAACGCGGCTAGGGACGTCAGCCTTGTTTGAGTTTGTTGCTTTATTTTCTCTAACTGCTGCTTTTGCGGGGGATTGTCCGCCACGAGCTGATTTAGCTTGTTGATGCGGCTAGGAAGAGAGTTTTGGGCCATGTAATAGGGTTCTAAAAGTTCGGAGTTTTGGGTCAGAACGTAGCCGCGCGTGCCTGTTTCCGCATTTAGCAATCCAATGAGCAACTCCTTACTTTCAATCAGCACGCGATCTGTACGGTCCACCCACGTTTGAGCGCGATCAATTGTAGATTTGAGCCAACTAAAGGCCATCAAGGTACCTATCAGACACAGCAACGGTATAGCTATCACAATGTAGCCCTGACGCCGAACGGTGAGCTTTGTGCATAAAGCCATGATAGCCTGACCCGAAAAAATCTTTGGCATCTTTAAGGAGCTACTTATAGGTTAACCATTTCTAAGCTGTGTGCTTGGGCCAAGTAAAGAAAAATGTTGTTCCTCCTCCTAATTGAGAATCTAGACGAATGATTCCGTTTTCTGTTTCAACAATCTTTTTCACAATACACAACCCCACTCCACTACTCTCATTGTCCTGAGACTGTTTCAAGGTTTGAAAGATGGTAAAAATTTTGTCTCGATCTTCTGGAGCAATCCCAGGGCCATCATCCCTCAGCGCAAATTCATAAAATTCTCCTTTCTCTCGTACAGAAATTTCAAGAGTCCCTTCAGGTCGATCGCGGTGTTTGATCGCATTGCCAATCAAGTTGGCAAAGACTTGACTCAGTAACAATCGTTTGGTTTTAAGCGTTGGCATTTGCGACTCAATCTGGATAGTAAAGCTGGAGGGAGGATCCAGGGTATCAATGACTTCCGCTAACAATGCGGCCACTTCAACTGTTTCTGTCGCAATTTCAGCTCGACCCACCCGGGAATAGTCAAGGAGACTATCAATCATTTTTGCCATACGCTGAGTTCTAGTTCTCAATAGTTGAAGTTGAGTCTGGTTTTCAGGCGGGAGTTGGCCTTCTAAATCCAGTTCAAGCCACTCAGACAGATTGGAAATAGCCCTTAAAGGTGCTTTGAGATCGTGGGAGACCACATGTACAAACGCATCGAGTTCGTCATTGCGGCGTTGTAACATTGCAAGGGCTTGGGTCCGCTCTGCTTCAAGACGCTTGCGATCGCTAATATCTTCAACGACAGAAATAAAATACTTCGGTTCGCCGAGTTTAGAAAAGCCAGCCTCACGATCGGATGAAACATCCCGCACCAGCGAAACCGTTAAATCAATCCAAACTAAAAAGCCTTGTTTGTGGAGATAGCGCTTCTCCATTGAATAGGTTTGAATCTCATTGTTCAAGAGTTGCCGGATATTGGCTAAATCTAGTTCTAAATCCTCAGGATAAGTAATATCTTGAAAGGTGATTTGTAACAACTCCTCTGCGGAATAGCCGACAATATCACATAGCTTTTGATTGACCTTCAGCCAGCGACCGTCTAACCCCACATGAGCAATGCCCACCGCAGCTTGTTCAAACGTTGCTCTAAATCTCTCTTCACTTTCTTGCAGTGCTTGTTCAGAACGTTTACGCTCCGTAATATCTGTGAGGACTCCCACCATCCGCACAGGTTGTCCTTGAGCATCGTAAAAAAAAACGCCCTAGAGCATCAATCCAGCGGAGGCTGCCGTCAGGCCAGATAATACGATACTGAATCGCTAAGTCTTGGTGATGGTCTCTAGCGTAATGGGTAGCTTGATGAATGCGCTCCAAGTCACCTGGATGAACGCGATGCTCCCAGTCAAAATAGTCGCGTTCTGGTTGGCCCGGTTCGTAGCCAAAAATAATCTCGTGGGAAGGACTCCAAATCGTTTTACGGCTGGCCCAGTCCAAATCCCACCATCCCATTTTGGCAGACTCCAACGCTAGAGCCAGACGATCGCGATCGGCATTACTCATTGGCATCTGCGCAAGAAGGCTCCATCATCTCAAGATTCGAGGCCACAAAATTTGACATTAACCCCAAAGGAAAGATTGTTTCTATATCATAAGGTATACCTTTATAGCGTTTGCCATGCAATACCTCCTCCAATCAGTGGAACAAATTCTCTCTATTTATTGTTAATAATTGACTATCAGGGGGTTTTATGTCTAAAAACTTTTGTGGAGGAAGATTCTTCTAATACTAAACCTAAAACCTTAAGTTATAAAAGTTAGAGAGTCAAAAATGAGTGAAATTCGCGTTGTTCTCATTGAAGACCACGATGTTGTTCGAATTGGCCTGAAAATGACACTCCAGAGTGACAAAGATATTCAGGTTGTAGGGGAAGCAGCAAATGGTCTAGAAGGTTTAAAACTTTTAGAAATGATCCAGCCTGATGTGGCGATCGTTGATATTGGCTTACCTGGAATAGACGGTATTGAACTCACCAAGAGGTTTCGGAAGTTTCAGGCCGAACGGGAAACGGATAAAACCCAAGTCTTGATGTTAACGATGCAAGGGAATGAGGAAAGCGTCCTGGCTGCGTTTAGTGCGGGTGCTGACTCTTATTGCATGAAGAATATGGACATGAATCGTCTGGCTGAAGCGGTCAAATCAACCCACGGTAGAAGTAGTTGGATCGACCCGGCGATCGCCAGTATTGTTTTGCACCAGTTACGGGAGTCTTTCCCCGGACCAAAAAAGCAGGAAGTAAGAAAACGGTAGAGATTAGTGCGGTAGAGTCTGAGTTTGAGGAAATTCTTGAGAACCACCCCCTTACTGCTCGAGAGCGGGAAGTTTTGGAACTCATCGTGGTTGGCTGTACTAATGCAGAGATTGCCGAGCGACTTTATATTACTGTCGGCACAGTTAAAACCCACGTTCGTAATGTTTTGGAAAAGCTTTGCGCTAATGATCGAACAGAGGCTGCCGTCCGTGCGCTACGGGCTGGCTTAATATCTTTGTAACCAAAGAGGCCGCAAAATATTTGCAACTCATACGAAAAAGAAAAACCCGCTCTACGATACCAGTAGAGCAGGTAGTTTGCTTGATGTTCTCTTCTTCAATAGTCCGGACAGAATTAGACAGTTTTAGGGAGAGATAGCCCCGTAGTCAAGGAGCTTCTGGTAGCTGGAGTGGGATTTAATTAAAGTTGGGGTCCAAAATCAAACAAGGCAATAAATAATTCCAGTAAATGTTCATTGAGGG
>JAAURS010000330.1 GCA_012032135.1 Acaryochloridaceae cyanobacterium RU_4_10 | reverse complement strand
GGGGGCTACGATATCTCCTGCCAGTAAAGCTGTTTGGACTGCTGCTGGAGAAAGCTGGTTGGGCAATCAGTCTAGCTTCTTTTCCCCGTTATTCGGATGGGCTGGGATTTGGGGAGATTATGGTCCCCTGGGTTTGATTGCCTATCTTTACCTGTCTATTTTGACGTGGCGATATGTCTGTTTAGATGATTTTCCAGGTTTTTGATGCTGTGTGTATTTACCTTTGGGCTGGTTTTCTCGCAGATGGAAGAACCAGGCTATATGCTTTTTGTTGCTTGTTTAATTGCTTTGAGGTGGCATGAAGTGACACGGAATCGAAGACCTGTGTAATAAGACGGCTGAGCCAGAGTGGCTATCTCTTTCACCTTGCCCGATCGCAGAACCAGCCTTTTCACTGCTTCAAAATCCTCAACATGTTTTGAACAGTCTGATACATTGCACCTTCCGCGATCCCGGCCTTTTGAAAGAGATCTGCAACAGTTTGAATATCCGCGATCGCACCTTGTTTATTTCCCAATCCCAAACGCGCATTGGCACGACGCACGTAGACTGTCGCCGTATTGATGTTGTTGGGATCCTGGCCAATAGTTTGACTCAGCATACCCTCGGCCTTCTTAAAATCTTCAGTTGCCCCTTGAAAATCTTTGAGGGATTGTTTGGCTAACCCACGGGTCTGAATAGCGTCCGCATAATCTGGCTTCAGAACGATCGCTCGGTCGAGATCCAGGATTGCCCGTTGCGGATCGCCAGCTTGGATGTAAAACTCGCCGCGATTGTAAAACGCTGAAGCATTTTTGGGCTGAAGTTCGATTAATTGACCCATATCTGCGATCGCCTTAGGAAAATCTTTAGCGCGCGCGTAAGCTAGTGCCCGTCCCGTATAGCTTTGGGCAATAATACTCGGATCGGTTTTGCCCGTAATGTTTGCATTAATCGATGAAGTCCAATCTGCGATCGCGCCATTAGAATCGCCCACTCCAAACTTCACCAATCCGCGACTCATATACAGTAAAGATTGATAGGGAGAAGCGGCTGGAATAAATGTAATCGCCTTATCGAGATCGGCAAGGGCCGCTGGGGATTTACCAAGGGCCGCATTCATGGTCCCTCGGCCAATGTAGCTGAAGTAGTCATTGGGCTGTAACTCAATCGCCTTCTCATAATCCGCAGTCGCCCCTTGGTAGTCCCCCGCACTAAACTGCGATCGCCCTCGTTGCATGTAAGTATAGTAGGCAGGCTTAAGGGTCAACGCTTGAGTGTAGGCTGCTTTGGCCGGATTGTACTGCTTGGACTGAAACAGTAAATCTCCTTTGAGCGAATGTAAAAGCGGATCCTTGGGTTGAATTTGAATCGCCTTGTCAATGGCAGCTAAGGCTTCTGGATATCGCTTCAACTGCTCCAACATCTGAGCTTTCATCCGCCATGCTTCATAAAAGCGAGGTTCAAAGCGAACGGCTGAATCAAACGCTGCGATCGCATCAGAGAAACGATCTTGTGCGGAAAGGGCCAACCCCTTTACATAAAAGGCTTGATAAAAGTTAGGTTTGAGTTGAATGGCACGATCTAGAGCAGATACGGCCTCTTGAAATCGGCCCAAACGCCAGAGGCGGTTACCATACTTCAACCAATCAAACGCGGTTGCGTCCTTGCCAGAGGGTTGTTCTGGTGAACTATTATCTAATACAGATTGAATCGCCGAACGATTCAGCGTTGGCGGCAAAGTCTTCTCAACCTTGAGAAGCTTAGAACCGATCTGTGCCTGAGATGCTAGCCCCAGAAACGTATGGATCGGGACACCCAGACTGCGACCTAAATAAACCGGGAAAACATCCCCACTGCTTTCATCGGCTTCCAGTTTTGTCTCAGATGCATTATGGATCCCAATCACCCGTCCTTGTTGGTCTAGGACTGGCCCTCCACTCATTCCGGGCTGAGAAAAGGTCGTATAAACCAGTTCGCGACCGCTGGCCATTGAGTATGCATTTTGAGCCGCGAAGATTGTCGTGCTCGTGGGAAATACGGTTCCAACGTTGAACTGACGCTTCGCGTCATTGTCTGAACCTGTAAAGCCAGACACAAAGGCCAATGGACGATCTTCTATGCCGATGTAGTAGTTGGCCAAGGTCGCAACCGAGTAAGTTTTTGGACTAGAAAATTGAAAAATGGCCAGATCGACACCCTCTAATTTCTTGACCGTTCCAGAACTGACGGGGTATTTCTGGCCATCGGGGTGGTAAGGGTATAGTCATCTGGCTTTGGAACGACGTGCTCTGCGGTCAGGACATAATAAGTTGTGCCTTGCTTGGCAACAATAACCCCCGATCCATTACCACTTTTAGTCGAATCAATCCGAACGGTAATTTGTCGAGCAATTTTATCCACTGTCTCCGCAACCGAAGACTGCGCCAGAAGAAATGACGTCTTCCGATCTCGAACGGGCAGAGGTTTTGTTTGAGCAGAAACAGATTGGAAACTCTGCAAAGGCGCTATTCCGAAATTCATTGCGACGAGGAGTAAGGCGCTGCCAAGTCGAACGTGCCAGGAGAACAGTGGGACCATTAGAGTTAATTTTCCGAAACGAGTTGGGCGATCGCAAGTAGACCACATTCAGGAGAATTGTTCTGGTTTAAATACTGCACAGCATAGCTTTCAAACAAAAAATCACCAAATCTTGGTTTCACTGGAAGAGGATTTTGGTTCGCTCTGAGTAGGTTTACTTTGATGGGGTGTAGAGATCGCCTCATTGGTTGAAGGTGTAATACTTTCTGTTTCAGCAGGTGCTTTGTCTAAAAAATCTGCCATGTTGATATAAATCCTGGTGTCACTTTCATTAAGCACCGCTCCAGGAGCGCGATCGCGAATACTCAGCAAACGCTGTAACGTTCGGCCAGGATCGCTATTGGGTTTGAGAGTGAATAAGACACCCGTGCAAGGTCCGTTGTTGCTTTGAGCTGCGCAGATAACAGGCTGCTGGTTGACGGTCCCTGTGGTGAGGTAGTTCAGGGTTCCATCCGTATAGAACTGTTGAAACTTACCCGAAACAATTTTGCAGCGATTTTCTGGCGTATAGTCTTCCCCAATTGTTGAAACCCAGTGAATAACTGGAACGGGACCGCGAGAGGTTTTGGCCATCGTCGTGGGCACGTTTTACTGCGCCCGCAATAAAATTTGCCATTGGTTGTATTGGCGCGCACTGGCACGACATCTGTTGCTAGATAAACAAATATTGATGTTGCAAACACGGACAGAAGAATGGTTGGCTTCATACAGATTTTAATACTGATTTAAAAACTCGCTCCTCAATCCTTATCACAACTATGCCCGAAAACAAAACTGTTGCAGACTCAAAATCTGAATGTCCCCGTTCTTCAACCCCAATCTTGGCATGACAAAATTGCGATCGACGTTCTAAGTACATACGGATGTTTTGTCTGGGATGGGTCGGTCAAAGTTCAGTAATCTTGCCGTATTCATTTCTCTGCGTGCATTACATGATGAATACATCAACTCAACTGAACTCAACCCAGGAGACATCATGTTAACCAGTCTTTTAGCCGAAGCTTTAGCCGTAACCGCTGATAATCTCAATATGACGGCTAGTATCCTGAATTGCGCTCAAGAAGCCTCCGAGGAACTGAGTGCTGAAGCAAAGGAAAGACTCAACCTAGTTCAGATCGCACTTTCAATGGCGCTTCAAGCAATGGAGCACGATGAACTTCGCCAGCTCATGGAACAGTCGGATAGCTATGTGCCTTCCTGACGATCAATGTACCAAAGCAGGTTCAGCTTGAATGACGGGCTTAACCTCATCATCCAAAAGGCTACAGTCAATTTCACAGGAATTATTGGGGCTTTCCACCAATTTCACCCGATAAATCGTTGCACCCAATTCCTGGATAGGCGTTTTCAGTAACTGAGCAATGTAGACTGCAATATTTTCTGCCGTAGGAACTACATTGGCAAAATAGGGAATGTCTTTATTCAAAAACGTGTGGTCAAAAGGCTCAACCACAACATTCTCAATCACTTTATGCAATTCAGTCAATTCCACCAGCATTCCAGTCTTGGGATGAATATCTCCCTTGACCGTCACCTCTAAATGGTAGTTGTGTCCGTGACCATTAGGACGCGCGCACTTCCCGTAAATTTCCGAATTTTCCTCAAAACTGAGTTCCGGTAACGCCAACCGATGGGCTGCGCTAAAGTGAGTGCCAACTGTCAGATATGCTTCCATTCCAGCTCCTTTGTACTCAGCCCACAGGCGAGGATGTTCGTATAGTTGAATGCTGACTAAGGGTAGATGGGGGGCTAACCGTTGCCAGATCAGACGTGCAATATTTTCGGTGGTCGGTAAAGTGTCTTTAAATTCCGGCCAACTGTCATTGAGGTAAGACGCATCCAGTTGACTCGTCACCTCTTTTTTAATGACGTGTTTGACATCCGATAAATTGAGTACCATCCCATACTGGTCCAATTCCCCCAGCATGGAAACATATAACTCGTAGTTATGTCCGTGCCCTGGGAAACGGGCACCCGCTCCAAATTTTTCATAATTGCTGAGTTCGGAGAGTTCGGGGAGCCAGTATTGATGGCTGGCCGAGAATTCAGCGCGACGATTGATAATGCATTGCATAATGAAGCAATCTCAAGCAGTGAAGAAATGACTAGACCGATCGAATCACGTTTCTAAACATTCCTTAATACTTTAGCGCAATCGAACCCCATCTACATGAAGCCACTCGCAATCTAAGTTCGCGTTACAATGATGAGTGCTTTTCTTGAATAACGCACTATGGCTCGTCCCTCTGACGAATATGATTCGCATTCGGGGG